>RDXG01000018.1 GCA_004292785.1 Bacteroidota bacterium
GAAAAAAAGTGTTGTTGATTGACATCGATCCGCAGGCAAATTTGAGTCAGTCGGTGGGAATTGAAGAACCTGTACAAAGTATTTATGAATCGCTTTGTGCTGAGCAAAGTTTATCAATTCAAAAAATTAGTACAAATTTGGATATTGTGCCATCAGAACTTGGACTTTCGGAGGCGGCAAATATTTTAAGAACTGAAATGAATGGTTTTTTTAAGTTGCGAAAAATTTTGCAACCAACTAAACAAAATTATGACTATATTTTTGTTGATTGTCCACCAAGTTTGGAAGTTTTGACAATAAATGCCTTAATTGCTTGTGATGAGGCACTAATTGTTGCCAAAGCTGAAACGCTATCCATCAAAGGTTTGGAGGCAACACTTAGAGCAATAGAGGAGGCACAGGAAAATCTAAATCCGCTAGTAAAATTGTTAGGAGTTTTGATTACTCAAATAGACGGGCGTACTTCCATTCACAGAGAAATTGCGCAGGCATTAAAAAAGTCTGAAAATATTCATGTTTTTGATACTGTTATTCGTTTAAATATTGCACTTACCGAAGCTACACATTTTAGGAAAAATATTTTTGAATATCAACCAAAAAGTAATGGTGCGGAAGATTATATGAATTTGGCTAAAGAAATTTTAAAATAAAATGGCAAAAAAAGAATTTAGTATTGGCGAAATTGGTACTGCCAAAAAACAAATGGAAGAATCCAAAAAAGAGCAGTTGCTGATCCTTCAAGAGTTGAAGGAGATTATTCCGCCTTTGCAAACCGAAGAATATGAGCAATTAAAGCAAAATATTTTGGCACAAGGCTGTCGAGAGGCTCTTACAGTTTGGCACGATTCCAATGCAGACAAGTACATTTTGATAGATGGACACAATCGCCATGAAATTTGTACTGAACTAAAAATTAATTTTGAAATAAAAACTCTTGCTTTTAAGGACATAGAGGAAGTCAAACTTTGGATGTATAACAATCAGTTGGGGCGGAGAAATTTGAGCATTGAACAAGCAAGCTATTTGAGAGGTAAAAAATATCATGCCCAAAAATTGATAAGCGGAACAAGAACTGACCTTGTGCAAAACTTGCACAGGGTCGAATCAGATGTAAGTCAAACTAACCTTGTGCAAAACTTGCACAAGGTCGAATCAGATGTAAGTCAAACTGACCTTGTGCAAAACTTGCACAAGGTCGAATCAGATGCAAGTCAAACTGACCTTGTGCAAAACTTGCACAAGGTCGAATCAAATGCAAGTCAAACTGACCTTGTGCAAAACTTGCACAAGGTCGAATCAAATGCAAGTCAAGCTGACCTTGTGCAAAACTTGCACAAGGTTGAACATACCAAAGATAGACTTGCACAAGAATACGGAGTTTCTTCGAGAACGATTGTTAATGATGCCCAATTCGCCAAAGGCATCGACTTAATTGGCAAAGAAAACCCTGAACTCAAAAACAACATTTTGTCGGGTAAAGTCAAAATCAACAAAAACCAAATTCAAGCCTTAGCCAAATTGGAGTCTTTGCCAAAAATTGAAAGCCTTAATCAAATTGCAGATATTTTGCAAGCC
>RDXG01000365.1 GCA_004292785.1 Bacteroidota bacterium
GAAAAATGGCTTTCAGAAGGCAATCAAATTGATGTTTGGGCAGTACCTTTTCAGTCTTGGAAAGTCCAAAAATTGGTTTATGTTCTTGTTTTTACCCCAAAAAATATATCAAATAGAAATTTGTTAAAGGCGTTTGACAATGAAAAATTTGAACATTTTAGTTTTTCATCTGCTTTTGACAAAGGTTTAGAAAAACGAAATTATAGGCAATATCATGGCGGTTTGCAAAATATAGAGGCTGTAGATTTTGTGGATAGATTTGCGTGGAATTTTGAGTTTTATAATTTGCATCAAACTGATTTGGAAAAAAATATGGCAAAAGACAAGGTTTTTCTGAAAAATATTTTTTTAGAAATAGACACAAATTTTGTTCAAGGAATCCAAACCTCAATAAAAACTTGGGATATTAGGCAAATTTATGAACAATATCATCAAAGTTTGGAAGAAAGCTCGTCTGCAATAAAAATTGATCAAGAAACCAAAGACACTTTTCTGCTTTCTGCGCCAGATATAGCTTTCAGGTTTACAGGAGGAGTTTTAGATAATCATTTGTTGGCTTTACAAACAGACACAATTAGTGGAGAGTTGGGTATAAAATTACAAGAAATACCAAAGGAAAAAAGGCTTTTGTATGTAGAAATTTATTTGGAAAATGCCCAATTTGTGCCTAATAAAAAGTTAAAAGATGCGCTTTCTTACAAACATGAGCAAGGTTTTTTGATGACTTCTTTGTACGAATCCATTCATTTGGCAATGAAAAAACTGTATTATTTGCGAGAAAAGAAGGTATTAAAAACTTATTATATTCAACTTTTAGATTAAAATAAAGTCGGCTTTTACACCGACTTTACAAAAAATTATTCGTCATAAGCAACCGTAATACTTGCCGAAATGGGGCGTAAAACTTTGTTTTCACAACTGTCTTTGTATTTGATATACACGCTTCTTCTTCCTGCCCCTTCTGTCAAATGCCACTCTTTGATAGGTTGATACGGCTCCCAATTTTGTTGTTCAGGGTTTTGTTCTTCCAAGTCTTTTGAGTCGTTGCTGATCCACATATAGTCTGCATCTCTGGCATTGAGTTTTAGTAAAACAGTGGATTCGTTGGTAATTGTTTTGCCATCATTTATTTTGACTGTACCAGAAATTGGTGCTTGTGTGTCTAGCAAAATATCATCTTTTGCAACACTAGACTCGTTATCTGCGTCGTCTTTGAACTTGACATAAACTACTTTTGTTCCCGACATTCCTTCCAAACGCCATTCTCTGACTTCTTCGTAGGTTTCCCATCTTAGTTCAGGACTAAATTTTTCACGGTTGCTGATCATCATTTTTGTAGCCCCCTTTGCTTTTATTTTGAGCAATACTTTATTTCCTGCATTGTTGGTACAGGTCAGATTGTTATCAATATCAACATCGGCTTCTGTCGGTTCTTGCCTGTCCATAATGATAGATGACATGATTGCTTTGGTTTCATTTTGGGCTTTGTCTCTAAATTTGGCATATACATATTTTGTGGTGTCCTCCCCCCCCAAATCCCAATTATTTACAAACAATTCGTATTTTCGCCATTCAGAATTTGCAAAGTCTGGTTCATTGCTAATCATCATTTCTGTGGCTTCTCGTGCATACAAACGCAAAGTTACCTGTCTTTTGATGTCTGTGCAATACTTGGCTTTGTCGTTAATGACCAAAGAACCGTTGGCAGGAGCGCGTCTGTCCAAACCAATTTTGTCATAAGCAATAATGGAGTAATTGTAATTGTTTTCCGTTACTTTCTTTCTGTATTTGACAAAAACAGTTTTCAGACCGTCTGCATCAATTAAAGGCCATTGCGATTTTCGGTTCATATAAGCCTCCCATTTTCCATCTCTAAAATCGTAGAAATTAGAAATCATCATTTCGTCTGCTTGTTCAGCAGAGAGTTCGAGATCAACTTTTTGAATTCTACTTAACTCATTTTCGCTAAGGATTTTGACCGCACCGCCCATAGGAGGCTTCCTGTCTAAAAATATTTTGGCATTAAATATTTGTGATTCATTGCCAGCAATATCTTTAAACTTTACATATACGAATTTTTCCCCGTCTTCACCTTGCAAAATCCAATTACTAATAATTTCCTCTGTATAACCGTCCCATCTTGCTCCATTAAAGTTAATTTGGTTAGAGATCATCATGAATTTGGCTTCTTCTGCTTTTACTTTTAGGAAGACTTTTTTATCGATATTATTTGTTTTCTCATCTCCTCCATTGATTTTGATTTCACAATTTTGAGGAGGTGTTCTATCCAAATTTACGCTAGTAGCTACAACCCTTGAAGGATTTCCTGCGGCATCATCAAATTTTGCATAAATAGGAATATTTTTTCCATCTCTATCTTCAAGTTTCCACTTTGCTATTGAACTGTAAGGCATCCATTCCGAATTACTAAAACTCATATCGTTGGAAATCATCATGCGTTCTGCCCCTCTGGCAAAAGTTGTTATTTCTATGTCTAAGGAAGTTACATATTCGCCTTTAACAGAAATTTTACAATCCAAAGGGCCTGTTCTATCTAACCTAATTTTTGTCATGATAGATTCGCTAACATTACCTGCTTTATCACGAAATTTAATGTAGACTGTTTTGTCTCCGTCTTCGTTTGCTGTTCCCAAAAGCCATGCTTCGCGCAAAGTTTTAAAGGGATCCCAACGAGCTTTATAAAAATCGGGAGAGTTGCTCAACATCATGTAATCTGCTCCTTCGGCTGTAATTTCTAAATCTACGATTCCCTCTTTGTTGTTTGTACTTTGACGAATTTTACCTACGATTTTGACAGACAAATTTTTAGGAGCTTCATTATCAACCGTAATTTCTGCAACCACAGGTTGCGATTCGTTGCCTGCACGATCTCTAAATTTGGCAAATACTTGTTTTTCGCCATTTCCTGGAGTAAGTTTCCAACCTTGATACACAATATTGTATGGAACCCATTGAGAACCTTTAAATGTTGCATCATTGCTAATCATCATTTCGTTAGCAGACATTGCAGACATATTCAAAGGAACTGTATTTTGTTTGATGTATTTATCCCCTCCGCTAACTACTATTTTTGTGTCTTCAGGCGGAGTGGTATCCACAATAATATCGTCATAAACTTTCAAGGTTCTATTTCCCGCTTCATCTGCAAAACTGACTTCTATGTGTGTAGGACCTTCTGTATTTGTAGGGAGTTCCAACTCATAATCTTCTTGATAAGGAAGCCATTTATCCAAAATACTAATGAACATTTGTGTTGCTCCTTGTGCATAGATTTTAAGTTTTACTTTGTTTGAAGTAGTAAATTCTGCCCCACCATTGACAACTATTTTGGCTTGGGTAGGAGGAGTTCTATCCAAAATAATATTTGCTTCAGAAGGTTCAGAAATATTTCCTGCCAAATCTTTGAAACGGACATAAACCGATTGTTTGCCATCATTATTGGATAAAACCCACGTTTTTGCTCCTTTTTTGAAAGACTCCCAAGTTGCGCCTTTAAAATCTTTGGTATTACTTACTTGCATCCAAAGTGCGTCTTCAGCATCAATATCCATTTTGACAACTCTACGTTCTGAACTTGTATGTGTACTACCGCCCTCAATAATTAGTCTTCCATTGGTGGGCGGCTTACGGTCTAACTGAATATGTGCTTCGGTGTGTTTAGTTTCAGTGTTGTCTTTAAACCTGAATTTTGCAAAAACAGATTTATAGCCATCTTCCCCCTCTAGCTGCCACCTTTTGGTGTCCCTGAAAGTTTCCCATTCTGCCCCAGAAAAACTAGGCTTACTACTCAACATCATTTGAGTTGCGCCTGGAGCAAATATTTGTAATTCTACGATTCCGTTTGGATCATTCGTAAAACCACTGTTACCTCTATCGCCCACGCCTTTGTTGATCGTGATCACTTGGGACTGTTGCGCAAAAGCACAAGTTGAAATGAATAAAAGTAAGATTACTGCATGAATTTTCATAAAATTTTTAAATTAAATCTTATCAATTTATTTGATTTGTTTTTCCCAAAAAAAACTTGCCACATGGCTAATACCAAGTACCAAAAAGCAACCAATAAGGTTATACCAAAGATACGAAATTTTGATTATTCCCAAATCATTGGCGTACCAAAGACCAAAAACCACCAATTCTGCAAAGACTGCCGCATAAAAAACAACGTTTCCGCCAACTTTTTTTAGAAAAAAAGCTGTTAAAAAGATTCCTAAAATTGTACCATAAAACAAAGAACCCAAAATATTAACCGCTTCTATCAAATTACCACTCAATTTGTTGGCAAATTCAGCCAAAACAATGGCATACATTCCCCAAAAAACAGTTGCCCACTTTGAGGCTTTTACATAATGCGCTTCACTTTCGTTTTTTTTGATACTTCTTTTATATACATCAATCACGCTTGTAGATGCCAAAGCATTTAATTCTGAAGCCGTAGAAGACATGGAAGCCGCCAAAATAACCGCAATCAACAAGCCAATAATGCCCGTAGGCAAATGATTCATGACAAACGTCAAAAATATATAATTTGTATCATTAGCTTTAACGTTTCCTAAGCGTAAATTATTTTCATGAATCAAATTTATTGCTTTTTTACGAATTTTTTGCAAAGAAAAATCATCAGTTTTTAACTTTTTTTCTTGATTTTCTATATTTTTCTCCGAATGTAAAGCCTCAACCAACAAATTCATTGACTCTTTTTTCTGACCAAATGCTTGCGCATATTCTTTTTCTAAATTTTTAAACTCTTGGGCAGATTCGCTTTCGTAAATTTTTTGTATTTCTATACGATTAAAAAAAATAGGAGGTTGTTGGAATTGATAAAAAATAAAAACCATTGTACCAATCAATAAAACCAAAAATTGCATGGGGATTTTGATAAAACCATTAAAAAGCAAACCCAAACGACTTTCTGTTAAAGATTTTCCGCCCAAATAACGTTGCACCTGCGACTGATCTGTTCCAAAATAAGAAAGTTGTAAGAAAAAACCGCCAATAATTCCTGACCAAATGTTGTATTTGCTTTCAAAATCGAACTTAAAATCAAAAACGATCCATTTTGCCTGCAATTTTCAAACTGTCCATAAAAGAAACATCTGCGGGCAACAGATTAAAAACCACAATTCCTGCCATCAACATTCCGACAAAAATAACTGCCATTTGTTGCGTTTGCGTCTGACTAACCGCTTCTGTGCCGCCTGCAACGGTATAAATGATCACAATTCCGCCCAAAATGATGTTCAAAATATAAATATCCCAGCCCAAAATGCTAGAAAGTATCAACGAAGGGGCGTAAATGGTCAAACCCGCTGCCAAACCCCGCTGAACAAGGAACAAAAAAGCTCCCAAAGCGCGCGTTTTTAGATCAAAACGATGCTCCAAAAATTCGTAGGCAGTATAAACATTGAGTTTTCGGTACAAAGGCAAAATTACCGCAGAAAGAAAAATCATAGCCAAAGGTAAACCAAAATAAAATTGCACAAACCTCATTCCATCGGTATAAGCTTGACCTGGCGTGCTTAAAAACGTGATCGCACTTGCTTGCGTTGCCATAATTGACAACCCAACGGTGTACCATTTCATTTTTCGCGAAAGCAAATAATCAGAAACATTTTTGTTGTTTCTGGTTTTCCAAATGCCGTAAATCGTAATAAAAGCGGTAGTGCCAATGAGGACTAACCAATCGAGTAATTGCATGGCTTGGGTTTAATTTTTTTGCTAAATCTATAAATTTTTCTAATAAAAATTGTCCGACAAATGTCTGACAAAAGTATTTTTATTTTGTATAATCACTTATTTATCAATGTTTTCCAAATTTATATCCATTAGTGTTGCATGATGATCTTGTGTATATGCAAACCAATTTTTATCAATGATTCTAAGTTCAATATTATAATATTCAAATTTTTTCTCTTTGTACATTTTGTACATCTTTTTTAATTCAGATGTATCTGAAACAAAGAATAAACCTGTATGATCAATATTTGATATACAAAAATCTACATAAATTACTCCATTTATCCGTTTGTGAGCGCGTATATATGTAAATTGATTTCCAATAATTTTTTTGTCGTCATAAAAAGGATCGTAAAAAACGAAATGATCATTTTGTAGACCATAATTGACAAGACTATCTTTGACAATATTTATGTTTTCTTTATTTTCAAGGTATAATCTCTCAATGTCGTAAGTATTCTCACTACAAGCCATCAGAAAGATTAATAAAAATAATATTTTATTTTTCATTATCTTATTTTTGTAACTTTTCTAATAAAAATTATCCGACAAACGTCAGACAAAAAATACCCTTGTCAGACATTTGTCGGACAATTTTATCGAAAAGTTTGTTCACACCCTACGAGAGTGTGTTACATCTGTAATTTTTATTCTAATCACCAAATTCCTGAACAATTTTACTAATCATATTTCTGGTTTCAGGATTTTTAAAAATATCAAACAAAATATGATGTTGTTTTGGGTCGAGAATGGCAGCGTTTTGCAAATGTTTCATGGCTTCTTTGTATTTGCCTACCAAAATCAAATAAGCACTTAATTTATAGAGCATTTCGGCATTTTTTGGCTGTTCTTCCAATCCCGAATTCATAATTTCTGCTGCTTTTTCGTATTCGTTTTGTTGGTAATAAACGTCTGCCCAAATCAACCAAAAATTTGTTTTTATTGCCAAATATTGATTTGCAATTTCAAAACATTCGTGGCAAGTTTCGTTATTTCCGACCTGAAATTCGGCTTGCGCCAAAGCAAACCAATAATTTCCGTTTTCTTTGTCAAATTCTATTGCTTTTCTGTAAAAATGAATCGCTTCATACCATTTCAAACATTTATCCAAACAACAAGCCACTCCATACCAAGCTTCGGCATAATTTGGGTCTATTTTTATGGCAGATTTGTAGTAAATGATGGCGTTTTCGTAAGAGTTGAGTTGTTCCAAACTTGCGGCTAAATGGCAATAATTATCGGCTGATGGATCGTGAAAAACGGCATTTTTATAACTTTCTGAGGCTTCTTCACAGCGTTCCAAATTCATATATACATGACCCATGCCTCTGTGTGCGTCAGCAAAATTTTCGTCAATGACTACCGCATAATCAAAGGCTTCGAGGGCTTCGCTTTGCTGGTTGAGTTGCAAATGAATTTCACCAAGATTGAACCAAGCTTCCTTAGAATAGGGGTCTTGGTTGATGAATTTTTCGTAAAAAGTGATGCTTTGTGCCAATTCTCCTGCTTTTTCGAGGCAAAAAGCTAAATCGTACAAAACTTCTTTTTGCGAAAGGTCTAAGGCTAAGGCTTTTTTGTAATAAGGAATTGCTTTGGAATATTGCTCCAAAATTTTGTAAGAAAGCCCAATTTGTGCATTAATTTCAGCTTTTTCAGACGAAAAAACCAATAAATATTCATAAATTTTGATTGCTTCTTTGTGTTTGTCGAGCTGTTGCAACACGCAAGCCTTCACCAACAAAGTATCAATATCGGAAGGTTGTACGGACTCCGCAAATTCGATGATTGGCAGGGCTTTTTCGGGTTCTTTGTGCAACAACAAAACTTTTGCTTTTTCTACAAAAAAATAAGTGCTGTACGGATATAATTCGAGGGCTTTTTCAACCGCTTTTAAGGCTTTTTGAGGATAATCATTTTCAGAAAAAAATCCGATCAAAAACTCAAAACTATTTGCATCAAAAAAACCTATTTCACCAGCATAAAATTGCTGATCAAAACGGGCAATTAACTCTTTTTCTGCGTCTTCTAAATTCTGTGATTCAAACATACAAAGCCTTTTTTATCAAAATTGCAAAATCAAAAAATATGATCAAATTTAATTATTTTGTTTAACAAATCCTATCAAATCAGGAAAAAAAATTGCAAAATCTTGCGCATAATCTTCAATATTGTTCTGAAAATCTTGCAAAGCGTTCAAAATTTGCGATTCAAAAGTAGCGCGTTTTGCCAAACTTTTCAAACTTTTGTCAATGCCTTCGAAATTTGCATAATTCACTAGCCAATTATTTTGGATCATCAAAGGCAAAATTTTTTGTAATTTTTCGGGCAAAAATTCCTGATTTTTCTGAAATGAAAGGTAAGTATTTTGTGCAAAAAAATCAAGTTCTTCGATATGATA
The DNA here is from genome assembly GCA_004292785.1 of Bacteroidota bacterium. Lineage (GTDB taxonomy): Bacteria > Bacteroidota > Bacteroidia > Cytophagales > Thermoflexibacteraceae > RDXG01. The sequence goes on from RDXG01000365.1 coordinate 8,156, forward strand.
ATTTTTCCAATTTTTCGCCAAAAAATAATCATAAAAAACGTCTACCAAAACCGAAGCATATCTGCCTTGCGTGCTTTGCAACCTTTTCACAGATTGCTTAACAATGGGGTGCTGATCGGTAAAAAAATCAATTTTTCGGTGCAAAATAATGCCTTTTTGGATTTCAGGCGAATATTTTTCAAATTCTTTGCCTTTGACAAAATCTGCAATAAAATTTCCGATCAAAATTTGTTCTTGATCAAAAGAAAGATATAAATGTGCTAAAAAGTTCATAAATATTTATTGTAACATAGACTTTTTCTGTGATTTTAAATTTGACTTACGTATATTTGTCAAAAAAACAATGAATTTAACAAATTATCATGCCCATTCTTACTATTGCGACGGCAAAGAATCGCTAGAAAGTTATGTAACAGAAGCGGTTGCGCAAGGTTTTATTTCCTACGGTTTTTCTTCTCATTCGCCTGCGCCTTTTGAGTGTGTTTGGTTTATGAAAAAAGAAAAAATTGCCCAATATTTGACTGAAATAGCCGATTTAAAGATCAAATATGAACAAAAAATTCAATTATATGCAAGTTTGGAAATAGATTTTGTGCCAAATCAAATCAGTCCACAAGACGATTTTATTAAAAGCCTAAATTTGGATTATACAATCGGTTCTATTCATTTTGTAGATGCTTTTGCAGATGGCAAATATTGGGAAATTGACAGTACACAAGCCGTTTTTGTGCATGGTTTACAAGAAATTTTTAATGGACAAATTGCGCAAGCAGGCAAAAGATATTTTGAACTAACTCGCCAAATGCTTGCAGAAGCTCCGCCAACCATTATTGGGCATTTGGACAAATTCAAGATGCACAATACAAATTTGGCTTTGTTTTCCGAACAAGAAACTTGGTACAAAAAAGAAGTTTTGCAAACCCTAGAAATGATCGCAGATTTGGGCGTAATTGTCGAAGTAAACACGCGTGGAATATATAAAAAAGCCACTTTTGAGCCTTATCCTAGTTTTTGGATTTTAGAACAAATGCAAAAAATGAACATTCCGATCACAGTCAATTCTGATGCCCATCACCCACGAGAAATTTCGATGGGTTTTGAAGAAACTTTTAAGAATTTACAAAAAATTGGCTTCAAAAAAACCAAAATTTTGATGGATTCGGTGTGGATTGATCAGAAAATAGAAAATTTATAAGGCAAAAACCAAAAAAATAATATTTTTTAAAGTAATAACCATTTTTTTGCGCTTTCATAATCCTCAAAATATGCAACTAAATTTAGCGCATTGGGATTGTCTTCCATTTGCTGTTCGATAGAAACTTGTGCAAATAGGCTTTTACTAATCAAAAGAGCAATTTTTCGTACTCCTGTAGTCATAACCTTAGGCAAAACTTCTGTATTTGCCCAATCCTGAACTTCTGGCGTAATTGTAAAATCAAAAAAACGAGTATCGATCAAAATATTTTTTGGACAATATTGCAAAACTATGTCTAGTTGCCATAAAACCTCTTTTTTGTATGATTCCTCATCGAGTAAATCTGTATTTGTCCAAAAAACTTCCAAGATAGAATTTTCTGCTTCGAAAACAATTTTTTGATATTCTGTTTGGTGTGTCATAAAGATTAATTAAAAAAAATATTAGAGAAAAAAGTGATCCAAATTATTGTAAATCTATGTTTTTATTCTTCCTGCCAAAAAATCCTCCATTTTTTTCAGATTTTCTGCTTTTGTACCTTGAAAAATAGGTCGAATTGCTATTTTTTCAGGGAAAGTTTCAACATGAACCACCGAACTTGGTATGCCAAAAGAAATTCCTAATTGCTGAGCCAAACGCAAAATTTCTAATAAAATTTCTTGTCTAAAATCCATTTCTTCTGTCCAAGAAGGTACTTCGAAAAAAATATAAAACAAAATATTTTTCGAACCCGAAGGCAAAATGTCTTCTAAACTAATTTGCATATTGTCTTTTCGGGTTTTTGGGTGATTTTCTACAATTTTTTTCAGTCCCAAAACAAACAATTCTACCACATCTGGCGGCACATTTCCCGCAATGCAAATTCTGGTTTGGTAACGCCTAAAAACTCGCAAACCCATGTTGTCAATCGTTAAATCTGCCATTTTCCCGTTGGGAATAGCCGTTACCGAATCATAAAAAGTGCGGATTCTGGTAGAACGAAAGCCAATTTCTTCCACAGTTCCGTCAATTTTGTCTGCCACAATCCAATCGCCAACTTGGAAGGGTTTGTCCACAAAAATCATCAAAGAACCAAACAAATTTTTGATCATGTCCTGCGCAGCCAAAGCCAAAGCCAAACCGCCAATCGAAATGCCCGCCACAAGACTCGTAATATCCATGCCTGCCTTTTGCAATATAAACAAACTTCCAAAAATAACAACCACAATTTTGAGAATATTTTTAAGCAGAGGAATAAGTTGATTATCCGATTTTTCGGCAGCGCGTTGCGAATAAAAAGCCAAAGCATCAACCAAATAATAACAAATTTGCACCAAGAAAAAAGACATCAACACATTGAAAACCAGCAAGATATATTGCGAAATGAAGGCAGGAATTTGCAAAACTCGGAAAGCCAAAGTCAAAATTGCAAAAGTGATCAAAAAACTAAAAGGTTTGGCGGCAGGTTCTATAAATTTGTTTGCCAACTGTTCGTGTCCGTATTTGACTAAAGTTTTGAAAAACGGCTTTTTTAGGGCTAAAAACCTAAATATTTTGTAAATAATTAAACTAAAAATCAGGGTAAAACCAATGCCCACATATTGCCAAAGGTACAAATAACCAATGAGATCGATGTTAAAATCTTGGGTCATTTCCAATAATTTGTCTGTACCAAAAGGGTAGGTTCTACTAAAAATTTCGGGTATTTTTTCTACAGTATGTGCAGAATATAACCATTTATTACCAATTTTTTCCAAAAAAATATCTGATTCGGTGTTTTTTAGGACATAAATATTTTTTTTGCCTTGCGCACTATCTACATAATTTGGATCGTCAGGAATAATTCTATAATTCAAATGAATGCCCAAACCGTTAAAAATATGTTTGAGTTTCATGGCTCGATCTCTTATTTCTTGGGCAGAAAGTTCATCTTCATTATTCAAGGTTTTGGCAGAAATAGAAGGGAAATAATTGTCGTTTTCCAAAAATTTGGAATGAGTTTTTACGGTTTCTTTTGGGGATTCTAAACTATAACTAGATTTACTTTTTTGGGCAAAAATAACCAAAGGAAAGCATAAAATAAGGAAATAAACTATTTTTTGCATAAGTTTTTGTTTGTTTTTTTGTAAAAATATGTTTTTTTATTTTTGGATACAACTATTTTTAGTTTTTTAAATTTATATTTGTTTTACTAATTTTTGTTTTAAATTTGCGAAGTTTCAAACACACATTTTTGATTTAAAAATCTTAAAAATCATGAAAAATCTTTTATTTATATTTGCAATTCTTGTGTTGTTCACAGCTTGCAAAAAAGAGACGGATATTTCTGCTGAAATGCCTCTACTAAAACAAGACAGTTTTATTGGCGAAATTATAGGAACTTTTTTTTCAGGAACAGGCATTCCTCTTTCAGAGAAAATGCCATTGAATAAACCTGTTTTCGTTAGTTGGTCTGGAAGTATTGCAGATCGCCCTTTTGATAGAATAAATTGGAAACCATTGCCTCCAACTTATATAAATCCTAATCTTTGTTTGTCAAAATTGGTATTTGATTCGGACACAAATACTAGAGCTATACAAAATATTTTTATTGTAGCTCCTTCGATAGCTTATGCTGATTATTCAAATTTTTCATTTATCAAAAAGATTTTTGAAAAAGGGCAAAAATCATTTACCCAAGATACTAAGTTTAATTATTATGGGAATAAGCATGATGGTTTTGTGTTTTGGTATCAAGATCAAAATTATTTAGCAACTTCTGCACATGGAGATCAAAAAGGCAGTACAATAGAAATTGTAGATGTCAAAAACTATGTTTTTACCGAAAATGATCCTGAAAAAGGCTTAAATGCTTTGGCTGTTACTTTTAAAATTAATTGTAAACTTTATGACTTGGAAAGTGGGAAGTATGTGGGTGAGGTCAAAAATATGCAAATGGCTTTAAAATTTGTGCAGGGAAAATTAAAATAAACTCAAAAAAGCCCGCTTTCCAAAGGGCTTTTTGCTAAAATTTCACATTTCTATACAATTTTTTCAACAAAACCGCACAATCCAAAATAAAAACCGACTCATTTTCTTCAAAATATTTGCTTTCTAGCCAATTATTGCCCATTCTTTCATGCACATATACGCCCATTTTATTTTGTTCTATGAAAATAATTTGTTGCAAAGAGTCTATTTTTTTATAATTTCCTAGTTTCACTTTCAAATCGTCCGAAAGCACTTCCATAACCACTTTAGGGTCGAGGTTTGCCTTGTATGTTTTTTCGTCTTTGGGGTTGGTAAACTCAATTTCTATAGGTTCTTTCTCAAAAATAGAGGCATCGGGTTTGTAACAATGCGGTTTGAGGGCATCATGAATGTAAATTAAAGTATTGCTAGGAAAAAGATAATAAGAAAGCTCAAATTGAATGATAAAATATTCAATTAAAAAAATCAAATTTTTAACAATGATT
>RDXG01000211.1 GCA_004292785.1 Bacteroidota bacterium
CCAAAATGGATTGTTGATCACAGCTGTTCCGCAAATAGCTGCATTTTTGAGCATGGCACGATAAAAAGGAACGTCTTGAGAAATTCTGTCAATAATCACCGCATAACCAGAATCAACGGCTTGTTCGCATTTTTCCACAGAAACCAATTCTGCATGAATTCCTTTTTGGTTTTTCGCATTTACCGCTTCAACAAATGCTTGCGGAAATGTATTTTCTTGTCCGAATAAGATACCTATTTTTTTCAATTTGCAATAATTTTAAGGTGAACAGATTTTTGATAATCAAAATTAAGAAAAAAAAGCAATATACAAATTTTTTTTCATTTTTTTAGAAAAACAGTTTGTAAAAATTAGTCCTAAGATAGAAAAATAAATAAATATTTACTCAATAATGGCTCATTTATAATCCAAAAGCTAAATAATAATTCCTTATTTTTAAGTACATCAGTAAATATTTTTTTGCTTTAAACGTTTTGATAAAAGAATAGTCTAAGCAAAAAAACAAAATGAAAAAATTATATATATTTTTACTTATTTTTATCTTTTGTCAAGGAATTTTAATTGCACAAAAAGATTCTGTAAAAAATCAACCTGCAAAAAAATTTGCCATTTTATTGGCTTTTGATTCAAGAAATACCTTTTTGAGTTTAAACAAAAAAAAAATCAAGAAAATCCTGTAAATTTGTATGGAGTGCAGTTGGGCGCACGCTACAAAAGATGGAAATATTGGCTAGGATTTGCAAATATTTCGGCAAGTTCAAAAGCTCCTCTAAGAATTAAAAGTCAGTCAAATTCAAACAATTCTCAAGCTGTACTAAATAGAGAACTAAGTTTATATTTTTTTACTTTAAGCCCTGAATATATTTTTTTCTATCGTTCTTATTTGGAATTAAGCGTTCCATTGGAGTTTGGTATAGGTTATTCTAGTTTAAAAACTGTAAACGATCAAGGCTTGGTATTTAATGAAAAAAATGGAGTTTTTGTTCCTCTTGAAAGTGGTTTAAATATTTTGATCAAACCTACGCGTTGGTTTGGAATAATTGCGCGTGGAGGATATCGCAAAACCATCAATGTTTCAGGTTTTGAAGCCGATTATGATGGCTGGTATTACAACTATGGACTAGCTATTTTTTTAGGAAATATTTATAGAGATTTAAAAAAGAAAAAATAATGATGGAAAATGAATTTTTAATAAACACCGTTTTGGAAGATGACCTAAAAGGCATTTTCGAACTAGAAAAACAAGTTTTTGGCAAAATGTCTTATCCTTTGTTCGTGCTTAGGCAATTTTACGACATTTGCCAAGATTGTTTTTTGATTGCTACCGATTCGCAAAATAAAGTTTTGGGCTACACGCTTGGAAATTACAACATTCAAACCCAAACAGGTTGGATTTTGTCTTTGGCAGTTTCAGCTGATATTCAAAGCAAGGGAGTAGGGTTTTCTTTATCTCAAAGTTTGATCGAAAAAATGAAAAATCATGGCATTACACAAATTTTTTTGACCGTTTCGCCAACAAACCACGCAGCCTTGAAATTATATAAAAAATTGCAATTTGTAGCTCATTCTTTTGACAACAACTACTATGGCGATCAGGAAGAAAGAATGGTGATGTGTTTGAATCCAAAACTATAAACAAGTATTGACCAATCAAATTATTTCCAATCAAAAGCCAAACGAATTTGCAAAGTTCTACGGTTTTGGGGCAATAAAGGCGCGTACAATTTGGCATTGGCAGACCTAATGCCAGGATCAAAATATTCAGAATCTAACAAATTATTGATGATCATTTGCAAATTTAAGCCTTTCAAAACTTCATAGGAAATGGTCGTATTTACATTCAAATAAGGATCGACTTTATCAAAAGGATTTTCGCCAACGGTGGTAGTTTTTCCTGTCAAACGTTCTCCAACATAATTTAATCGGCAATTTAGATTTAGTTTTTCCATAAAAAAATGGGCATTTGCTCCAAAATTGCATTGAAATTTGGCAATATCTCCCACTCTAACTCCATTATCCTGCGGAAAAGTAGAAGTAGCATTAAAATAAAACTCATAATTTTTGAAGCGTTTGTTAGAATTAAACTGAAAACCTGCAATTTTTCGGTTGCCATTATCTACAAATTGCGTAGTTCCATCAGGCTGTGTTTGCTCCTCGATCACATTGCTATATTCGGCATAATAGGCAATAAATTCGGCATAATTGCCTTCAGAATGAGTCCATCTGCTACTAAATTCTATATTTTTGACTTGTTCAGGCTTTAGTTTTGGGTTACTTTTTCGGATCAATGAAGTAGCATATTTGTTAAAAAACGAAGCATCTTTAAAGGCTTCCGAATACATCAACTTAAAAATATATCTTTGAGGCGAAAAAACTGCCACCAAGCGGCTATTATTGACCGTTCCATAACCCAAATTCCCATCTTTGATGCTGTTGTAATCCAAACGATGCCCAAAAACAAAATTCCAAACAGCAGATGCTTTATAAGAAAATTGTGCAAAAGTACCTAAATCAAGTACAGGGGACTGGTTTCCGCCATTAAAAGACTCTTTTGTTATAGGCTGACCGATTAAATTTGGTTGTGGAACAGAAGATAAAACATAATCGCCTTGCATATTGCTACTTCTAAATTCTGCACCACCAAGCAAATTCAATTTATCGGTCAAATTATAAGAAAAACGGGCTTCTGTTCTGAATTGCGAACTGCTTTGATAATAATAAGTATCCGCCCAAGTGGGTATTCGGTTGTTGGCAAGTTCCGCTATTCCTAAACTGCCTCTGCCATAACTTCCATAAGTCGAAATTACGGTTTCAGGCGTAAAAGAGTGCCTTTTATATTGGCTAAAACTTGTAAAATAAAGTCTTTCAGTCAAATATTTGTCGTAACGTGCATACACAAACCATTCTTCTGTGTTCCATTTCAAGCCGTTGGCAGAACCCGAATAGGTGTTGTAATCTCCGTACATTCCCGCCGCTCCTTCGTTGAGTTTCCAATATTGAAAACCAATTTTAAAGTCTTGATACTTAAATTTTCCTCCGAAATATATATTTTCTTTTGCGTTTGAATATTCCAAAGGATTACCTTTTGAGTCTTTGATATAATTTTCTTTATCGAGTTGCTTGGCTTTTTGGATAGCAAAATTTGTAGGCAAAATTGCATTAGGATTTCCGTTTGCATCAAAGTTTACGGTATAATTTTCGTTATTGATGGCAGAAATTCCTTTGTTTTTCAAATAATTTGGAACGTCTCTGCTTACCGATAAATTTCGCAAATAGGCTGCGTCAGAAAAATAATCGTCTTTCCATTCGTATTTCCAATAAGGATAATTTGACAAATCCATTTCGTTAGACCTAAAAATTCTGCCTGAAACAGTAAAAACAGCCTTATTTTTTCTGAAACCGAGAGTTAAATCTGCAAATTGATTTTGATAAGTTCCTGCACCTGCATAAGCCGAAACTCCAACAGATTTTCCTGCCTTAAACAAATCATTTTCTTCTTTGGTTACAATGTTGATCACGCCCAAAAAGGCATTAGAACCGTACATTGTCGATGCGGGTCCATAAATAACTTCTACTTTTTTAAGATAACTCAAAGGAAATTGGCGCGATAAAAAAGCAATGTTTGTATAAAGTTCGTTGTCTTCAACCCCATCAACCAAAACCAATGTTCTGTCCGTACTCGATGCCGATCTATACCCTCTTTGGTACAAATTGGAATAACCGATTCCGTTGGAGCGCGAAATATCAAAGCCTGAAAGATCGTGAAAAATTTGTTCAACGTCTTGATAACCACGCTTTTTAATATCTTTATCCGTGATCACAGACATGGTGGCAGGAGCTAATTCTATTTTTTCGGCACGTTTGGAAACCGAAGAAGTTTGATCGGATTCTAATTCGTTTTTGGTTTGGGTAAACAATTCTTCGAAAAGTGGGGAGTCATCGTAGGCTGGTTCAAAATCAGGTTTCAAAAAAATTAATTCTTGAATTTCTTGTTTGGATTTTTTGGTGGAATCTATTGCCAAATAAGATTTTGCCTTAATTTTGCGTGCTTCTACTTTTTCAATGTAAGTCAAATTTGTAAAACAGCGGTTCAAATCTTCGATGGCTTTGTTAAAATTACCATTTTTGAAGGCTAATTCCGATTTTAACACCATATCTTTACATTCATTGTTTTGCGAAAACAAAATAAAAGGCAAAAAGCACAGAAAAAAGAGTAAAAAGTATATTTTCATAAGTAGTAAACCAAATTTTTGTAGATTATTTTTTTGCCATAACTCATTGATAATCAAATTTATCCGACACTTTCAAAGTATCGGATAATTGTGTTTGATTACTTATCAATAACTAATTTTAGTTAAATCCCAACGGGTGACTAGTTGGCATAATGTACATCGAAGAGTCTGGTTTAGAAATTGGTCTGTATTTAGAACAATCGAGTTCGATGTCTAGTTTAATGGCAGGTTCTGGAAATTTGCCTTTTTGGTTATATTTGCTCAAACTTGGGTCTTTAAAAACTTTTTCGTTATAAATTGCAAAAATTGGCATTGCCATTTTTGCCCCTTGTCCCACCGAAGTTCGGAAGTGAATGGTCGGTTTTATGCCGCCAACTCTTACACCTGTAACCAAATCTTTGGTCATTCCCATAAACCAACCGTCTGAATGACTGTTAGTAGTACCTGTTTTTCCTGCAATTTGATTGTCTTTTTTGAAGTCGTAACGCGCCAAACCCCAAGCCGTTCCTCCTGATTCTTCGTTTGAACCGCGCAACATATAAGTCATCAAATACGCCAATTTTTCGTCAATAATTTCGTGAGAACGTGGCTCTTTTTTGAAAATTACTTTGCCATTTTTATCCCTAATTTCTGTAATAAAATGTGGTTCTATCCATCGACCTTGATTGGCAAAAGTGGCATACGCACCTGTCAAATCTACGACTTTTACATCATTTGCGCCCAAACACAAGGCGGGAACGGTGTCTAAGCGGCTGGTTATTCCCAAATCTTTTGCATATTTGATCAAATTGGCGGGTTTAATTTTTTTCATGAGCAAAGCCGCCACACTATTGATGGATCGCGCCAAAGCATTTCTTAAAGTATATTGTTGGTTAGAATAACCGCCATCGGCATTTTTGGCTGTCCAAGTGCCACCACCGGGCAAAATAAAAGTTTGCGGTGCGTCCAAAACCATGTCGCAAGGCGAATAACCATGTTCTTTCATGGCGATCATATACACCAAAGGCTTGAAGGTAGAACCAGGTTGTCGGGGCTGTGTAACATTGTCAAACTGAAAATATTTATAATTGATTCCGCCAACCCAAGCCTTGATCTGCCCTGTATGCGGATCCATGGAAGTCATGCCTGTGTGCAAAAAATGATTGCTATAACGTATTGAATCTAAGGGACTTAGGATTGTATCTTTTTCGTATTGTGGATTTTCCCAAGTAAAAATTTTCATTTTTATAGGCTCATGCATCACTTTTGCGATGGCAACGGAATCATCTCCAAATTGTCTTTTTAAATCACGATAACGATCTGTATTTTTTTGTGCGAGATCCAAATAACCTTTAATCTCCTGACCATTTTGATCTATCCAAGGATTTTTACCTTTCCAATGTTCAAAAAAAGTTTTTTGCAATTCTTTCATGTGTTCTGCAACGGCTTGCTCTGCGTAAGTTTGCATACGCGAGTCGATGGTGGTATAAACTTTCAAACCGTCTGAATACAAATCGTAGCCTTGTTTTTTGCACCAATCCATGATTTCGTTTCTGACCGCAGTTCTAAAATAAGTTGCCAAACCGACATTGTGATCTTCGGGTTGCAAATTGGTTTTGATGGGCAAAACTTTTAGAGTTTGAAATTGTCCTTCGGTCAAATATTCGTATTTGAGCATTTGTTCAAGTACCGTATTTCTGCGGCGCATGGCGTTTTCGTATTTTCCTTCTATGGTCGGATTGTAAAAAGTTGGAGCTTTCAACATTCCCATCAAAACGGCAGTTTGTTCGATGGAAAGTTTTTTGGGAACTGTGTTAAAATACCGTTTAGCCGCTACTTTTATTCCAAAAGAATTTCGCCCAAAATCAACTGTGGTCAAATACATAGCCATAATTTCTTTTTTGGTATAGGCTTTTTCGAGTTCGATTGCCAAAATCCATTCTTTTGTTTTGATGATCAACGTACCAAAAATCGGCACATTTGCCAAAGCTCCTGAATAACCTTCGCCTCTGGTTTTGAACAAATTTTTGGCTAATTGTTGCGTAATGGTACTCGAACCACGCCTTTCTCCTTGCAAAAGATAATAAAAAACAGCAAAAGTGCCTTTGAGATCGATGCCTGAGTGGTCAAAAAAACGAATGTCCTCTGTGGCGAGCAAACAATTTACAATCGTGTCCGAAAGTTCCTCGTAAGTAACAGGGTTTCTATCTTCTCTAAAATATTTTCCTAAAAGGACATTATCAGCTGAATATAACTCGGAAGCCAACTCGTTTTTTGGGTTTTCTAATTCCTTCAAATCGGGCATTCCGCCAAACCAGCCCGCAAAATCCTTGCTTACAGCAGCAACCCACATCACAAAAAATATCGCCCCAGCTGCGAAAGAAATCCAAGTAATACGAATTATTTTAGCGTACATACGCAAATGTTGGTTTAGATTTATAATTTTCTTAAATAAACGCAAAAATACAGTTTTTTATTGGTTTACAAAATTATTTAACTTTGTATATTAGCGATAAGCAAAAATGTTAAGTTGCAAATCCATGCCAATTAAAGTATCAATATTGAGATAAGGTTGCGGAGAACGAACTCCGTTGCGTTCAATGTAATACCTAAAACCTGCCTGCCCAAGAATGTCTAAAATTTGGTTTAAAGACTGTTTTTGATTGGCAAAAGAATGATATTCTACAAACATTCGTTCTACGTTTGGCAACAAATCGGCACAATCTTTTAGCACCGTATCCTCTGCTCCTTCGATGTCTATTTTCAAAAAATCTACTTTTTGAGTCAAATAGTTTCTTAGGCTAACCGTCTGTACTTCAATGTTTTGCCCCAAATTTTTATCACCTAATCTTCCGCCATCTGCTCCTGTGGAAGCAAAATGCAAAGTCGTTTCGGTATTCCAAAGGGCTTTTTGGACAAGGGTAATATTTTTTAGATCAAAAGAAGAAATATTTTTTGTTGCAATTTGGTAAATTTTGGGATCAGGTTCAAAACCAATAATTTGGCTTTTTGGGAAAAGTCTTTTGAAAAACAGCAAACTTGCGCCCACATTTACTCCGCAGTCAATAATGAAAGGTTTGGGATGAGCAGAAGGAAATTGATAGATTTTTTTGTTAAAAATTTCATCAAACATAATTACAAAAGACCAAGCATCGGCAATTTGAAATTTTTTTCCAAATAAAGAAATGGAAGTTTGTTGGTATCTGGATCGAAAAAAGAGAGAAATTAGAGAAAAAAAATGCAAATATTTTGATTGATGAATCAATAATTGCAAAATTAATTTGATTTTATAGATCATGAATTTACGAAATTAGAGTCTTGATTGGCAAAAGTAAGGATTTTTTACTGAATTAAGACAAATTATCGGACACTTTCAAAATGTCCGATAATTTGATGCCTACCAATCAGGTTTGCCTTTATCAGGTCTTGTAACCGCTTTTTTGCGATTTTGTTGCAAATATTGGACTTCGTTGTTTTTCATTGCGTCCAAAATCATTTTGGCTTGTTCAGGCGAAATGTTCACTTCTTGCAAACGTTTAGAACGTGTTTCGGTGGCTTCTTTTTTCTGCTCCTCTTTTTTTCGTTCTTTGTCTTCGGTTTCGTCTCCGTCTTCCCCTTTTTCTTTTTTGCCGTCTTTGCCTTCTTTTTTCTGCTGTTCACCGTTTTTCTGTTCGTCTTTTTTGCCGTCTTTTTTCTGATCTTTAGGCTGTTCACCGTTTTTCTCTTTTTCCTTCTGCTGTTGATCTTTTTTCTCCTGCTCTTTCTTGTCCTGCTCCTTCTGTTGATCCTGTTTTTGTTTGTCTTTTTGATCTTGTTTTTGATCCTTCTGATCTTGTTTGTCTTGATCTTTTTGATCATTCTTTTTGTCCTGATCCTGTTTTTGTTTTTCTTGGTTCAGTTTGTCGATGATCTTTTTGACAATTTCGTAATTGTGCCTTGCCATTTCGTTTTTTGGGTCGGCTTTGATGGCATTTTTGAAATAAGCAAGCGATTCTTTGTAATTTTCCAAGTTTTTCGCCTGCATTTTCAAATTGCCTAATTGCAAATTTGCCACCGAAGCAATGTACAGATTTGGCGAATTTATCAATTCATTGTAATACGTTTTTGAGGTCGTATCTTTGCTTTGATAGAGTGCGTGAGCCAAATTTAGCTTGACTTCCTCATCCAAAACGCCCAAATCTTTGACCAATTCGGTATATTTTTTGATCGCCACCGAAAAATTATTGGCTTTAAAGGCTTGTTCGGCTTCGGCTTTTAAAGCATTGACTCTGGCAATTTTGTCAAAATCGGACAAATTGGAAATGCTTAATAAAAAGAATAAAAAAATTGTTTTCATGTTTCAAAAAGGATTGATTTAAGCACAAAGATAAGATTTTGAAATATTAAGAAATGGTAAAGATTCACAAAGATTGTGAAAGGCTATTTTTGGTAGTTTTAAACAAAACTATTCTTAGTTTTCTGCCAAAATTTTCTCAAAATTATTTAGCAAATATAGCCAAACAAAGGAATATTCTACGTTTTCTCTAATTTTCCTTTCACAATTTTTTTTTGATAATTGAGTTGCAAGTTCAAAAGATTCTTTTTGTGTATTTTTCTTCTCCAAAAAAAATTCATAATAATTGTTAAAATCTTCCCAAAAATCGTCAATAGTTTTTTTGCGAGAATATTGTAATTGTAATCTGTTCAATTTTATAATTTTGATGGTTAGTTCTGCTTTTTTCGAATCTTTTTTTGGCAAAAGTTCTCCATTTTTGTCATTGAGATCAAAATGTTCGAAAGGATCATCAAATTCAGGATTTAAAATTAGTGCTTGTTCAGAAAGCAAGTATTCGCTATCCAAACGGCATTTTTCGTAATCCAAATTTCCATTAACCAACAAAGGCGGATCGTATTTGGGTGGGTTTTCGGTTTCAAAAATATCGCTTTTTTCTTTTTGGCAAATCGTACAACAAGGCAAAAAATTTGTCCATTCATGAGCCAACCAAAAATATTTATTTTTTGATTTGGGACGATAATGTTCCACTGTCGGCATCATTCTTTTCAAATCTGTTTGACAATAAGCACATTTATAATTATATAATTCTAGCAAATCTTTTTGCACCCTCGACCAACAAGAATTATTTGCTTTTTTGAGTGCCAATAAATCTGATTCGCACCATAATTGATCTTTTCTTAACGAAATTAGAGAAAAATTTTTAGTTATTTTCTTCATTTTCCATGTTTTTTAGTTGTTGATACAAATTTTTGATGTTATTTTTGGCTTGTTGGCGTTTTTCTTTTTCCTCAAAGGAGTCGCCTGTATGAATATGCTCAATTCCTTCGTTTTGGGTACTAAAAATATTTTCCAAACCAAACAAAGGCGAAGTCAATAACAAATTGGGAGTCAAATTTTTGACATCAATATCCAATCTTTCTATTTGTGTACCTTCTGTTTCGTTGCGATCCACCCTAAAAAAAGCTGTATTTTCGGGCATTCCCAACAAAGCAATCGCGCTGTGCGTGCTTACAATAAATTGCACTTTTGGGAAAGTTTCTGAAAGCATTTTTGGAAATTCTTTTTGCCATTTTGGATGTAAATGAGCATCTAATTCATCAATAAGCACAATTCCTGCAAAATCTTTTGGGTTTTCTATATGCGGTTGCACTTCCGCCAACCTGATGATCATATCGCCGATCATGGCTACAATATTTTTATTTCCTGCCGAAAGCTGATCCATAGAAACGGAAAAGTTTTTTTCGTAATAAAAGAACTCACTTCCTTTTCTTTCAATTCGATCAATGTTGGGCAAAAGCCTCACCATCATGTCCATCACGACCTGCACTTGTTTCTCTTTGCCTTCCAAAATTTGATTTTTAAACCAATATCCTATGTTTAACAAAGTGGCATCCGTTCTGAAAATATGATACGCCGCGCCGCGTTTACTTTTTTTGCTTTCCATGCTTTCCGCAGTTTGCAGTTGCAAACGAGAAGCACCGTAAGCAGCAAAACAAGGAATTAATTTTTCTTGATTAAAAGTTGTTTCTAAAACAGCAACATTAAAATTGTATTCATTTTCTTTTTTCGATTCTGTTTCTATCCAAAAATTTCGTTCATTGCAAAGAATCATGCCCGAATCGTGATCGTAATTTCCTTGCAAACCAATGGCAATGGCTTGTAAAATGGCTGTTTTTCCTCCACCATTATCTCCCAAAAAAACAATAAATTGGCAATCCAACGGAAAAACCGTTTCTATTTTTTTGATAGACTGATATTGAGAAACCAACAAATATTTTAAACAATATTGATAAGCAAATTTTTGATCATGGGCGTACACATTGGGAATAGATTTTGGAGCGCTGTCTTCTATGACAAAATCTATAATTTCTTTTAGTTTTTGAAAATGGTTAAAAGCTTCCTCTTTGTCAAAGGTAAATTCTTGTTTATTATCCGATTCATTATCAAATGTGATAAAATAATTCATGGTATCAGAAAAAATGAGCAAATAAGGTTTTACTTCAAAAAGTCTTTGCCAATCTTTTTTTATATCTTGATGCCCAAATCTTGGATATAACAATATAAGTGTATATAAAGTCAGGTTACAATTAAACCAAATGGATTGTTTAACATTACTATCGTTTTGAATTATAATTTGTTTAGACAAATCATATTCATCCCAAATTGCCTGAATAAAAACATCTCTTACTGCCATATTTAATAATTTTTTTGCCAAATATACGCAAAAAAAAATTTCCAAAAGAAATAAATTCTTTCAGAAATTTTTTGTAAAACAAAAATCAAAAACGACTAAAACACATTCTAAAACACATTTGCCTGCACAAATTTGCCTGTGGCTTTGGTGTTGTCGGTGTCAATTCCTTTCAAATTTAAGATGTCAAAGGCTTGTTTGGTGGTCAAATCGGGCGTTACGGATTTCATAATTCCCAACAAACCTGCCACATAAGGAGTTGCCATCGAAGTTCCGTTTAGTTCCATATACGAATTTTCTGGAAAAGTTGAAAAAATTGCTACGCCTGGTGCCGCCAAACCCATTTCTAAATCAGTGATAAAATTAGAAAATTCAGCTTTTTTCAAATTGTGATCTACTGCTGTAACTGCAATTACGCCTTTCACGTTTGCAGGCGAAAAATCGATGGCGTTTTCGTTGCTATTTCCTGCCGCTACGACCATAATTGCTCCAGCACGGTTGGCGTATTTTACGGCTTCTTCGTATGCTTTTTGGCTCAAATCATTTGATGGTCCGCCCAAAGACATCGAAATAACATCTGCTTTTTGGTCTGCTGCCAAAATAATTCCTTCCAAAATATCTTTTTGCGTTCCCCAACCTTCATCACTCAAAACTTTGATGCTCGTTACTTGCACAAATTGGTTATTTGGCGCAAAAGATGCAATTCCTTTGCCGTTGTTTGATACCGCCGCCGCAATTCCTGCGCAATGCGTGCCGTGTCCTTGTTTGTCTGAATCGTATTCTTTGTTGGTAGAAATGTAATTTCCGTTCAAATCTTCGTGTTCAAAATCGATGCCTGTGTCCAAAATTGCAATTTTTGCTTTGCGCACAGGTTGAATATTTTGTTTGCGAATTTGTGCGTACAAATCTGCCACTTTCATTTGTTCGAATGCCCAAAGTTTAGATAAATCGGGATCGTTGATTCCGTAGTCAATTTTTGG
This sequence comes from Bacteroidota bacterium, assembly GCA_004292785.1. Lineage (GTDB taxonomy): Bacteria > Bacteroidota > Bacteroidia > Cytophagales > Thermoflexibacteraceae > RDXG01. Next base: position 11,878 of record RDXG01000211.1, read on the forward strand.
AGGAGTTGGGCTTGGATTTTGAACTTTTGGCAAATTTAATTGATACATTTCGTTTTCTTCGATCCAATCAACTTGGTTTGTTTGTGTTAAAACGTCAAAAATATCGCCCAAATCGGCATCTTCAGGAATGTTTACGGTATAATAATCGTCTAATTCCGAATATTCAGGATGTTGTAAATTTGGAAATGCCTTTTGAATGGTCGATTTGTAAGGAATTAACGCTTTTTCGATGGCAGAAACGTCATTCGGATTTTTGACATCAATCAAAACCTCTGCATTTGGGTCTAATTTGTTGCCAATAAATTGAATTTCTTGTTTGCTGGTGCGTTTTTGTTCAGAAGGTTTGGTAAAATATTGTTCAAAAAAAGTCGGAGAATTAAAACTAGTCATCAAAACTTTGTCTAAATAGAAAAATTTGAAGAACATGAAAACCACTGCCAAACCGACATAAAACACTTTTGGCATTTTGACAAATTTGTTAAAAAACAAAACTATCAAGACAAACAAAGACAAATCACGGGGCAATAACCACAAAAATTTGAAGATCAAACTTCCGTCATCAAGCAACAAAGTCAAAACGTAAGTCAAAACCGAAACCAAAAAACCGCCTGACACAAAAGTTGTAGGCATTTCTTTGTTTTTCAGAAATAACCACAAAACTGTGCTAACTAAAATGCCAATGTAGGCATACGAATAGATAAATTCCATAGAAAAATATTTTTGGGTGAGATATTAAGGAAAACGTAAAGATAAAAATAAAAGTTTTTAGAAAGGGTTATTTTTGTTTTTTTAAACGATTGCCAAGGTCTTTCGACCATTGGCAACGTTTTGGTTTCTTAACGATTGCCAAAAACTTTCGACTATTGGCAACGTTTTGGTTTTTTAAACGATTGCCAAGGTCTTTCGACCGTTGGCAACGTGTTGGTTTTTGTTAAGGAACAATTACAACATTCAAAAAAGGAGTAAAAGTAGTTCCTAAAGCATTTGCAGTAATACCAGGTCCTGAATTATCCGCAGAAAAAATGCGACCGTCTTTCATGGTAGCCACAAATTTGAGAACAAAACGATCATTTGCAGCCAAATTAGCCAAAACAAAACCTGATTTAGAAGCCAATTCGGTCAAAGCAAATTGTTCTTGTGAAGCCAAATTGGTCATACTTTTAAGCAAAGTTCCATGTGGAGCAGCAGCGTTTAACAAAGGCGTAGAAACCGTTCCTCTGGCATGACGCACATAAACATCCACCTTTTCTATGTCTGTTGCGTTCAAACTTTGTGTACTAAAAGCCACATTTCCAGTTGCAGCATTTGCCAATTTTACAGAAAGCGTGGCAATATTTGCAGCTGTAACAGGGCTTGGCTCAGGGTTTAATCTGACAATGAAAGTTGCCCCATAAGCAATGTTAGGATAAGGCGACTTGCTTTCGTCTCGGCAAGAAGAAAACAAGAAAATGCTCAAAATTAAGATTAAGATATTTTTCATATTTTTTTGTAAAATATTGTTTTTCAAGAGTTTAAAATCTTTTAATTCATGAACATACCACACGCTAAAGCGTATGGTACATTTAATTTTATGTAACTACTTTTGCCAAAAAACTTTGTCTGTTGCAATTACTCTTTGTTTAGGAGCATTTGGGTTCAAAATAAGTTCTGTTGGTGCAGGATAAGGCATACTCACAGCAAAGGCTCTTTGTACATTGGTAAAAGGAACGCCATCGGTTGCAGGATCAAAAGGTTTTGGGAAACCTGTTCTTCTGTAATCGTTGTAAGACTCTAAACCAAAACCAAAGTTAGCGATCCATTTTTGAGTAATGATCATTTCCAATTTTCCGTTGGCATCAGCAGCATCATATTTGCCCATAATTCCGTCTGCGTAAGTATTGATAGCCGCAGCAGAAATTGCTGGTGCGCCGCCGCCTGCCGCAGATTTATTTACTTCAGCAAAAGAAGCCAAAATTGCACTTCTTAACAAGGCTTTCGCATCCCCAGAACTTGTTCCTGTTTGTGCCAATTCAGCCAAAGTGTAAAGATGTGAATGGAAAGGCAAAATACGCAAAGCGCCGTCTCCACGAGCAGAAGTACCGTTTACACCTGAAGAAGTTACGCCCAAGCCATCATCAAAACGACCTCCGCAATAGTACAAACCTACAATAGTCAAAGAAGATGATTGATCAAAACCTTGATTAGGTCCTTGTGAAGAAAAATAAATCGACACAAAATTGTCTCTTCTGTACTCTGTCGGATTTTGCGCGTTTGGGCGAGCATTTGATAATTGATTGAAATAATAATAAGGAATACGCGGATCGGTAACACCACTGGTGATGGTATTTAAAGCGCTAACTCCTAATAAAATTTCATGAAAATATGGGCTAATGTAGTTAGAACGACCACCTGCCACGTTATAATCACTTCTGAAAATAGGGTTGCGATTATCAGGGGCGGCTTGAGTGCTGTATGCAAACTCAAAATTGTCGGCTGCGCCAATAAAATCGTTTTCAGCAATCAAAGCGTTTACTTGTGTGTTTACATTTTGAACCAAACGCACTTGATTATACATTTTGAGTTTCAAAGATTTGGCAAATTTTCTCCATTTTGTCAAATTTCCTGCATAGATCAAATCGTCTGCACGTGGAGATAACAAAGAAGGCTTAGTCAAATCGGCAATTCCTTCGTCTATTAAAGTGAATAATTTGGGATAAATGTCTTGTCCTTTGTCAAATTTAGGAAATTGAACAGTAACATTTTTTGAACTTGCCTCTGAAAAAGGAATATCTCCCCAAACGTCAACCATATAACTAAATGCTACTGCTTTCATAATTTTGGCAATGCCCACATAAGCAAATTCGTTTGCTTTTGTACCATTTTCAACTACGATATTTAAGTTTTGAATGGCTCTATAAAGCGCACCCCAAGACTGTCCGATCACAAAATCTGCACCTGTGATGCCATAAGCATCATTATTGCCTCTTTGTGTACATTGATGCACAAAAACAGAAGCAGGATTTGAAAGTCCTGTTGACCCTGAACCCAAAGAGTTGCTGATGTCCAACTGTGCTTGTGTAAGCAACCATGCATTACGCACCTCAACTGGATTGTTTGGGTCTTGATTGATATTCAAATCGCAAGCACTCAAAAACAAGGCAACTGCCGTTAAAATGAGTGTGGAATATATTTTTAGTTTCTTCATTTTAAATTAAATTTTTTTGTTTTAGAAAGTTACTTTCAAGTTGAAACCGAATCTTCTGATAGAAGGAGTTGCAAAAAAATCAAATCCTTGTGCATTTGAATTTCCGAGTGTACTTACTTCAGGATCGAAGTTTGAGTTTTTAGGGAAATTAGGTGCAAAGAAGAACAAGTTTCTGCCATTCAAACTCAAATTTACTGAACCAAAAGGAGTTTTTGCAAGCCATGCTTTTGGCAAATTGTAACCAAAAGTAATTTCGCGCAAACGAAATACAGAAGCGTCATAAATAGAATATTCGTTAGGACCGTTGATAGCCAAAGCACCGTTACCGCTTGCTTGAAACCACAAATTGTTTTCCATAACTTGAATATTGTTTCTAACTGGCTGACCGTCTGCTCCCAAAATTGGTTGCAAAGTGTTTACATTTCCCAAAACGCCATCTACTACACGCGGAACTTCGCGGTTTTCTGTGTCTTGCGTAACGCCACGTCCCATGTAGAATTGATTTGTCCAAGAAAATAAACTTCCGCCATGACGATAATCAACCAAAGCACTCAAACTAAAACCTTTGTAAGTAAAAGTATTGGTAACGCCTAACAAAAATCTGGCATTTGGATTTCCGATAATTCGTTGTTCGATGTCAGGAATAACCAAACCTGTAGCAGGATTGATCAACAAATTTCCGTTAGCATCACGAGCAGCAGCCGTTCCGCGCAATAAACCAAATTCTTCACCTGGTCTAACAATTGGTGTAGGATTTCCTGCAATTAAGTTACGTAATACAACTTCATTGATACCTTCTTCAAGTTTTACAACTACGTTTCTGTTCAAAGTAAAAGCAGTATAAATATCCCATTGAAAGCCGTTTGCAGCCTGAATAGGAACGACATTTAAACCAACTTCCATTCCGTAGTTTCTAATTTCTCCGAAGTTTGTCAAAACTTGACCAAAACCTGTAGATTGTGGCAAAGAACGGCTTGCAATTACGTTAGTAGTAGAACGGTCATAATAAGTAGCGTCTAAAGTAACTCTGCCTTTGAAAAATTCCAAGTTCAAACCCGTTTCGATTTCGCTAGTAAATTCTGGTTTTAAGTTTGGATCAAATGACGTAAACGCCACAGAAGCTCCTGATTGTGTACGGAAAGGATAATCGTTGTTACGAGTTGCTCCAGAAACACCAGAACCTTCTCCTCTGTTGATTCGGAAAGTGTTGATGGTTTGGTAAGGACTTGCATCACGACCTACACGAGCATAACCCAAACGGAATTTACCGCTAGTCAAGAAATTAGATTTGATTTTGAGGGCTTCTGTAAAAATAAAAGAACCACTAGCCGAATAATAGAAATAACTACGGTTATTAACAGGCAAAGTAGAAGAATTATCGTTACGTGCTGTCAAATTGAAGTGCAAATAATCTTTGTAACTCAAAGTAACATCTGCAAAAACTGCCCACAATCTGCGTTGATCATATCCACTGTTATTGTTTGGAGTTGCTGTACTTACGTTGCTAATCAAATCAATGTTTGGAACAATAATTCCTAAGCCATTTACTGCAAATTGGCTATTAGTACGTTGGTTATAGTTCGCACCAACAATTGCTCTAACCGTAAAATCTTCGTTTACCTTGCGGCTTGCATTGATCAAAAAGTTATGATCTTGTTCTTGAAAAGTGATCGCATCTTGTTGCAAACTTCCAATACCTTGCGCACCAAACAAAGAACCCGCAGAAATTCGTTGCAAACGGTTGTCGTTATAAGTATTCAAACCGCCTTTGTATGTAACTTTTAACCAATCGTAAATGTCGTAAGAAATGCTACCAGAAGCTGCCAAACGATTTACATCACTTTTGAAAGTGCTGTTATTGACTGACCAATAAGCATTGTCCGCTTGTCCGAAAGGAAAGAAAAACACGCCTTGACCTGTTGGGTCTTGATAAGGCAACTGATCTAAAGGCCAGTTACGTGGCATCTGAAACAAGCGAGACAAAGGCGAAGTACCGTCAGAACCAAACAAAGGACTTGTTTGCAAACTATTGGTATATGCCAAATTTGCAGAAATTTGGATTCCATTATCCAAAGTAGTGCTTCCTCCTACACTAATATTTGTTCTTTTGAAAGTAGAACCAGGAAAATAACTATCTTGGTCAGTATGAGAAAAAACAGCAGAAAGACTAGCTTTCGGACCCCCGCCTGCAATACTCACAGAATACTCACGCAACACACCTTGTCTGAAAAAGTTTTTTACGTTGTCAGGGTAAGATCGATAAGCTACGTTTCCGCCTGGTCTCAAACCTGATTGTCCTGCTAAAGTAGGATACTGATTGGCAAAAGTATTATAACCTACCCAAATTGGAATAGAGTCTGTGCCTGTAGTGTTTGGAGTCCAACCACCTGCTGCATTGTAAGTACGACCAAGCCCAAAAGCAGGACCCCAAGTACCGTTTGCGTTGGCATACACTTGTTGCGAACCAGCACCGTATTTGTTTTGGAAATTTGGATAACTAGAAATGTCTTCTACGGACATACCCAAATTTGCCGTAATTTCCAAACCTTTTTTGGTCATTTTAGCAGAACCTGATTTGGTAGTGATCACAATCACGCCATTGGCAGCACGAGTTCCGTAAAGCGCAGCAGCAGCAGCACCTTTCAAAACAGTCATCGAAGCAATGTTGTTTGGATCTAAATCGGCAATACGGCTCGAAAAAGCAGCTCCGTTGTCTCTTTGGCTAGAACTTTCGTTGAAAGAGTTGTCATAAGGAATACCATCAACGACAAACAAAGGCTGATTTGCCCCAAAAAACGAGTTGTTACCGCGAATCGTAATACGGCTAGAACTTCCCGCAGCACCACCAGACGAAGTAATGTTCACACCAGGAACTTTTCCTTGCATAGAACGCAACAAATCAGGTTCGGCGCGTTGCATCAATTTTTCAGAAGCAACTTGCTCAACAGAATAGCCCATTTGACGGCTATTGCGTTCAATACCTACCGCAGTTACAATGACCTCTCCAATCATTTTGGCATCAGCTTCCATCGATAAATCGATGTTAGTTTGGTTTCCTACCACAACTTCTGTGGTTTTCATACCTACAAAACTAAAAACGAGTGTAGCATTGGCAGGAGTAGAAATTTTATAATTTCCGTCAAAATCAGTCAATGTTCCTGTGGTTGTCCCTTTGATCTGAATATTTACACCAGGTAAGCCTCCTTCGTCTTCTTTGGAACTTACCTTTCCTGTAATTACTCTGTCTTGCGCAAAGGATATTTGTGAAAATCCCAAAAGCAAAAAACAGAACAGTAAAATAAATTTGTTCATTTGGTTTAATTTAAAGGGTTAGAAATACTAAATAGTTCGTAAACTAAATGATTTTCAAAATAGAATCAAAGAATCTATTTTTTTTTATTGAAAGAAATATAAAAATTTGTTAATTTTTATAAAAAAAAGTAAAAAAAATATTAATTAATAATTTGATTATTAACATTTTAGTAATTTAAGATGATTTAAAAATTAACTTAAAAAAAGTGAAAATTATATTTTTTACGATGAAACCCTATACACATTGAAATAAATGGAATAATTCTGTATAATGAAATTTTTTTGTTATTTTTTTAAACAAAAAAAGGTTTTATTTGTTAAAAGCCAAGTTTACGTTCTTTTAATGAAAAATTAACCATTTAGACAAACCAATAAAAGATGTTCATGCTAATCGCAAAATTATTTTTATTTTTAAAACATTTGTCAAAACAATTAATTTTAAATTAAATATCTTTGTCTTTCAGTTTTCATCAAGTCAAATTAATTCAAAATCCCAACAAAATGATGTTCAAATTTATTTCATTGATCTGCTTAACTTGCTTTTTTTCAGGCAGTTTGTTTGCGCAAGGCGTAAAAGTAGAAGGCTTTGAATTCGTCAAAGAATTGCAAGGTTATCAGGAGTACAAACTTTCAAAAAACAATTTACAAGTCATTTTGAAAGAAGACAAAAGCGTTCCTTCGGTCATGTTTATGGTTACTTACAAAGTAGGTTCTCGCAACGAAACCATCGGAAACACAGGCGCAACCCATTTGTTAGAACATTTGATGTTCAAAGGCACAGCCAAATTTAACAAAGCGTCAGGCAACAGCTACGACAAACTCATCGAAGGCGTGGGCGGTTTGGTAAACGCAACCACTTGGCTAGACCGAACCAATTATTACGGATTAGTACCAAATGAATATTTGGAAAGAATCATCGAAGTAGAAGCCGACCGTATGCGAAATTTGAAAATTTTGAAAACCGACAAAGAATCGGAAATGACGGTAGTAAGAAACGAGTTTGAAATTGGCGAAAACAACCCACAAGGAGCATTAGACAAAATTATTTGGGCAACCGCCTATCAAGCACACCCTTATCACCATTCTACGATTGGTTGGAGATCGGACATCGAAAATGTAAGCGTAGAACGTTTGCAAGAATTTTATGATACTTACTATTGGGCTGATAATGCGACAGTTACGGTGGCAGGAAATTTTGACAAAGCCAAAACTTTGGAATACATTTACAAATATTATGGAGCAATTCCAAAATCTCCAAAACCAATTCCTGCCGTTTATACCACCGAACCAGTGCAAGAAGGCGCAAGACGTGCCGTTTTGAAAAGAACAGGCACAACAGGCGTAGTGGGTGTGGCACACAAAACTCCAAAAGGCTTAGACAAAGAAAGTTATTCTTTTGCAATTATCGAAAAAATATTGACATCAGGCAAAACTAGCAGATTGTATAAAGCATTCATTGACAAAGGTTTAGCGTCTAATATTGCTTGTTGGTACAGCCAATTTAACGATGGTGGTTTGTTTCCAATTTACGTAACACTTAGCCCTGCAACTACTCACGAAAAAGCCGAAAAAATCTTGTTAGATGAATACGAAAAAATTGTCAAAGAAGGTTTTACAGAAGACGAATTAAAGCGCGCCAAATCACAAATCAAAACCGATATTTCTTTTGGTATGGACGGTCCCTTTAATACCGCAGGAGTTTTGAATGAAAGTATTGCACTCGGAGACTGGACTTATGTGTTAAATTTTGTTGAAAATACTTCAAAAATTTCTTTGGAAGAAGTAAATGCAGTCTTCAAAAAATATTTTGTTGAAGATCAATCAACAACGGCTTGGTTTATTCCTATCGAAGGCGACAAAGCAGCAACAGGTTCTATTCAAGACAAGCCTCGCCCACATTACTACCGCGATCCTTCCCACGAACACGAAGAAATTAAAGACTTAAATGCTCAACTTTTGCAAGAGTCCAAATTCAAAACCGAAGGAATTGCCGATCAAATTAAAGACAGAAAAATTGAAAATATCCGCTTAATGACCTTAAAAACAGGTATAAAAGATGTGGTTACAGTTTCTGGAAGTATTTTAGCAGGTGATTATTTTTCGATCAAAGAAAACAGTATGACCGCCAAATTAACCGCTGCCATGCTCGATCAAGGAACTTTGGTTCAGGACAAATTTGCAATTTCTGAAGCTTTGGGAAATATTGGAGCTTCTATTTCTTTTTCTGCGGGAAACGCAACCTTGAATTTTAACGCCAAATGTTTGAAAGAAGATGTGCCAATGGTTTTCAAGTTGATTGCTGAACAGTTGCGCAAACCTGCTTTTAAAGACACAGAATTGGAATCGTTAAAAAAACGTTTTACAGGTCAGCTAAAACAACAAATGGAAAATACAAATGTTCGCGCTAGAATTTCGGCAATGGCAAGCATTTTTCCTGAAGGACACCCAAATTTTCCGATAAGTTTAGAGCAAATGCTTAAAGACATTGAAAATGTAAGCATCGAGGATATTAAAAAATTCCACGCAACTTATTATGGCAACAAATCCATGAATTTGGTAGTAGTGGGCGACGTTGATGATTCTGCCATCGAAAAAGCGGTAAAAAGCAATTTTTCTGCTTGGAACTCAGGTGTTACGTTCCCAAAATACAGCAAAGCAAGCATAAAAGCGGTTACAAACAAAAATATTGTGGTAACAATGCCCGACAAACCAAACGTTTCTGTGATCATGGTTACGCCAATTATGTTGCAAGCCGACGAAAAAGATTATGCCGCTTTGGAAACTGCCACCAGCATTTTGGGAGGCAAATTTACTGCCCGATTGATGCAAACAGTAAGAGATAAAGAGGGTTTGACTTACGGAATTTATAGTTCTTTGACAGGCGCAACTTTTGCCGATGGAGCATGGGTTTTGACTGCTAGTTTTAGCCCTTCTTTGCTAGAAAAAGGCTTAATTTCGTCTAATCGTGAATTGAATAAATGGATTGACGAAGGAATTACAAAAGAAGAATTGGAGTCAGAAAAAATTTATGCAGCAGGTGATGCAAAAGTAGGAATTTCTAACTCTGGAGCTATTGCAGGGCAAATTTTGAATTTGGCTCAACGCAATGCACCTTTAAAACTCATTGATACTTCGCCTGAACAAATCAAGGCTTTGACTTTGGAACAGGTAAATAATGCCATCAAAAAATATGTAAATGTCAAAAATATTCAAACTGTTTTGGCAGGTAGCATCGATAACGAGTTGAAAGAACTCAAAAAAGATAAAAAATAGTTTATAAATTAGGTTTACGTAATATTTTGCGTAAACCTAATTTTATAAAAACTGTTGAATTTAATTTATATAAAAAAATTGTCCGACAAATGTCTGACATTGGTTTTTTCTTGTAAATATTTTTTAAGAGAATATAAGCCCATGTTTTGTTTTTTTGCAAAAAAAAAAGAAAAAAATGAGCAATAAAAACCTATAATCTTTTAGAAGTTTTATTTAAAATTTCTGTGTGATAGTCAGACATTTGTCGGACAATTTTTTTTCATAATTTTGGATTTCGTACCACAAATTCGTATTCAAAATCTCGTTTTTGTTTAGAAATAACGTCATAAAGATGATGAACAGTAAAACGATATTTGCCTTCTTTTGGTGGAATAAAACTAAAATAAATTGCGTAATTTTTGCGAAAAATACACTTTTGAACATCAATTTTTATTGCTTGATTGTTCAAATAAATGTTTGTTTTTATTTTTTCCAAACTGTCCTCACTTTCCAAACACCTGATTAATAAATTCCAATTTTTGCCTATTTCTCCAATAGTATCTGCCTTATAATTTTTATTTTTAACCAGAATTGCATTTTCAATACTCATTTTTTCAAATATTTTTTCAAGAATTAAATGTTCTAAGGTTGCCAAATTTAACAAGCAAAATAAAGTATTTTTTTGGTTTGGATTTTCGATGAGCATTTGCGAATAAATTTGGTGTTTTTCTTTAATTTCCTGTATCGAAAATGTATCTTTATGATAATTGAATAAAAATTGGCTATAAGCATCTAATAAACTTTGATTTGCCACAAAATTCGGTTTTTTTAAATCTAATTTTCGAAGTGCATTTCGCCTTTGCTCAATTAAAAATTCCATTCTTTTTAGTATGTTGATATCTTCTGGAAACATTCCAAATTCTGTATGTTTTTTCCAAAATAAAACCATATTTTCATTTTTGATCAAGGCTTCAGAATATTGCGCATAAAGCCATTCAAACTCTTTTTGCGTCTGTTTTGGGTTTTCGCAAGAAAAAAATAGCAGTAAAAAAAGAATTAGATTTTTTTTCATTTGTTTAAAATCTTAACTTTTATAAGGCTTTTGAAACCTTATAAAAGTCTGATTATCAAGTTTTTAAACTATTTCGCATCTCTAAATCGTTCCCAATGTTCAGTGTGTTCAAAGGCATACAAACGCCATTTCCAAGCAGACATCTCGTCCATTTTGAGTGCGGAAAGCAAAGCAAAAATACGCAAAAGTTCACGATCTTCTAGTTGGTCTATTTTTTCCCAAGTTTTATCGGACAAAGCAAAACCGTTGAGATGCGAATATTCGTAAATACTTTGTTTGTATTCGTCTAAAGTGTCAAACACAAATTTGTTAGGTTTAAGATTTCCTCTGATTTGTCCGCCCATTTTTGCCAAAGAATCGCCTAAATCCGCAAATTTTGGACATTGTAACAAAGTTTGGCGAACAATGTAGCGATCTATTTCGGGGCTTTCAAGAACTATTTTTTCGTCTTGATCGTCAGAATCTGACTCTTTTGGGGTTTGCGTTGCCAATTTCTCCTCGATTTCTGCAATTTCTTGATTGATTTTTTCCAAATCTTTCAAGTTTTTTTCTTCGGCTTTATCCAAAATTTCGCGGTACAGGGCTGCATTTATTGGGTCTTTTGCCATAAAAGCCTCCCAAATTTCTTCTTTTGGAATATAAACTCGCAAATTTGGCGTTTTCATACCTCCCAAAAGCGCCATGATGTCCGTAAAAGAATCCTCTACGGTGGTCAAATCTCCTTTTTTGCGTTTCAAAAGATCGAGATTTTCTTTGAGAATTGGGTTGATAGACACATAATCATTGCAAAGTGCTTTGAGCAATTTTGCCAATTCGAAAGGCTCTTTTTTGTCTCGATTTTGGTTTACGACCTCAATAAATTCCAACAAAATATCAACATCGTCCCAAACTTCCAAAACCGTAGACCAAATTTTGACTGCACCATTTTGGCTAATTTCAGAATAACTATTCATTTCTTTGGCTAAGGTTTCAAACAAGGTTTTTCGATCTACAAGTTCGGACAAAGCACGATAAGTTTGGACAGGATCGAGGCGAATAAGCGTAATAAACCTTTCGATGGCGTGTTTTTCGTCATTGTTTTGGCGCAAATATTTCCACAAACGTTGCGGATCGAGGCAAACAGGCAACAAAATTTCACGCTTTAACTGAAAAGAAAGCCATTTTTGCATTTCTTGGGCTTGAGTCATATCAAAATCACCGAACACATATCCTCGCCCTTCAAAATGATTTTCTAGCACCATGCAAGCCGCCAAAATTGCCAAATGAAAGGGATAGCCCTGTGTTTTTGGATCCCAACCGCCAAAAACTCCTACGCCAAATTCTGCGTTTGCAAAGTCATAATCTGTGGAAGAATGAAAAACAGAATGTTCAGAAAAAGCGCGCGCTACCCTTTCACCGCCATCTTCTCCGCTCATTCTTTCGATCATGTGCCTGTATAATTTAAAAGTTTCGCCTGTTTTGCTGCTCCATAAATCTCCTTCCAAACTCCAATGTTCGTTGGCTTTGTTGGTATTTTTGACAAGTTTGCTCGACCAAACATGGCGTTTTTTGCCTAAAACTGTTTGTTCTGTTAAACAAACCAAAGGAATCGGAAATTTTTTTAAAACAGTAAGCGTTTCTTGATACGCATTTTCCCATTCAGATTTGTCCAAATGCTGAAAATTGGTGTAAAATGAAAGATGAAGTCCCATAGAAAAAAATGTTTAGAAATTGGTAAAGATAAAAAAAATGTTTGGATTAAAAGAAAAAAACTAACATTTATTTGAGAAATGTTAGTTTAAACTCTATTTTTGATCCACCAAACCACCTGACAAACGCAAAATGGTCGTATTGGCATCAATCAAATTGAAGATCGCTTCGAGTTCGTCAAAAGCAGCATCAATAAAATTGTTTTGCAAAATCCTGTAATCAAAAGAATTAATTGTTCCGTTTTTGAAACGTTCTTCGGCTAATTGCAAATTGGTTTCTGCCGTTTTTTTGTATTCCAACGCAATTTTTACCAACTGTTTTCTGACATTATACAAATCGTAAGCCGATGAAAGATCGCGCTTTAAAGAAAGTTTTAAGCGTTCAATTCTCAAATAACCTATTTCTTGCTGAACTTTTGAGTTTTGAATTGCCCTTTTGATTTGCCCGCCATTGAAAACTGTAAAATTTAACGTTAAATTTGCTCCATAATTGGTTGTTGTTGCCGTATTTACGCCCAAAGTAGCTGTCGGATTGGTCAAAATTTTGGCATCTGACAAATCTTGGCGATTTCGGTTGTAAGAATAAAAAGAGTTTAACGTAACAGTAGGAAATTGGGCAGCTTCACGCAATTTTTGATCACTTTTTAGGATTTCTTGAGTCAAAAACAAACGTTTCAAATCCACATTTTCGGCTACTACATTTTGCAACAATTCCTCTAAATTGTAGTCTTTTTCGGTCAAATCAAATTTTTCGCTTAACGAATAATTTTTGTTTACTTCAGGCTCTGCCATTAGCAAATTTAGGTTTCGCAAAGCATCTCTAATCACCAAATTTTGATTCACATAAAAAGAAGAATCACGCAAATAATTGGATTTTTCTAACAAAACTTCCGAACTTACTGCCGTTCCTAATTCTTTTTTGAACTGCAAATAATCGTAACGTTCTCTGGAAAGTTTCAAAACTTCTGCCAAAACTTTCAATCGTTCTGTTTCCAAAGTTGCCCGATAATAAGCCCGAATGATGTTTTGGATCGTATTTTCTACAATAATTTTTGCATTTCCTTCGGTATCTTTTTGCAAATTTTCGAGGCGTTGCTTGGTAATTTGAGCCGAAAAACCGTTAAAAATTGTCCAATTTAAGTTCAAAGTGGGTTGCAAAGAATTGCTATACGTTGTGCCTTGCAAAACAGACGCAGGGTTTTCTATTTTGGTTGCGTTGTTGTTTTGCGTCAAATTTACAGAAACGCTAGGCAACATTCCCGCCTGCCCAATGTGGTTGTTATTGACCGTAACCTGAACATTTTGTTTTTCTATTCGAATGTCAAAATTTTGCGCCAAAGCCTTTTCGATGGCTTGCGTCAAAGATAAACTTTCTTGGGCATGACTCAAAAAAGAATAAAACAGTAAAAAAGTAAAAATTTTGATTGATTTCATGAAATTAGAGGATATAATTTTTGCAAATTTATCTTAAAAATTAAAATAAATTGTTTGTTTGGATGCTTTTATTAGAAAGGTGTTATTTTTAGAATTTGACCACAAAAAAATACCTTTTTTTAAGCAACATCGTTACGTACCGTAGGTAGAAAATTTGAAATTTTGTACGCCAAAAGTACCGTAGGTATGCACCTATAGTGCTTTAATTTGTATTGAATTATCTAATTTCTACCAACAGTACGACTTTAATGAGGCTTAATTTTTTAAAAACCATAACTTTTATAAGGCTTTTAAAGCCTTATAAAAGTTGTTTTTCTAAACCACCAAATTCACAATTTTATTCGGAACAATGACCATTTTTTTAGGTGCTTTGCCCTCCAACCATTTCTGAATATGCTCCGATGCCAACACTTCTCTCTCCATTTCTGCCTGCGGCATATCCAAAGAAAAATTCATTTTTGCACGCATTTTTCCGTTGATCATGATCGGGTATTCAAAAGAAGATTCTTGCACATATTCCTGTTTCCAAATTGGGTATTCTGCCTGAATAATGCTCGAATTTTTGCCCAACAAATGCCATAATTCCTCTGAAATGTGCGGTGCATAAGGCGACAAAATCACCAAAAAATCGGACAAAATACTTGCTTTATGGCATTTTAAAGCCGTAAATTCGTTTACACAAATCATAAACATACTTACAGGAGTATTAAAAGAATCTCTTTCAATTTCTTCTGCAATTCTTTTGATGGTTTTGTGCAAAATTTTGAGTTCGGCGGGCGTAGCGGCTTCGTTGGAAACCACAAAATTGCCTTGTGCGTCATAAAACAAACGCCAAAGTTTTTTCAAAAATTTCAAAACGCCATCAATGCCATGCGTGTCCCAAGGTTTGAATTGAGTAAGCGGTCCCAAAAACATTTCGTACAAACGCAAAGTATCCGCACCGTAGCGCGCAATAATATCGTCAGGATTAACGGTGTTGTGTTTGGATTTTGACATTTTTTCGACCATATCTCCGCAAATATATTTTCCGTTTTCGAGAATAAATTCGGAATTTGCATATTCAGAACGCCATTTTTTGAAGCCTTCCACGTCTAAAACGTGATCTTTAACCAAAGAAATATCGACATGAATTTCAAAAGAATCGTGATCTTTTCGCAAGTTTTTGGACACAAAAGTATTTTGATCTTTGAGTTTGTAAACAAAGCTCGAAACACCTTGAATCATTCCTTGATTGATCAATTTTTTGAAAGGTTCTTCGTGAGAAATGTAACCCAAATCTTTTAAAAACTTATTCCAAAACCTAGAATAAAGCAAATGCCCTGTGCCATGTTCTGCTCCGCCCAAATACAAATCTACTTGCCCCCAATATTTTTCTGCCGTTTGATCGCAAAATTCCTTGTCGTTTTGGGCATCTTTGTAGCGTGCAAAATACCAAGACGAGCCTGCCCAACCTGGCATGGTGGTGTGTTCGTATTCGAAAGTTCCTTTGTATTTCCAATTTTTGGCGCGTGCCAAAGGTGGTTCACCTGTTTCTGTTGGTTTGTATTGATCAATTTCGGGCAAAACCAAAGGCAATTCGCTAGAATCAATCAATTTTGGGATTCCGTTTTCGTAATACACAGGAATCGGTTCGCCCCAATAACGCTGTCTTCCAAAAACGGCATTGTGCATTTTATAATTAATTTTTGCTGTTCCTACGCCCAATTCTTCACATTTTTCGATGGCTTTCAAAATGGCATCTTTGGTTTCCATGCCGTTCAAAAATCCAGAATTGATCAATTTTCCATGTTTTTTATCACAAGGATTTTCCAAATTTTCAGTTCCTTCGATCACATAAATAATTGGCAAATCGAAATGTTTGGCAAATTTAAAATCACGTTCATCAGACGATGGAACAGCCATCACAACTCCCGTTCCGTAGCCCGCCAAGACATAATCGGCAATCCAAATCGGTATTTTTTCGTTGTTAAAAGGATTGATCACATAAGAACCTGTAAACACACCTGAAACCGTTTTCACGTCAGCCATTCTTTCTCTTTCTGAACGGTTGATCGCCGTGTGAACATAATGATCTACGGCATCTTTTTGTTCGGAAGTGGTCAATTCGGCAATCAAATCACTTTCTGGGGCAATAGAAACGTAAGTTACGCCAAAAATAGTATCGATTCGGGTAGTAAAAACGGTTAAAGTAATGTCTTTGCCATCGACTTTAAAATCCAATTCTGCTCCCATCGATTTTCCGATCCAATTTCTTTGAATTTCTTTGATCGAATCCGACCAATCAAGCGTATCCAAACCTTTCAACAAACGGTCTGCGTAGGCAGTAATTCGCATCATCCACTGTTTCATTTTTTTTCGTTCCACAGGAAAACCTCCTCGTTCCGAAAAACCATCTTTTACTTCGTCGTTTGCCAAAACTGTTCCCATCGCAGGACACCAATTTACCATCGCTTCCGAAAGGTAAGTCAAACGATAATGCGCCAAAAGTTCTTGCTGTTTGGCAAAATCAAAATTTGTCCATTCTTGCGCCGAAAAAATAGGCGTATGCGAATCGCAAAATGCTTGCACATTTGCATTTCCTTCGGCTTGAAAAAGAGCAATTAAAGAGTCAATTTTTTCGGCTTTATCCGCTTTTTTGTTGTACCAACTGTTAAACAATAGCCCAAAAATCCATTGAGTCCAACGATAAAAATCGGGGGAAGAAGTTTGTACTTCCCTGCTCCAATCATAACTAAACCCAATTTTTGCAAATTGCGATTTGAAAGTAATGATGTTTTCTTCGGTGGTTTTTGCGGGATGTTGCCCTGTGCTGATGGCGTATTGTTCGGCAGGCAAACCAAAAGAATCGAAGCCCATCGGATGCAAAACGTGAAAGCCTTTCAAACGCTTATAACGAGCCACAATATCTGTCGCAATGTAGCCTAGCGGATGCCCCACGTGCAAACCTGCCCCCGAAGGATAAGGAAACATATCGAGAACATAATATTTGGGTTTTTCGGAATGATTTTCTACCTTATATATTTGACTATCAGCCCATTGCTGTTGCCATTTGCTTTCAATTTCTTTTGGATTGTATTCCATAAATATTTTATTTTTTTGAATTTGCAAAGGTAGGAAATTATTTTGAAAAAGGATTTTTTGAGGGAAAATTGAAATTTAGAAAATTATTTGTTTTTATTTCTAAGTCGACTTATTTTTGTATTGTACGAAATTCCTTTTTTAAATACTCTTGATTTTTTAAGGCAGAAAGTACCAAATTTTTTATGCCTAAACATATTTTATATGAGGAGAGTCTTAAACTTTTATATAACCCTTTTTCTATTCCTTTTGTAAATGTACCATGCCCAATTTCGTTTCGATTATGAAGTAATTGGTTTATACTGCTGTCATATATTTTAAATTCATCATAAGGAAGCCCAAGCTGAAATAATATTTTTCTAATAACAGAAAGTTTTAAATTACTTTCTGTATCAACCAAGCCTTTGATATGATCTTCGCCTTTTTTGCGTTTATTTTGATTAGCAACAGGTATTTTAATTATCTTACCATTTGTATTTACACCAAATATTTCATCAAATTTTTCAGTAAATTCTAACCTTCTAGAAAACAAATGCAAATCCTTATCATCAGGTAAATCATTTTTAAACAAAGCACTTTTATTTGTAATATCTTGTAAATCTTTAAAAACAGTCAATAGCGAGCTAACCTGAATGGCATAACTAGCCTGATAAAGAGGTATTTTTTCCTCATTAATTAGGTCAACATAATAATCATCGAGAATTTGTTTAAAAAATCCTTCAAAATGCGAATATAACATTACCACCAAAGATTTACGATAAATTTCTTTAGCAGTCTCATTGGCTATGCTTTCAAGCAGAGATTCTAAAAATAGCATTTCTCTACAACGTTTTTTAAATTGTGCCTTTATGTCTGACTCAATGTCTTTAATATTCATGAATTTGTAAGTATTTTTTCGACAATATTTTCTATTAGCTCAATTCTCTTTTTGAGATTTTTACGCTTAGAGCCATCTTTAGTAGAGGTAGCCATTTTAAAATCTTTGTCTTCTTTAATATTTCTAAAGTTTTCGCCCAATTTTGAATAATGTTTTTGTTCTATTTGTTCCAGAAATTTTTGGATACCCAGAGTAAATGCTTCAAAATAGAAGGCTCTATATTGACCATTTTTACTTGAACGAAAAATATCTTTTCCCAAACTTCCTTTTAAAATTTTAAAAGTTTTTTCAAAAATCTTTTCTTCACGAATATAGTCAAAGTTATGTTTTTTTTCTGCTACCAATTCAGCATATTGTGTCATAAATTCAGATAATTGTTCCTCGTATTTTTCTATTCCGTTTTTTAAAGCGAAAAAACGAAGTACTAACTCTTGATCTGATTTTCTACGAATATCATACTCTGCTACACTAGATATACAAGTTTTAAAATAATTATTTTCACTTAGTTTGATGATAAATCTCATGAACTTATCTCCTGAATCTAACAATCTAATGGTGGCATTGCGTATTTCCTGAGGACTTAATGTTAAACCATTTGTATTTAAACGATTAAACATATCGTATTTTAGGCGTGAAGAACTATCTTTTCCTATAATTTCTACTCTAATTGGACTCCGTTTTATTTTAAGTTTTATAGCTTGTGGTAGTGTTTCAAATGTTAGTCCATTAAGCCCTTCTATAATATCACAATTCTTTAAACATAAAGGAGATAATAATTCTCCTTCCTCTCTAAGTAGACCTTTAAAATGTAACCAAGACGAAATTCTTTGTAACCCATCAATTAATTCCCATATTCTACTGCCTTGTCTTTCAACCACAAAAATAGGCGGAATTGGCAATTCGAGAATGATGGATTCTATGAACTGAGATTGTAAAGTTTCAGACCATCGGAAAAGTCTTTGAAATTCAGGCGAAATAATTAACTCTTGATCTTTATACATTTCAGCTAATTCATTAAAAGAAAAATCAGCTGAACTGGTTCTAACAGTTAAAATAGTTTTGTCTATAGAATTTATAAGTGTTGCAGTATCCATATGATTTTTTTTAGAATTACTTTTGCGCAAAGGTAATAATTTTTATTTAAAATAAACTTAAACACCATTTTTTTTTATAAATTTTGTACAAACTAAACAATTACGCATAAGAATCTAGTCCGATAAAAGCCGAACTAGATTTTAAATTTTTACTCAATTTCTCCCAAAGATTCCAAAGCATCTTTTAATAAAAAATGAATTGGTTTGACTTTCAGAAAATCTCCTTCTAATTCCAATACATTTGGATGGCTGTCTGTAACCATCATTTGCTCGACCAGACCCGAATCTTTGATTTTTTGTAGGGCATTGTTTGGAAAAATTCCATGCGTGGCAATGACAAAAATTTTCTTTGCCCCTGCGTCTGCATAGGCTTTGGCTGCGTGCAAAAGCGATCCACCTGTGCGAATCATGTCGTCATAAATCACTACATTTCTATTTTTGACATCGGCATTTATTCCTGTAACTTGTGTGTTACTGCCACTCAAACGGCGTTTATACACAAAAGCGGCATCAACGTGCATATCGTAAGCCAATGATTCTACCCATTTTGCTCGCCCTGCATCTGTGGAAGCTAGGACAAAATTTTCGCCTGCCAATTCTTTTGCAGCTTCGATGATCAAAGGTTTGGCGTACAAATGCAAAGGTCTGATTGCGCCTTCAAAATAATTGGTAATTCCTTCGGAATGTAAATCTAACAAAATGACTCGGTTTCCAAAATATGCCTGCGGAATAGCAGAAATAAGCCTTGCGCGCGTTTTAGCGGTTACAATTTCGCCTTTTTTTACGCTGCGTTCCATAGTGCTGTAACCATAATAAGGCAAAATAAGGTTCAATTTTCTTGCTCCATATTCCACCAAACCTGTTGCCAAATCGTAGAGTTCGAGGGTTTCTTGGTCAGAAATTGTACCGCCAATCAAAACCACTTCTTTGTATTGGACATTACTCAAAATTTGATAGTATTTTTCTCCGTCAGGAAAAGTTTTGCGGGTCAATTCGCCTGATTCATAATTTCCTTCTGCAAGTAAATTTTTTTTGAGATAATTGTATTTTTCCGTAGAAAAAACAATAAATTGATCTTTATTTTTCATATTTCTTTACTTAAAAGCCATTTTTTTGCTTCTTCTTTATTTTCGAAATAACGTAAATTTTGCATATTTACATATTCTGATTTTTTATCGAACATTTCGTCGAGTGTTTGTTCAACCGAAATTTGTGTAATAAAATCATGACTTACCACAAAAGCATATTTTTTGTCTTTTCCAAGAATATTTTGGGTTCTTATATTTACGTGTTCGTTTGTCCATGCTTGCAGTTCTGGCGAGAGAATAAAATCGAGTTTTTGCATATCAACCAGCACATGAATAGGCAAAAAATGTAAGATATTTTCTACCAAAACTAATTGTTCGGCACAATATTGCTCCTCTTTCATCTGTATGGTTTTGGAAAACCATTTTTGTTCCATACATTTTTTTTCTAGATCAACGCAAATTCGTTGAAATTGACTTCTGTAAATTACTCTCATACGCATAAAATTTGACGGAAGGTAAGAGAAATCACTCATTAAAAATTGTTTTTATCAATTTTTTTTTTTATTTTCTTTAAAAACATACTTAAAATTTTGTCCTTCTATATTTCTATATCCTTTTGATACTGAAAAATGAATAATGTGTTCTTTTTCTTCTATTTCGTGAATGTTTTTATAATAAAAAGCGCAAAAAATACCAACCAAAGCTCCAAATAAATGCGATTCCCAAGAAACATGAGTTTCTTTTGGAAAAACGCCTTCCAACATTCCACCATACAACACAAAAACCGCCAAAGACAAACTCATAAATTTGATGTCTTTTCTGAAAATTCCGCTAAAAAACAAAAAAGCTGCCCAAGCGTACACCTGTCCGCTTGCTCCAATATGTGGGGCAGTGCGGGCAAAAAGCCAAACCAACAGCCCCGTTGCCAAATATGACCACGCAAAAACTTTGTAAGAAACTTTTGGGTAAAAATATAAAATTGCAGTTCCTAACACAATCAAAGGAACAGTGTTGCTGATCAAATGCACGAAATCTGCGTGCAAAAAAGGCGAAAACAAAATGCCAATCAAACCTTTGGAATGTCTGGGATATAATGCAAAAAATCTGTTTAAAGGCAATTCAAGACTAGTTTGCAAGATTTTAACGATCCAAAGAAAAGCGGAAAGCCAAAGCATTTTTTGTAGGCTGTTGTAAAAAGGCATGATTTTTTTGGGTTAAATTAATTTAATGATCAATATTTGGATTTGTGATGCGAATAAAATATTGATCATTAAACAAAAAATATTTATTCATCAAAATTAGCAAAAATGCTATCCAAAATTCTAAGTAAATTGTCAAAATCAACTTCATTGATATTTTTTCTGCCCTGTTTGCGCCATTCAATTACGGTTGGCAGGAGTTCTTTGACCAAATTTAGACCTTTTTCGGTCAAAATAATTTTAAATTTTCTACGATCCGACTTATCGCCATGTCTTTGCGCCCACTCTTTTTTGCAGAGTAAATCTATGATTCGAGTTACGGTTGGTGCATCTTTAAAAGTGCCATCAGCGAGTTCATTTTGGCTCATTCCACTAGACATATAGAGTTGATCGAGGATCACCCATTGGTCAACTGTGATGTCAATTTGTAAAGAATTAAACTTTTTTTGAAGTGATTGCCTCATTCTTTTGGCAGTGCGTTCTAGTTTAAAACCGTAACTTGTATAGTCAATTTCCAGATTCATATTGGTAAATGGTAATATTTTTTGTGAAATTTAATAAAAAAATTTGTTCTTACAACTTTATAAAAAAAATAAGGTTGCAATTTGCAAAAAATATTTGTTTTAAATACCTTTGTGCAACGAAATAATATAATTTGTGGAAAAAAAATCTTATCTTATTCCTTTTCAGTCTATTGGTGAGTCTTCGATTGGCTATATTTCTGTAGCTGAATCTGCCCAAAATATTCCTTTTGAGATCAAAAGAGTTTATTGGACATATTTTACTCCTGAAAATATTGTTCGAGGTAGGCACGCACATCGCCAAACTGAACAGATTTTGATTGCAGTTGCAGGCAGAATAACCGTTACAGTAGAGGCAGCAGACGATCCTATACCACAAGTTTTTGTATTGGATCACCCAAATATGGGTTTGTATATTCCGCCTTCTGTATGGCATACCATGCAATATTCGCACAGCGCGGTTCAGTTGGTTTTGGCATCAAAAGAATATGATGCCACCGATTATTTAAGAAATTATGAAGAATTTAAACAAATTTGGAGCTTAAAAAACTAAAAATTTTGGCTGGATTTTTCTTTAAAAAAAATAAAAAAATATGATTTTTTGTTTTTCAAAAAAAAAAACGTATTTTTGCGTTCCTTTTAGAAAAAATTATAAAATTTAAGTTATAAATCATGGCAAATCATAAGTCTGCGATAAAACGTATTCGTTCTAATGACGCAAAACGTTTGCGTAATCGCTACCAAGCAAAAACTACTCGTACTTTCATCAAAAGATTGAAAGAAGCGACAGACAAAACAGAAGCACAAAAATTGCTTTCTGAAGTAAGTTCAATGCTTGATAAATTGGCAAAGAAAAATATCATTCACAAAAACAAAGCAGCTAACCAAAAATCTGGTTTGACTAAATTGGTGAATAAATTAGGTACAGTAGCTGCCAAGTAGATAAAAAAGGTGTAAGAGTTTAAGCCCTTACACCCTTAACAAAACATTTAAAATGCCTTTCCAAAAAGCTCTCACAAAAAACTATTTCACCTCAACCAGATCAGTTTTGCTTATAATTTAGTTTATTTTTAGAAAAATTAGCTAAATTTACTGGTCAATTATTCATAAAAAAACAAAAAAATATGAGCAAAGACGAAATTTTTATGCAACGTTGCCTAGAATTGGCTGTTTTGGGCATGGCAAGCGTAAGCCCAAACCCAATGGTTGGTTGTGTTATTGTGCATGAAAACCAAATTATTGGAGAAGGTTATCATCAGAAGTTTGGACAAGCCCACGCAGAAGTAAACGCCATAAATTCGGTAGAAAACAAAGAATTATTGACCCAATCAACGGTTTATGTAAGTCTTGAACCTTGCGCACACGTCGGTAAAACTCCTGCCTGTGCCGATTTGCTGATCAAAATTGGAGTAAAAAAAGTAGTCGTTGCCTGCCTCGATCCCAATCCGTTGGTGGCAGGGAAAGGAATTAAAAAACTAGAAAATGCTGGAATTGAAGTAGTTACAAAGGTTTTAGAAGCGCAAGCACAAGAACTTAACCGCAGATTTTTTGTAAGGATCAACAAAAACAGACCTTATATTATTTTGAAATGGGCAGAAACCGCAGACGGATTTATTGCTCGAAGCAATCATTCGTCCAAATGGATTAGCAATTCGTTTTCCAGAAAATTGGTACATAAATGGCGTTCAGAAGAAGACGCTATTTTGGTTGGCACAAATACCGCTTTTTACGACAATCCGCAACTAAACGTCAGAAATTGGGTTGGCAGAAATCCTGTGCGTGTTTTTATGGATAAAGACCTCAATTTGAACCGAAAAATGAATTTGTTGGATCAATCGCAACCCACCATTTGTTACAATTTGTACGAAGACGAGGAATTGCCTAATTTGATTTATGCAAAACTAAGCAAAGAAAATTTTTTGGCGGAAATGCTTACAGATTTGGTCGAAAAACGCAACATTCAATCGATCATCATAGAAGGTGGCAGCAATACTTTGCGATCTTTTTTGGACAAAAAACTCTTTGACGAGATTCGCTTGTTTAGAACTCCGATCACCTTTGGAAAAGGCATAGACTCGCCAAGACCTGCGGGAAGTTTGTTTAGTCAAGAGAAAATTTTTGAAGATATTTTATTGGTTTATCGAAACTAATTTTTTGCTTTTCTTCAGAGTTGTCAATGCTTTAAAATAACTTTTGATCTGTTTTTTGCCCGCAAAAAAGACATATTTGCGGGTTTTTCTTACATATCAAAAATCGTTTTTCTCATTTTGTCTATTGCTATTTCTGTACTTACCAAACTTTCGATGAGTAAAACTTCATTTTTAGGGATTCCCAACAATTTGCTTGCTTTTTCTACGGTTTCTTTTTCAGAATAATCGTCATCTGCTTTGGCAACTTGGATGGCGTTGTAAAGTAAAGTGCGTTTGAGGCTAGAACGGCAGTTAGGCAATTCGTTTTTAGCGTCAATTTTGGAAAGAATTTCTGCCAAATTCGCATTTTTATAATCAAATTCTTCCATCATTTCTAAGGCATCTTCCCCTGATTCGTCAATGATTTTAAAATAATTTTTGATCCATTCCCATTCTTGTTCGGAAACTTCGCCATCTGAACCTGCAATCGTAAGCAAGGCTTTTCCATAATCTGCAAGTAATCGGGTGGCTTCTCGGCTAAAACCGTCAGCTTGCATGACATAAAGGCTGATGCTGTCCACAATTTCGCTTTCGAGGGTGCTTGTTTTTTCTTGGGAAACCTGCTCTATGTGCAACAAAAATCTGCGCATTTTGTCGGCAGCCATTTCCATGTTTACAATTTGCTCTAAGGCGCAAGTAACTTCTGACGGTACTCCGAGCAAAATTGCAGCTTGATGAACGGCTTTTTGTTCGGCGGGAGCATAGAACAAATCGGCATGAGCCATTTTGATGGCATCATAAATCAAGGTTCTTTTGTAATTGATTGGCACATCAAAAGAAATTTTGTGCAAAACCATCTCTAAAGAATGATTTTTAAAATCAAAACTATGCAAGGCTTCAATTACTTCGCCAGGAGCTTCCAACATTTTTTCGTGAACATTCAACAGCCACGCCATTTCTGATTCTGAAACTTCGCCATCAGCTCCTGCAATGATCAAGAGTGCATAGCCGTAGTTGCTCCAAGATTGCACAGAAGCACTAGTGTAGCCATAAATAGCGGTAGCAAGCGGTGAAGCCTTTATTGTAGTCATAGAATATTTGGGTTTAAATCATTTTTAAAGCAATTTATATACAAATTTTTAATTTTTATAGTTTATTTCAATTTTTTTTTTAGAATTTGCCCAAATTGTTCATGTTTACCCAAATGACTTCACTAGGATTGTTTGCGTTAAAAACTCTTGCTAAAATGTAGCGTTGGGGACTTTCTAGCATCAATTTCCATTCGGCGGGAGACAAATAAATACTTTTTTGTTAAAAAAATTAAAACATATTAATTTTTCCTGTTTCTAAAAAGTTTTTTAAAGATATTATTGGCGGAAACCCTTGTCGATAAATTTCTCGATTAAGATTATTTTCCCAGCAAATAATTAGCTGACAAGGTTCTTTAGACAAGAGATGATCTTCGTAACTTTTGCTTTTAAACTCAAACTCTGCCATTATTGCATAACTAAAACGATCAGTATGATCATGACAATATATGCAAGCATCAGGAAAACGACTTCGAACAAATACAATTTTTGAAAATGACATTGTTTTACCAATTTTTGTAAAGTGATATTTTTTTAATTCGCTAAAAAGCAAGCAAAAAAGAGCTACCGTACCTTGTTCGTCAATGGGTTCGAATGCCATATTTCCCAAAACTTCGGTAAAATTGGGATATTTGAATTCTTTCCCATGTTTATCTGGTTTCGTTTCCTCTTTTGCTCGTTTGATATTAAAAACCTCTGTAACAATTTCTTTTACTATATCGTCTTCCAGCCTTGACTGTTCAGATTTAGATATAGATATAATCTTAACAACCTTTTTTATTTCTTCAGTAGTAAAAACGTGTGCTTTTTCTTCTAAACTTTTTGATTTTATGTATTTAGAACGTAGGTCTCTAAATGTTTGTATGGCAATATTTCTAATTTTCGTTTCTTTTATTTTTACAAATTCTCTTAAATGAGAAAAAAGCATATCGGAAACTTCATCAAATTTAAAATTACTATAAATATCGATGTAAACATCGACAGTATCTTCTGTTTTACGAAATTTCTCTTTAGTATATTCGCCAAATGTCTTAATTTTTAGCTGTTCGTAGGTTTTACCTTTCCATATACGAGATGCAATTTCTCCAATTCGCCAAGCTATAGAGCCTGTTTCATCAGCCCTGTCCAAAAGATTTTTTAGATTAGCTGTATCAGCATTAATATCTGTTGTTGCCATTTTTAATTTTTTTTATGAGGCAATTTTAAAAAATAATTATTAAACTTACAAGAAAAGACTATAAAATTTCAAAAATAAACCTTTATAAAACTTAAAGCCTTATAAAGGTTAGCGTGATTTATTTTTCTTCTTCTATTTCGTTGCCTGTTCGCAAAATATGTATTTGTTCAATAAGCAAACCTGTATCTTCAGCAATATCTTCGTTGCTAAGGTTACGTTTGATGAGTTTTTTAGCAATTTCT
>RDXG01000366.1 GCA_004292785.1 Bacteroidota bacterium
AAAACACAAATTTCCGCCTTCATGACCGCCTTCTTTGCCCAAATCTATGATGTAATCCGCCGCCTTGATCATGTCCATGTTGTGTTCGATGATGATCACGCTATGCCCCTGATCCACCAAAGCGTTGATCGCTTTTAACAAATAATGAATGTCGTGAACGTGCAAGCCTGTCGTAGGTTCATCAAAAATAAAGAGCATTTGCCCAACGGTTGCGCCTTTGCCCAAAAAAGATGCTAATTTTACCCTTTGTGCTTCTCCGCCACTCAAAGTTGTCGAGGATTGCCCCAATTTGATATAGCCCAGCCCAACATCTGCCAAAGGTTTGATTTTTTCATAAATTTTAACATCACTTTTGAAAAATTCGAGGCTTTCCGAAACGGTCATGCCCAAAACATCAGTAATATTTTTGCCTTTATACACAATTTCCAAGACTTCGTTCTGAAAACGTTTGCCTTTACAATGTTCGCAAGTCAAAAACAAATCTGCCATAAATTGCATTTCCACTTTAACCACTCCTTCGCCTTGACAATGTTCGCAACGACCTCCTGCAACGTTAAAAGAGAAAGTTCCAGGGTGGTATCCTTGCTGTTTGGCGGCGGGTAAATTGGCGTACAAAACCCTAATCAAATCGTAAGCACGCAAATAAGTAACAGGATTTGAACGTGAAGATTTGCCGATCGGGTTTTGATCGATCATTTCTACGGAACTAATGGCTCGAAGCTCCCCACTCAAACTACCCAATTTGCCCGATTCTAAGCCATAACCAACTCCCATGTGTTTCATTAAAGCAGGATAAAGCACTTTTTTGATCAAAGTTGTTTTTCCCGAACCGCTTACGCCTGTAACTACGGTTAAAGTATTTAGCGGAAAACTGACCGAAATGTTCTTTAAATTGTGTTCTGTGGCGTTTTTTATGTCGATAAATTTGTTTAACGGTCTACGTTTTTTAGGAATTTTGATCGATTCTTTGCCGTTCATGTAGCGCGCTGTATAACCCTTGTTTGTTTTTTTGAGTTCTGCAAAAGTGCCTTGAAATAGCAAATTTCCGCCATCTATGCCTGCTTCTAAGCCAATATCAATAATTTGGTCGGATTGTTTGATTACTTCTTCCTCGTGTTCGACCACAATTACGGTATTTCCCATATCTCGCAAAGATTTCAGGACTTGAATCAGGTTTTGCGTATCTCTTGGATGCAAACCAATGCTCGGCTCGTCCAAAATATACATCGAACCCACCAAAGCACTGCCCAAAGAGGTTGCCAATTTGATCCGCTGAAACTCTCCACCAGAAAGTGTAGAAGTGAGTCTGTTCAAAGTCAAATAATTTAAACCAACTTTCAACAAATAGCCCAAACGATTTTGGATTTCGGTCAAAATTCTTTTGGAAATGGCAAGTTCTTGATCGCTTAATTCAATATTCATAAAAAAATCATGCACTTCTGAAATGGGCATCAAAACCAATTCCATCACCGATTTTCCATTGATTTTTACATAACCAGCATCTTTGCGAAGGCGTGTACCTTTGCAATCGGTACAAACAATTTTGTTTCTGTATCGGGAAAGCAAAACTCTGTACTTAATCTCGTGAGAATTTTTTTCTAAAAAGTCAAAAAAGTCGTTTAAACCCTTAAAAAATTTATTTCCTGTCCATAAAAGCTCTTTTTCTTTTTCGTTCAGATCGCAATAGGATCGGTGCAAAGGAAAATCGAAATCGAAGGCATGGCGGTTTAAAGGCACTTGCCACTCACTCATTTTGTCGGTTCTCCAACAAGCAATAGCTCCCTCAAAAACGGATAAATTTTTGTTTGGAATGACCAAATCGGGATCAACTCCTTGCACAATTCCTGTGCCTTCGCAACGCTTACAAACGCCATAAGGATTATTGAAACTAAACAAATTGATGCTTGGTTCTTCAAAAGTCATTTTGTCTGCCTCAAAACGATCCGAAAAACTATAAATTTTGTCGCCTACTACCGAAAGCAAACATTCACCTTTTCCTTCGTCAAAAGCAGTTTGAATGGAATCAGCCAAACGGAAGGTGTCTTCTTCGGTTTTTCGCATCACCGTTCTGTCGATCAGGATTTGTATTTTGGCGGTTTTGGGTAATTTTTTTTGGGCTAATAAATCTTCTATTTGTATAACTTCTTCTTTAAAAATGACTCTGGTAAATCCTTTTTGTAGCAAAATATTCAATTCTTTGTCTAAATTTCGCCCTTCGACTGCCAAAAGCGGACATAAAATCATCAATTTAGTTCCTTCTTTAAGGGCTTGCACAAAATTTACAACGTCGCTTACGCTGTCTTTTTTTACAATTTTTCCCGAAATTGGCGAAATTGTTTTTCCGATTCTGGCGAACAATAGTTTGAGATAATCATAAATTTCTGTGCTTGTGCCTACTGTGGAGCGCGAGTTTCGGGTGCTTACTTTTTGTTCTACGGCAATGGCAGGCGAAACTCCTCTGATGTATTCTACCTCTGGTTTTTCCATTCTGCCCAAAAATTGGCGCGCATAAGCACTCAAACTTTCTACATACATTCTTTGTCCTTCGGCAAAAAGCGTGTCAAAAGCCAAAGAAGATTTGCCCGAACCTGATAAACCTGTAATAGTTACCAATTGGTTTCGCGGAATGGCAACACTCAAAGACTTCAAATTATTGACTTTTGCTCCTTTGATAATGATATAATCTCTTGGATCGAGCTGATCGAGGTCTATTTTTTCCATAAATTTATTAAATTTCGCAAAAATAGGAATTTTTTGTAGAAAAGGGAATTTTTTTTGAAAATTGCACTTGGGTATTTTAGAGATAAAAAATAAAACATTGCCTACAAAAGAGCGCACCTTCCGACTAATCTAGGCTATTAGCTTCTTTGGCAAGTAGCTACAAAAAAACCTTTTTGCTACCTCTAACGCACAGAACACAAAGCAATGTTTATGCAAAAATACGTAATTTTGAGAAAAAAAACTAAATTTGAAATGTATTTTTGTAGTTTTGGCAAATTTAAAAAAAAGAAGTTCGCCGACGTACCATGCCCTTGTTTTACAAGTCCTGCACTCAAACGTCACCAACGCTTCGGCTAAATTCACAACAAAAATAAACTATTTTTTGTGAATAAAATGTTTTCAAACAAAATATTTTGCCATTTGTTCGAGCCATGACATTTTGCGTTGCCAAAAAATATGAAAATTAAAATTCATTGCAAAAAATACAACTAATTTGTTAGAATTTGGTTAAAAAAATGTAAATTGTTTGGAAAAAGTACAATTTTTTGATTAAATTGAGAAGCAAAACCAATGAAAATGCTTTTTAAAACCCTGAAATACAAAAAAACTTTAAATTTATAAATTATGAACTCTTTTGTTGATGACTTAAAAAAAGAATGGCACAAACCCAATAATACCCTGATGTGGTTGTTGTTGGTCAATGTTTTTGTCTTTATTTTCATGAACTTGGCAATGGTAATTACTAAAGTTGCCACAGTAAAATGGATTTATAAGATCATTCGTGAAAATATGTTTGTTGCCCCCGATTTCGTGCAAAAATTTATTTACAAGCCTTGGACAGCACTTACTTACGCTTTTACGCATGAGGCTTTTTTGCATTTTTTCTCAAATATGATGATGCTTTATTGGTTTGGGCGAATTATTGTGGAATATTTGAATGTTAAACGGCTTTTTGCTTTGTATATTTGGGGAGCTTTTGGTGGAGCATTTTTGTATTTGTTTGCCAATAATCTGATCGATTTTATTTTGCCAATTAGTTTTTTCGAACCTAACAAAGACTCCATAGGAATGTTGGGAGCTTCGGCAAGTGTGTATGCGATTGTGGTTTGTGCGGGCAAATTATATCCTGAAATGTTGGTTCATTTGCTGTTTTTTCAGGAAGTAAAACTCAAATACGTGGCTTTTTTTACAGTTTTTTTATCTTTTGTAGGTTCTTTTGGTTACGATTCAGGTGGGGATATGGCTCATTTGGGCGGTGCTTTGGTGGGTTATTTGTTTGCGGTTCAATATCGAAAAGGATCGGATTGGAGTGTGCCTGTAACCAGATTTGTAAATTGGTTTACGGGTTTATTTAAAAAGAAGGCAAAAGTAAAAATGGGTTACAGAAATCCAAATTCAAACGCAGGAAAAACGCAAGCCACGCGAAGCAACCAAGACGAATTGGACAGAATTTTGGATAAAATTTCGCAATCGGGCTATGAAAATCTTTCCAAAGAAGAGAAACAATTTTTGTTTAAGGAAAGTCAAAGGAAGTAAAGTAGTTTATTGGAAATCAATTTTTTGGAAAATATAAAAATTTTCTAAAAATTGATTTTCAACAAAAAATATACTCACCAATTTTAAATTAAAATAGTGTAACTTGTTTGGCTTCATTGCCAATTGGCGGATAAAAAACACCAATAATTACAAATGGATTTTTAGAAACATAATGATTTTGTTTGGTTGTTCCCAAAAAAAGATATAAATCTCGCTTGTTTACAAAAAACTCAAAATATTTTTCTTTTACTTTCTCACAGGCAATTTTTTCATCTCCTTTGGCTTTCTTAAGGCAGTTCCAATATAACTGTCCAATTTCCCAATCTTCGATCATCATTGTACTTTTTTTGCCTTTTGTGTCTTCAAGTACATAAGAAAACTTATAAGGTAATTTTTTTACTATTTTAAATGGACTTTCTTCATTTTTAAACATATCTTTTTTTAGGCGTTCCGCATCAAGTTTTACTAATTTTTCTTTATCCCATTCTCTTGCTACTTCTTCTATTTTAAAATTTACAATTTTTGTAGGCTTAAAAACTGCCAAAGAAGTACAAATATGTTCGTCATGCGCTTCCAATATTAGTTCTGAAAGATCATCATATACTTTGTTCAATACAAGTTTTTTTCTTTCTTCCCAATGCTTTCTATCTATTTTTCCTATTGTTTCTATTTCGCTTTCGTAGGAATGTGGACGGTAGCTTTCTGGTCTAAAATCGGATTTATTTTTTTCTAAATCAATTTCGATCCAAGTATATTTTTCATACTGTTCTCCATAAGTTTTTTTTCTAAATGCAACAGGATAAATTCGAATCCAAGTTCCATCTTCTCTAAAACCCGCAGTACATACCAACTCGTCATATTTTACGGATAGTGAGGGATATGTTTTAACAGTGATCAGAACTTTTGTTTTAGGCATATTAGTATAAATGTTTGAGTTCAAAATTCCATTTGGGCAATTTAGTAATTGCATTTGCAACTTTACTTCGATGGCATTGACAAAAAGACGCTTCAAAACAAGTTAATGCTATTCTTTTATTTTCGATTAATAAATCAAAAACTTGTTCTATATAATTGCCCTGATGCGCTAATTGGGTAGATTCATATTCTGCAAATAGCAAATCGTAATCATTTTGAGTTTTTAAATTCTGCCTTTTTTCACTTGCTATGCCCAATTCAGGAACATGAACATATTGAATATCTATTGACTCACAAACTTTTTTTAAAGCAGATTTTGAAAAGCCAATTTTTTGACTCAGCGGATTGCGGCGAACATCGCAAAGCACTTTTACATCATTTACAATCAATTTGTTAAAATATTTTTCAATACTCAAACCTTCATATCCAATCGTAAAAAGTGTAGTATTTGTTTTTTTAGGTTGTTGTTTCTGAACATTGGCAAACTGTTCGGCATTGAGAAGTTTTTTGGCTTTTAAACTATTAATTGCCCAATAAGGATATTCTATATAGGTTTCACGCATTAAATCATCAGCAGTAAAATTAGCATATTTCTTTTTTAAGAAATTCAATGCCACTTTATCAATAATATTGACAGAAACAAAAATTTTTGGATCGTATTGTTTTAAAGCCCAACCATGTTCTTTTTCGGTTACTGTTCCATATTTTTGAAGAGTTTGTAAATCCCAAATTGACTGATAAGAGTAACAACCATATTTGTAGGGAATAAAATCGTAAACTTTGGTAGTTTGCTCTTGGTTACAAAAAAGAAATAATAATTTTTGTAGGTGAATATTACTTAATTCTCCGCCAAAAATCTCTAAAAGCATTAATAATATTTTTCTTCTATAATACATCATAAAACAAAACTAGAAAAAAAATATAGTTTTTGCAATTTCTAAAAGTTAAATTTTATTTTTTTCTCTTAAAAATACAACAAAAAAAAACGGACTACAAAATCCGTTTTTTTTATTTTTCAAATTCTGCTTCATCGAGAATATACATCAAATGTTCGCCATCTTTGTCGTTGATTCTTAGCTTGCCTTTCAAAGAAATAATTTCTGTGGTATAAGCAATTTTTTTCTTGCTGTTCACTTCCATAACTGTCTCGGGACCTGCGCTTCCGCAAAAAAAACACAAATTATAAGGCAAAGACGACAGCACAAAATAGCTCTGATTTTTGAGTTCCTGCAAAGGAATAATGTAACCTTTGATGCTCACCGTTTTGCCTGCCAATGCTTTTACTTCTTCCGAAAAAACAGGATATTCGATCTCGTATTTGGTTTTTGGATCAATTTTTCGTTTGGTTTGCACTTTTGCAAGCACTTTCCAAAGACCGCCAACTTGTGCATAAGTATCTGAAAAACAGAATATTATAAAAATAAAAACAATTATTTTCCAAATCAAATTATTTTTGTTCATATTGTGCAAATTCTTTAGCAAAATAAGTTAAAATTACGTTTGCGCCCGCTCTTCGCATGGAAAGCAAACATTCGTACATGGTTTTTTGCGAATCGAGCCAACCTTGCGCCGCCGCCGCTTTGACCATCGCATATTCGCCACTCACATTGTAGGCGGCAATGGGCAAATTTGAAGTTTCTCGCAAGGTTTTGATCACATCCAAATACGCCAAAGCAGGTTTTACCATCAAAAAATCCGCGCCTTCTGCCTCGTCTAATTCGGCTTCGATGATCGCTTCTTTGACATTGGCAGGGTTCATTTGATAGGTTTTTTTATCCCCAAATTTTGGAGCAGAATCCAAAGCATCTCTAAAAGGAGCATAAAAAGAACTTGCATATTTGGCGGTATAAGCCATGATAGAAACATCTGTAAAGTTTTGATTATCAAGCAGTTGCCTAATGTAAGCAACTCTTCCGTCCATCATATCCGAAGGAGCAATGATGTCCGATCCCGCTTGTGCTTGCGCCAACGCCATTTTTCCTAAAATTTCGAGGGTTTCGTCATTCAAAATTTTGCCATTTTCTACCAAACCGTCATGTCCGTCAGAACTGTATGGATCCATAGCCACGTCTGTGAGCAGGCAAATTTGCGGAAAATATTTTTTCACAAGGCGAATAGTTTGCAAATACAAACCGTTTTCGTTCCAACTTTGACTAGCAAATTTGTCTTTTTGGCTTTCTTCCAAATGTGGAAATAAAGCAAAAGCGTTGATTCCTAATTTGCAACATTCTTCAATTTCTTTCAATAAATTATCCGTAGAAAAGCGAAAAATATCGGGCATAGAAGGGATTATTTCCTTTTTTTTCTCTCCTTCGGTCAAAAATAAAGGAAAAATTAGGTGTTTGGTGGAAATGGTGGTTTCTTCTGCCCAAGCTCGAATGGTGTCGGATTTTCGGTTTCCTTCTGCCCAAGCTCGAATGGTGTCGGATTTTCGGTTTCGGCGTGGTCTTTTGCTTAGAATCATGGTTTTTTTGGTTAAAAAATTAAAGCGTTATAAAACTCATTGAACGAATTGCATTTTTTTTGATTTGATAGTTTCATAAAATTGTATTTAAGTAGTAAAAATAAATTAGTTTACATTATTTCACTGCTATAACTCCTTGATAATCAGAATTATCCGACACCTTCGAGGTGTCGGATAATTGTGCATAATTACTTATATATTTCTTCGTAAAAAATAGTAAAGAACTCAAAATAAAAGTATATTTTGTAAAACAGAATTTTCTGTTAAAATCTTGATTTTCAGTAGGTTACACACAGACTGAAGTCTGTGTTACATTTATTTTGTTTTATTACTTAACAGCCTAAAAGGCATTAAATATTTAATATTGCCAAGTAACATAGAAAAAATGATACTGCTGCACCTATCAAACATTTTATAACAAGTTTTTTCTTCGTAGGCGAAACTGGAGTTTTTAGCATTACTTCCAAAATTATCATTATGCCCGTCAATGCACCGATGACCAAAAAAGCAGCACCAATACAAGCCAACCCCAATGATAAAAGCATCATGATAGGATTGCCATAATCTCCAGTTAATAAAATGGTTTTCATAAAAATTTGTGTTAAAATATTAAAAAAAAAATTCGTTTAAAACCCATAATTTCCAGCAGCATCAACTGTAAGATTGAGTTCTTGTTTGTCTTTTTCGAATTTGTCAAAACCTACTTTGAATAAAAATGTCTTTTCCAGCGTTTTTAGCCTTAGTTTTCTTTTTGTCAGACTCGTTTGGATAATTGATTCCAAGCGAAAGAAAATAACTACTTTCAGGATTAAAACGGTCAATATGGTAAAAACCTTCGGGAACTTGATAATCGCCTAATTTTCTTTTGGGTCCGAGTTTGCCCGAACTATCACAAATTGGGTAAGTCAAAATCTTTTTGTAAGTGCTTTCAGAAGTTTTTTTTGCGTAAATATCCATGCGTTGTTCGGTTTTGAATGCAAGCAGCAAAATATTCAATTCTTCGGGCTTGATGCCGTTTTTTTTCAAAGTTTTTTCCACAGTTTCCTCTTTTTCGCTAAAAGCGGTTTGCACTCTTTCGTAGCTTTTTTGTTC
>RDXG01000367.1 GCA_004292785.1 Bacteroidota bacterium
AAACGGTTGTGAAATTTATTTAGAAAAATATCCGCAAGGAATGTATCGTTCTCAAATTGATTCTTTGATTGGTGATGCCTTTTTGAACAGTGAAGAATATAATAAAGCCATTACTTTTTTTGAAAAAATCCCGCAAAAAAATCTAAAAATGCAATATGATTATCAAAAAATTTTATACAACAAAGCCGTAGAAAGTTCTAGCCAAAAAGAGTTTCCGCAGGCGTTGAGTTTTCTGAAAAAATCTTTGACTTTTCCGCTTGATGATAGTTTGTCTAACAATGCTTATTTTTGGCTTGGCGAATTGTATTCGGTTGAAAATCAATACGATTCGGCAAATTTGTATTATCAACAAGTTTTCAAAAATACGCCAGAATATGCGCCCGCACTTTACGGAATTGCGCAAAGTGCCTATCAATTAGGCAAATACGAGCAGGCAGTTGGGCTTTTCAAAAATTATTTGGCAAACGAAACCAGCAAAAAAAGCAAACGTTATGCCACCGCTTTAACCAGAATTGGAGACTGTTTTTTTCTGAAAAACGACATCAAATCGGCGCTTACTTTTTATGGAGAATCTGCCAAACAAAGTGAGTCGGATTTGGCATACAATATGTATCAAAAGGCAATTTCTTTGGCGGCTTTAAAGGATTTGAAAAAAACAAAACCCGCTTTTGACTCTTTGATCAAACAATTTCCTGATTTTGAATACATTGATGACGCTTATTATCAACGGTCTGCTTTTTTGTTGGAAAACAACCGAAAAAAAGAGGCTTTGGCAAGTTTTACAGAGCTAATTCAAAAAAGACAAGAAAGTAATTTTTTGCCTTATGCACTTTTTCAGCGTGCCGAAATTTATTTGTCTCAAAAACAATATGCTGACGCAATTACAGATTATTTGAAAATTATTGATAAATTTCCGAACACAAATTCTAATAAAAATGCAGTTTCTGCCTTGTTTGACCTTAAAAATCAAGGAGTTGCAGTTGGAAACATCGATCATTTGTTTGTAGGAATGAACCCTAGTGAGCAAAAAATTTCTGAAAATACAGCAGTCAATAATGATCCTTTGGCTTTGGCAAAATTGGATCACGACAAAGGAAATTATGCTTCTGCCATCAAAACTTTATTGAGTTTTATTCGTGGTACGCCAAATAAATCTATTTTTCTGCCACAAGCCTACTATTTGTTGGCTTCTTCTTACGAAAACACCAAAAAAATCTCGGAGGCACTCAAATATTATTCCTTAGTTACAGATGGTTATCAGGAAGATGCTTTGATAAAAATAGCAAATATTTCGCTAGAAAAAGGCAATTTTAAGGCAGCAGTGGACAATTACAAATATGTTTTAGACCAAACAAGCAAAGACGCAAACAAAATTATTGCACTTTTGGGTTTGGTGCAAGTCAATTTTAAACTCAAAAACTACACCAAATGCGAAGAGTTTGCGCAGGAAATTTTGGATAAAAAATATACAAAATTTGTGGACATGGCGGAAATGTTTTTGGGAAAATCGGCTTTGGAACAAAAAAAATATGCTCAAGCATTGACTTTTTTAAGAAATTCGGCTCAAAGTTTTCAGATTCCTATTGCCGCAGAATCGCAGTTTTGGATTGGTTATGTTTTGCGTCAGCAAAAAGATTTTAGTAATTCTATTGCAGAATTGGCAGAAGTTCGTAAAAGTTTTGAGAGCCAACGGGCATGGATTAACGAAGCATTTTTGTTAATTGCTGAAAATTACATCGATTTAGGCGATAAATTTAGGGCAAAAGAAGTGTTAAATTCTTTATTACAGGAAGCAAAAGACGCTAAAATTGTAGAAAAAGCAAAGGCGCGCTTGGCAAAAATTTAAAAAAATTATATGCAAACCGAACACCAAATTATTTGGCAAAGATACAGCAAGCAATTCAAAAATTATTTGCAGTTGGAACGTTCTTTTTCGCCACATTCTATTGATGCTTATTTGAGAGATGTTAAAAAATTATGGCAACATATTGATTTACAAGGACTTAATCTAAATCCTTTGCAAGTCAAGCAGGAGCATTTAGAATCTTTGTTAAAATATTTGAACGATTTGCATTTGGCAGACAGTTCGCAAGCGAGAATTTTGTCGGGAATTAGGGCATTTTACGAATTTTTAGATGCCGAAAATTTGCTAGAAAATAATCCTGTGGAGTTGATGTCGATGCCACAAATTCCGCATCATTTGCCTGATACTTTGCATTATGAAGAAATTAATGATTTGCTAGAAGCCATCGACCTAAAAAAATCGGATGGCAAAAGAAACCGCGCCATGATCGAAATTTTGTATAGTTCGGGTTTGCGAGTTAGCGAATTGATCAATTTGAAAATGCCAGATATTTTGGAAGAAATAAAAGTGTTGCGAATTATTGGAAAAAATAGCAAAGAACGCCTAGTTCCTATCGGAAATGCGGCTTTAAATTGCCTAAAAACCTATTTACAAGAGGTAAGAACCCACCAAAAAATAAAAGATGGGCAAGAACATTTTGTGTTTATTAGTCGTTTGGGAACAAAATTGAGTCGGCAAATGATTTTTATGACCATTCAAGACTTGGCACGAAAAATTGATCTCAAAAAACCTGTAAGTCCGCACACTTTTCGCCATTCTTTTGCCACCCATTTGATCGAAGGTGGCGCAGATTTGCGTGCCGTTCAAGAAATGTTAGGACACGAATCGATCAACACCACCCAAATTTACATCAACATGGATTTAGATTTTTTGAGGCAAACCATCACCGAATTTCACCCAAGAGCCAGAAAAAATTTTACTAAATTTTAAAGCCAATTACCAAAATATCATCAATTTGTTTTTGTTTTCCCATCCATTTTTCTAAGGTTTGAAACAAAAAATCTTCTTGCATAGAGCTAGGCAAAAAGCTAGCTTCAAAAAGCAAATTTTTAAATCTTTTGACCATAAATTTTCGGTTTTCTGCTCCGCCAAATTGATCTTGATAGCCGTCAGAATACAAGTAAAAAGTAGTTTTTTGTTCAAAAGAAATTTGATGATCTACAAAGTCTATATTTTCTTCGTTTTGCGAACCTCCAACTCCCGAATGAAACCCTCGAATACTTAATAATTCGTTGTTTTGAACATAAACAAGCGGGTTTCCTGCTCCTGCAAAAGTCAAGTTTTTTGTGCTTTGATCTATCAAAACCAAAACCATTTCCATGCCATCTTTGATCTTATTTTGGCTTTGGTTAAGGGTTTGTTTAATGTTCAAATTCATTGCCTGCAAAATCAGACTTGGCGAAGTAATTTTTTTGGTTTTTATAATTTCATTCAACAAATTAGTCCCGATCAAGGACATAAACGCACCAGGAACGCCATGTCCTGTACAATCTACGGCAGCCAGTACCGCTTTTTGGTTTTCTAGTGCTGCAAACCAATAAAAATCTCCACTTACCACATCGCGGGGCTTAAAAAGCACAAAAGATTCAGGCAATATTTTTTTTATTTCAGAAATGGGGGCGAGTATTGCATTTTGGATATTTTTTGCGTAGCTAATACTTGCTTTAATATTGACGTTTTGCTGTTGAATTTCATCTTTTTGCAAACTAATTTCTTGCGTTCTTAATGCCACTTCCCTTTCAAGAAATTCTTTTTGCATTTTTATTTGGTTAATTCTACGCTTATAAAAAGCATAAGCAGAAAATAAAACAAAAATAATAAGCAAAGAAATAAACCAAATTGTTTTCCAAAAAGGAGGACGAATGGTCAGACGAACCGAACTTTTTTTGCTACTCCAAATCCCATCACTATTTGTACCCATGACCATAAAAATATAATTTCCTGCGGGAATGTTGGTGTAAGAAGCAAAGGCACGTTTGCCGTCGGTTTCTGTCCAATCTGTATCAAAACCTTCTAATTTGTATCGAAAACGCTTTTTTTGCAATCCGCCAAAATGCAAAGATGCAAATTCGAATGAAAAAACATAGTCTTCATAAGAAAGTTCTATTTCTTGAGCCAAAGAAATATGTTCTTTCAAAACACTATTTTCTCCATAAACACGCACAGATTTGTTAAAAATTTTAAAATCAGTCAAATAAATTGGTGCTTGAAAATTATTGTCTTCAATTTGTTCAGAAAAAAAGCTATTGAGTCCGCTGATGCCACCAAAAAATAATTCGCCTGTGTTTTTGCTTTTATGATAAGCATTGATGTTAAATTCATTGCTTTGCAAACCGTCAGCAACGTCAAATTTTTTAATTTCGAAGGTTTTTTTGTTGAATTTACACAAGCCATTGTTGGTAGAAAGCCACAAAAAATTATCCTCATTATCAGGCAAAGCGGCATAAATTACGTTGTTTGGCAAACCATCTTTTTCGGTAAATAATTGAAATTTCGCGCCTTGTGCATCAAAAACCAATCTATTTAAACCGCCACCTGCCGTACTTATCCACGCTACAGCTTCTGAATCTATGTAAATGTGATTTACTCTGTCGTCTGACAAAGAATGGGAATCGTTGGGATCGTGAAAAAATTTTGTAAACTTTTGCGTCTGAATGTCAAAAATATTCAAGCCTTTTTCTGTGCCTATCCAAATTCTTCCTTGTGCGTCTTTGGTCAAGCATCTGGTTGAATAATGCGAAATATTTTGATCTGTTTTTCCTGCTTTGTAATGTTTAAAAAGGTAATTTTTTCGGTCAAAAAATACCAAACCATCAACAGTTCCTATCCACAAATTTTGTTGATCGTCTTCTAATATTGCCCTCACTTTATCGTTTGACCAAGGAATGGAATCGCCTGAAGGAATGGGAATTCGTATAAATCTGTCCGTAGTTTTGCCTTTTTTGTCCACAACCGACTCGTATTTGCTTAACCCGCCTCCAATTAGCCCAACCCAAACAGAATCGTCTTTGGTTTGATAAAGACAACTTCCTCTTTTTGCAGCCAAACTCAACGGATTAGCGGGATCGTGCATGAAATGCTTTGAAAAAATGCCTTTTTTTCTATCTTCAGGGCTTGCTACAAAAATTCCGTTTTGCGTAGATTGTACCCACAAATTTTTTTGACTATCTTCCAAAATTGCTCTCACACCGTCTGGTGAAATACTTTGTGGATTATTTATATCATGTCTGTAATTTGTAAATTTTTTTCTAAATTGATCAAAACGACTCATTCCTCCTTTGTAAGTTCCCACCCACACAACTCCTGCCTTATCTTCACCCAAAACAAAAATATGATCATTGCTAATGCTGTATGCGTTGGTTGGATCATATTTGTACGAAAAAAAAGTAACCGAATCATTTTCGTGTTCGACAAGCAAGTTCAAACCGCTTTCTGTGGCAACCCAAATGTCGCCTGAGCTTGTTTGAATAATTTTGTCGACTTTGTTGTCAAGCAAAGAATAAGGATTTTTGGGATCATGCACATAACGAACCACCTTGCCCGTTTTTCTATCCATTTTATTTATTCCGCTACCATAAGCAGTGATCCAAAATCTGTCTTGTTTATCTAAAAAAATCCAACCTGCCACATCACTAATTAAGCTGTTTGGATTTTTTGGGTCATGTCTGAAACGTTCAAATTTTTCTGTTTTGGGATCGAGTTTATTGATGCCGCCATTGCCTGTTCCTATCCATAAAAAGCCTTCTGGGTCTTGCAAAACGCTATAAATGGTATTGGTGCTGATGCTATTTTGGTTTAATTTGAAATTATATGATTTGACAAATTTTTCGGTTCTGGGATCAAATTTTTTTAATCCTTTGTCTAATGTTCCTATCCATAAAAAGCCCTCTTTGTCTTCGAAAATGTACAAAATTGTTCCGATTGGCAAGTTGTCCGAATCTTTTGGAAAATGAGTAAAAGTTTCTGTTTTTTTATCAAATTTTTCTAAACCCAAATGCGTTCCTATCCATAATTTGCCCGATTTGTCTTCTCTGATTGCCGAACAACGGCTCGAAGCAATAGAAGCAGGATTTTGGAAATCGTGGTAAAAATTTTTGACCGTATTGCCATCATATTTGTTGAGTCCGTCGGCAGTTCCTATCCAAATAAAGCCTTCTTTGTCTTGTTCAAAAGCCAAAATCGAGCTTTGCGACAAGCCTTCTTCTTTGGAAAGGCGCAAAAAACGAATGTCTTTTTGTTGCGCATTTAGCACCTGAAAAGATAAAAATAAACTCAAAAAAATCAGAAATAACTTTATTTTCATAAAAAGAACGCAGATTAACCAAAAATAAAGCCTTCTTTTGAGAAAAACAAATATTTGACTTAGGATTTATTTGCAATTCCGACTCTGGCTTTCAAAAAATTGCAGTCAATAAGTTCATGTAGCATAAAATCAGCCAAATCTCCTGTAAAAATTTGTGGCTGTCCTTGTGCTTGATAGTCAATTTTGACTCTATAATTTCCTGTTCTTTCGCCTTGCGGAATCATGGGTGGGCAAACCAAAGTCCAATTCAACATACTTTTGAGTAATAATTGGTACACTTTAAAATGTTCTTCGGAAATATTTTTGAGAAACATTGGGTAATTTATATTTTCTCGAATGAGTTTATTTTTGTCTTCCTGCAAAATTCCTGCTCCACCAATGGCTACAATTCTACTTACTTTTTGTTCTTCCATTGCCAAAGTAATGTTGTTAAGTCCACGAGAAAGCAAAGAAAAATCCTCTTTTGAACCGATGGCAGAAAGCACTGCATTTTGCCCTT
Organism: Bacteroidota bacterium; assembly: GCA_004292785.1. Classification (GTDB taxonomy): domain Bacteria; phylum Bacteroidota; class Bacteroidia; order Cytophagales; family Thermoflexibacteraceae; genus RDXG01. The sequence continues at coordinate 6,667 of RDXG01000367.1, forward strand.
CCATTGCAGCTTTGATGCTTTCTAATTTAAGCACATCACCTGTAAAAATCTGTAAATTTGGGCTTTGAATGGTTATTTTGTTTGGATTTCGCACAAAAGCAGTTACTTGATGCCCTTTTTCGAGCGCATATCTGACCAAAAAACTACCTGTTCTTCCTGTACTTCCAAAAATAATTAATTTCATCAGAAAAATTTTTACTTAAATACAAAAAAAGATTACAAAAGTTTTTTAAACCTTGTAATCTTTTTATAAATTTATTTTTTATTCAGCAGTTTTCACTTCCGACAATTTCAAATTATTGTCTAACAATTTTCTGTTTTCTACATCAGCTACTTGCACGGCGATGTCAAAAGTTTTTTGGAAGGCTTCCTCAAATTGCGAAACGGTCATGTCGTCAGGAATTTGAAAAGCTCCAACTTCTGTTAAAGATTCTCTTTCGTCTGCCAAAGCACTCAAACGATCATTTTCTTCTGCTAATCTTGCGCCTCTGCCAGCATTATTGCCTACATATACACGCAAATAAGCACCAAATAATTCGGTAAATGTTGCTTTTAAAGTACGAACTGTCATGCGCCCGTCTATTTTAATTTCTGCCATGATATTTTTTTTTTAATGGTGATTAATTTTTTAGCAATCTAAAAAGAAAAAAATCATTTACAAAAAATAATTAATTTTTTTGAAAAATAAAAACTAATCCAACAAAATTTCTTTGATCAAACTCGGATCGTTATTGAGTGATCTAAATAATTTCATTTTGAAACGTCCTTTGGAAGAAGTCAAATTTTCTGCCATTTTGTCAATAGAAATACTTGCCAAAACCGTTTGTATGTATGCCTCGATCAGATCGTCTAAACCAAGTCCGATTTTGTTAAAATCACGTCTATCCATCAAAATTAAGCGGTTGGTGTCCGTTTCCCAAGTGCCATCGGGCTTTTTGGTGGACAAATTTGTTCCCAAAATCGACCAAGAATCCATGTCGTTATCCAATTTGCTGACCAACGGTTGCGCTGCTTTTCGGGCATAAATAGCCAAAGGTTGAAAACCATTTTCTGTAGCATGAATCATCATTCTTAGGTCTGCAACATAGCTTTTGCCGTTTTTGTCTGGCACAGTACCCACGTGATACAATTTGCCTTTGCTTGTGTTGGAACTCCAATTATAATTCCCGATCAAACTTTGCACAATAAACTGTTGATAATTAAAATCGGTAGCCATAAAAGCGTCGAGTTCTGTTTTATTGACAATCGTATAAACGCCCTGCCCTGCATTGCTGTACGGAACTTTAATAACCGCATGACCGCCTAATTTATTTACCCAAAGCGGAATTTCGTTTTTGCTCACGTCCCAAATGGTTTGCGGCGTGTTGATTTGCAAACCTGTTCTTTCGAGTTCTGCGTTCATAAAATCGTAGGCTTTAGCGGCAATCATTTTGTTTCTGCCTCCTGCCAAACACGCAATAATTGGGTTAAAAATAAAGGTTTTGGAATGAACTGGCAATCGATCCCAAGGTTTTTGAGTCAGATATCGGAAACAAGCACGCACATTTTCCCAATCGCCTTCTTCATTTATAAGTTGCATGGTGCTGTCTTGAACCCGAACAAAATCGTCTTCTTTTTGCATATAAGGCACTAAATAGACTTTTTCTTTAAAAACTTCCGCCATGGCTGCTGCATAACCCGAAGCTTCCATCAAATTTTTATCGTAAATGACCGCCAAAACTCCTTTGATCAGACGTTTGTTTTCTGTTAAAGGCTTAAAAGTGCGTTCTATGAGGGTTTTATATCCTCCCAATTCCTGATTATCATCTTGTAAGGGCATTGATTTTTGTCCAGAAGGACAAGAGTTTACCTCAATAACCACCATTCTTTTTTTTGCGTCAGCGGAACTCACATTGATCAAATCTGCACCTGACCAATGCAAATGTTTGGGAACATAATGCAACAATTCGGAAAGCAATTCAGGCGTTACCACAGGATGCAAATGGCAATAACGTGTAACAACCCTAGACATATCCAAACTCAAAAAAAAATTAACCATCGGGTGAATCGTGGCGTTCAATGCCTTTGGATACCAATGATTTTGAGCTTCAAAGCTTTTGGGAAAAATGACTTTGATTGCATTATTCGGAAAATGATTTAGCATGAATTTTCTGATTGGTTAAACAGAAACAAATTTGAGAAAATAATTTTGATTTGAAGTAAAATTAAGAAAACATTTTAAGAGAAAATAATTTTTACTTATTCGCCCATCAAGCGTTTTAAATCGGCTTTGGGCAATTTGGACAAACTTTTTCGGGCAGATTCGGAAGTTGGCACATTCCAAGCCTGAAAAAAAATCACTCAAATTTTCTCCCAATGAAAAAATCTTATGCTGTTGTTTGTGCGGACACAAAGAACGACATAAGACTTTTTCGTTGTTTTTAGAAAAGCAAAAATAAGAAAAAAAATTAAAAATTTGCAGGAATAAAAACGCAAATCTGAAGATTTGCCTGATGAAGGGTGCGTAGAAAACGGCTGAAATACGCCTATATTCTACGCACAACAAGGGTTTAGCGAAGCGTCTCTACGCACCATCTATGTTGTAAATCTTCCGATTTGCGGAAACCAACACGGTTTTTGGTTCTTAAAAAAGCAAAAATAAGAAAAAAAATTAAAAATTTGCAGGAATGAAAACGCAAATCTGAAGATTTGTTTGATAAATGGTGCGTAGAAAACGGCTGAAATACGCCTATATTCTACGCACAACGAGGGTTGTTTCCAAATTTGCTTAAATTGGTAGTCATGGAGGCAACTAAAGTTGTTTGTGCGGACACAAACAACGGCATCAGCATAACAAAAGATTATTAATCAAAAAATTAAACTTTATTTATTCACCATATCAAAAAAATAAACACTAATTAATAAAGAAACAATATTTAATAATGTTTTATATGGATAAGTAGATAAAGCTGTAAGGATAAATAACACTGAAAAAAATACCAAAAATGATTTAGCAATTATCAAATTATTAGGCTTTTTTGTTTCTAAAAAGATAAAAGATTCTACAAAAAATAAAATTGTATGCAGAATACAAACTATGGTGAATACAATTTCTAAGTGAAGCCAAAAATCTATTCTTATTGGAGATCGCTTGATATTTAAAATATCCATAATAAGCACATCTGCAAAGCCAGGAATGATAAAAAATAATAAAAAAGAAAATATTCTTTTCAAAAACATTAAACGATAGCTATTTTTTTTCATATTTTTCACTAACCCCATAGGTTGATGCTTGTTTTTTGGTGATACTTTTGCCCAAGTTTTTAGCTGCCCAATCTGTTGTATTTTCTACCCCCGTTGTGCGTAGAGTTTAGCGAAGCGTCTCTACGCACCATTTATGTTGCAAATCTTCCGATTTGCGGAAACCACAGGGCAATTTCGTTGTTTTT
>RDXG01000368.1 GCA_004292785.1 Bacteroidota bacterium
GTTGTTAATTTCCTTGATAATGTAGTCTGAATGTGTACTTATCACCACTTTAAAGCCTTCATTTACCAATCTGCCCAAAAATCGGGCAATCAAAATTTGATTATCAGGGTGCAGATTTAGTTCGGGTTCATCAATGATGATGCAATCGTTTTTTTGCGCCAAATGCCTTAAATAAAAAGCCAAAGGCGAAAGAGATTTTACCAAAGAAGACGTTAAATGAATTTCGAGGCTTTGATCCATTTTTTTTGGTTTGTATTGCAAATCGTCAAAATTTCCTATCGAAACTTTGCCTTTTAACAAAGATTTTTCCAATTCTATGGCAAGGTGATCAAAAAAAGAATCCTCTTCGCTTGATTCTTTCAAACTTCCTGCAATATCCAAACTATCAATAATGGGTTTGGAATAGCGATTGATGCGCTTGTCTGCAAATTTTTTTAAAGAAGAATCCTTAGAACGAAAAATTTTGTCACCTAATAAAGTAAGTTCTCTGCTAAAAATATTGATGGCACTTCTTTCGGCTGTGAAACAGTAGGTGTTATAATTTGGATTTAGAACAATTTTACTTAAACAAGAAAAAAACATAGAGGCAATTTCTTCAATAGGGACTGGTCTAATGATTGTAGATAGTTGTAAATCTGCTTCATTAGAATTTTCTTCTTTTAATAATAAAATATTAGAAAATAAACTACGACTTGCATATTTCCTCTCAAATTTCAACGTATTATCCAAAATATCAGAATCACTTAAATTTATAGAAAAAATGGTTCTTGAAAGCAAATCACTGTTAAAAAAATCAGACAATTTGTGTTCTTCCATAAATAAATCTCGTGCTTTTTGGCATATTTCATTTTTTAATGGAATAATTATTTCATTTACCAATTCTAAAATATTGATAGTTTTTTTTTCTTCTTTACGAAGTTCATATACTAAATCAATAAGTTTTTGATTGCTAATTTGCTCAACTTTTGGAATTAGGTCTTTCTCATTAGGAATATGATATAAATTTTCTAAGGCTTTTGAGAAAAAATAACCAAAATTATTGTTAAGAAAATAGTAAATTGCATACGCCAAATACGTTTTTCCTGTATTATTTTGTCCTGTAAGCAAAATCAAATCTTTGCTTAAATCAACTTCTGCTTTGGCAATAACGCCCAAATTTTCTACTTTAAATATCATAAAAGAATCTTTTTGCAATGATAATTAATTAAAAACTAAAAAAACTTTTTTTTGAATTTTTTTTTACCTTCATAAAAAGTATTTTTTGTTAATTATCAAATAATTCGAAGCAAAATACACAAAAAAACGCGTAAAAATATCTATATTTGCAAAATTCAGATGCTTTTTTAGTAATTTTTTTTAATCAATCAAAAAAATGAATCAAATTTTAGATGTGCTGATCGTTGGTGCGGGGGCTATTGGTTTGGCTTGCGGAATCGAGGCAAAAAAGGCAAATTTGAACTATTTAATCATAGACAAAGGCTGTTTGGTCAATGCAATTTTTCATTATCCTGCCAATATGACCTTTTTTTCTACTTCGGACAAACTCGAAATTGGCGGAGTTCCTTTCATTTCGCATGGCGACAAACCGACTCGCAGAGAAGCCCTCGATTATTACAGAAGAGTGGCAGGAAGTTGGGAATTAAAGGTAAAACTCTATGAAAAAGTAGGGCATATCCAAAAAAAAGATCAAATTTTTGAAATTCAGACCGAAAAAGGAACATATTTTTCAAAAAATATCGTTTTGGCTACAGGTTTTTACGACATTCCAAACCTGATGAATGTCAAAGGCGAAGATTTGCCAAAAGTCAAACATTATTATACAGAACCACATTTATACGCTTTTCAAAAAATTGTGGTCGTTGGTGCAGCAAATTCGGCAGTTGATGTGGCGTTGGAATGTTACCGCAGAAATGCAGAAGTTACGATGGTCATCAAAGACGACAGAATTTGGGATAATGTGAAATATTGGGTAAAACCTGACATCGAAAATCGGATCAAAGAAGGCTCGATCAAAGCCTATTTTCATTCTGAAATTACAGAAATCCGCGAAACCGAAGTCGACATTCAAACGCCAAACGGAAAAATAATTTTGCCCAACGATTTTGTATTAGCCATGACGGGTTATCAACCAAATTTTACTTTTTTGGAAATGTTAGGCGTAAATATGAGCCAAGATTCTAAAAAAACTCCTGTTTATGACCCTCAAACCCAAGAAAGTAACCAAAAAGGTATATATTTGGGAGGCGTAGTTTGCGGCGGCATGGAAACAGGCAAATGGTTTATCGAAAATTCTAGGCAACACTCCGTAAATATTGTGCGGCATATTGTTGAGAAATAACTTATGAATTATATAAAAAACACACGTTAAAGCGTATGTTACTATAAAATTTAATTTTTCATGAAAAAAACAATCCTTTTTTTACTCTTTTTTTCTGTTTGCGAATTATTTGCGCAAATCAAGAACGGAACTTACATCTATAAAGATGAAAATTTAGAGGGAATTGTGCGGATCAAAGTTTTGGATCAAAGTCTTGATTTTGACTTTCAGGTCAAAAATAATTTGATAAATTGCGAAAGCAAGATCGCAGGAAAAGCAATTAGCAAGGGCAAAACTCAAAACGGTTTTCGTACTTTTGTTTATGCGCAAATGGCAGGAAAAATTTTGATCGAAATTGATGAATATGGAAAATTACGCGCTAATTTTGCGGACTTTTTGGATTTATGCTTTACTTTTAAGCCCGAAAACGAGTGGATTTTGCAAAATCGTCAAACTTGGATCGACAAATTTGTTGTTCTTGAAAACATAGATGATTTGATTAGCGCAGGTTATGCCAACAATATTAGCCATCAGGAATTGATTTTGTTATTTCAAGAAGCACAAGACGAAGTTTTTTTGAATTGGAAAAATCCAGAATCTACTTGGAAAGCAGTGGGCAAATATTCTTTCAAAAACGGTATTACAATCTTTGTAGTGGCAGTTTTAGACGGAGATAATCAGGGAGATTATACAGAAAAAAGAATGTTGTACGTCATGAACAAATCGGGAATTACAGACAAAAAAATGATCATTTCTGAAGCCAAAGGCGAAAACCAAGAAAACGGTTATATAATTTGTGAGAATATTTTAGAATCGGGAGCAAATTGTAAAATCAAAGTGAGTCAGGGCATTTTGAACCAAAAAACCAAAACAGACGAAGGCACAAATTCGACTTTTGAAATTGGCGCAGAAGGAAAATTGAAACAAATTCATACCAAAAAATATAAAGAAAAAATAAAAGAAGACTAAAAGATTATTGATTTATGAAGGCTTACATTTTTCCTGGACAGGGATCGCAACATTCGGGTATGGGCAAAGATTTGTATGAAAACAATGTTTTTGCCAAAGATTTGTTCGAAAAAGCAAACGATTTGCTCGGATTTAGAATTACAGAGATTATGTTTTCTGGCACAGAAGACCAACTCAAACAAACCAAAGTTACGCAACCTGCTATTTTTTTACATTCTGTTATTTTGGCAAAAATTAGCGAAAATTTCGCGCCAAATATGGTTGCAGGTCATTCTTTAGGCGAGTTTTCGGCTTTGGTTGCCGCCCAATCTTTGACTTTTGAAGACGGTTTGCGTTTGGTAAATATTCGAGCCAATGCCATGCAAAAAGCCTGCGAAAAAAATCCTTCCACGATGGCGGCAATTTTGGGCTTAGGAGATGCAAAAGTAGCAGAAATTTGTGAAAATTTGCCCGAAAAAGCATATTTAGCAAATTATAATTGTCCTGGTCAGTTGGTCATTTCTGGGAGTTTTCAGGCGGTAGAAAAAGCCTGTGAAGAACTTAAAAAAGCAGGTGCAAAACGCGCTTTGCTTTTGCCTGTGGGTGGTGCTTTTCATTCGCCTTTGATGGCGCAAGCCGAACAAGAACTCAAAGAAGCCATCGAAAATACGTCTTTTAAAACACCAATTTGCCCAATTTACCAAAATATTGACGCAAAACCTTATACAGACATTGCCCAAATTCGCAAAAATTTGTTGGGGCAACTTACCGCTTCTGTTCGCTGGACTCAAAGCGTGGAAAATATGCTTGCTGACGGTGCTACTGAATTTGTAGAATGTGGAGCAGGAAAAGTGTTGCAAGGGCTTGTCAAAAAAATTGACAAAAATGCAAATGTGGCTAGTTTGTAAAAAACATAAATTTATAGGGTTTTACCTTATAAATTTATGAGTTTTCAGAACTTAATTTCCCAAAAAATTGCCTTTGATTTTAATTCTTATCAGGATAAAAGTAATTATAAATGATTTAGTTAAGCATCCATGTTAGGGCATCTTTTTCATCTTTAAAATATTGTAATTCAAATGGTAAATTACCTGCTTCTTCTACGGTTTGTTCCAATGCCAAGCCAGTGATAAAATCAACGGGCATCAGTAAAGCAAATTTTTTAAGTCCAACCTGTATAAAAGCCATCGCCAATGTTGCTGCAACCCAATTCTGAATGTCTATGTTAAAAACAAATCCTTGTGTGCTATTGTCTGAAAGGCAATATTTGGGTTTGTGTACCAATATAAAATCGGTTACCAGATTGATTTCTTCTTTAATTTCGTTCTCTGTTATTTCAGAAGATGCAGGCAACCATTTGCTTTTTAATAAGCCCATTTTTTCGTCAAATTCAACGACAAAAAAAATGCTTTCTCTTAATTTTTTCATAAAATTAATTTTTTTTAAGTAGTAAAAATAAATTAGTTTACATTATTTCACTGCTATAACTCCTTGATAATTGTGCATAATTACTTATACATAATTTTATTCCTATACAATTTTCAAAGGTAAAAATCAAAAGACAATTTTACAAATAAATTGAAAAAAATTACGTTTGCCAAAGCCTGAAAATCCAAAGGCAAACGCAAAGCTAAATCACTGAATTTTGTGGTTTTCCCTCCAAAAAAGCAGCTATATTTTCAAGCAAAACAGACATTAATTGTTGGCGAGATCGCAAACTTCCCCAAGCCAAATGTGGCGTAATCAAGCAGTTTTGTAGGTTAAACAAAGGATGATCGGCAGGAGGAGGTTCCTGTGCCACCACGTCTAAGCCTGCTCCTGCAATTTTTCCTTCCAAAATGGCATTTCTCAAATCTGTTTCTTGAATCAATTTGCCCCTACTTGTGTTGATCAAAAAGGCGGAAGATTTCATTTTTTCTAAATAAAATTTATTCATAAAACCCTGATTATCATCATTTAAAGGACAATGCAAACTCACAAAATCGGAGCTTGCAAACAAGTTATCTAAATTGGAATAACTCACATTCAAACCCGATTGGTTTTGCGCATTTCTGTTGTAAAAAATAACTTTCATGCCAAAAGCAAGCGCAATTTGTGCTACTTTTTGTCCAATTTGCCCAAAACCAATCAAACCCAAAGTTTTTCCCGCCAAATCCAAAACAGGATTCTCCCAATAACACCAATAAGGGCAAACTGACCATTCTGTAGCCACTTTTTTGGCATAATTTTCTACGCGGTTACACAAAGCCAAAATCAATGCAAAAGTATGTTGCGCCACCGAATCGGTGGAATAAGAAGGCACATTACAAACCGTAATCCCTTGATTTTTAGCAATTTGCAAATCAACAGTATCGTAACCTGTGGACATTAACCCAATATATTTGAGTTTAGGCAATTTTGGCAAAACATCTTTGTTCAGATAAATTTTGTTGAACAAAACCAAATCTGCATCTTTTGCCCTTGCTACAATCAAATCGGGAGGAGTTTGGTCAAAATAGGTGATTTTGCCAAATTTTTCAAAGATTTTCCAATCCAAATCGCCTTGCGGATTTACACAATGCCCATCTAAAATGACTATTTTTTTCATAAGTAGTAAGACAAAATTAGTTTAGTCTATTTTTTATCATAAATCCTTGATAATCAGAATTATCCGACACTTTTGAGGTGCCAGATAAATATACTCTATTGCTTATATTAAATTTTTTGGGCAGGCACACCAAAAACAGTTTCGTTGTCCGCCACATCTCTAACCACCACCGAACCTGCAATAATTTTGGCATTTTTGCCAATTTTTACATTGGTTGCAATCGTAACTCCTGAACCAATGAGGGCATATTCCCCAATTTTCACTTTTGCTCCCACAATACTACCTGCCCCAATTTGCACAAAATCTGCAATTTCACATTCAGAATCCACCATTACGCCTATTCCCAACAAACAATGGTTAGTAATTTTGCTATTAGAACCAATAATTACGCCCGCATTTAACAAATTTCCATGCCCCAAAAAAGCCGATTCTTCAACCCATGCTTTTGTATGAATTGCATTTACAGGCATTACTTTTCGGGTTTTGTTCAACATTTCTACAATTTCTAGGCGTTTTTTAGGTTCATCCACTGCCACAAAAGCGTCGCAATCTTTGCCAATGATTCGCAGAAGTTGGTCGTCTTCCAAAGAACCCAAAACCACAATGTCCTGAATTTGCGTTTGATGCAAATTTACATCTTCTTCCAAAATACCATAAATTAACACTTCATTACTTTTAAAAATATCGACAGCAACTTTACCCAAACTTGTTGCGCCGATAATCATTAAGGGTTTTTCCATTTTTTTTATTTTTATTTGGCAAAATTAGTTTTTTTTTTGAATAAATTTGTTTGCTAATTTGAAAATCTATTTATGAATTGTCCGACAAAATATTTGACAAACAAGCATAGGTTGGTTGTGCGGACACAAACAACGGAGTAAGTTTTAATTCCTACATTTTTCTTATTTTTGCTTTTGTAAGAATAAGCATTAACTCTTAAATTTTGCTAAACATCATTTTAATTACAGAAATTCGATGCAACGACCTTATAGTTTAAGTAATCCAGATGGCATTTATTTTGTAACATTTGCTATTGTTTATTGGATAGATGTTTTTACCAGACAACGTTATAAAGACATCATGGTCGAAAGTCTACGATATTGTCAAGAAAAAAAAGGCTTAGAAATTTTTGCTTGGTGTTTGATGAGCAACCATATTCACTTGATTATTAGGGCAAAAGAGGGTTATTATTTAAGTGATATTTTAAGAGATTTAAAAAAATTTACTTCGGCAAAAATCATAGATTCTATTCAGGCGGAGATAGAAAGTAGGAAAGAGTGGTTGATTTGGTTTTTTAAAAGAGCGGCTCAAAAAAATAGTCGCAATACCAAACACCAATTTTGGCAACAAGACAATCATGCAGAAGAATTGATTAGCAATCGTTTTAAAGAGCAAAAACTAGATTATATCCATAAAAATCCCGTAGTGGAAGGTTGGGTAGAAGAACCAGAGCATTACCTTTACAGTAGTGCCAAAAACTATGCAGGACAAAAAGGGCTGATAGATATTTTATTTTTGTAAAAACTTTTTCTTATTTTTGCTTTT
>RDXG01000369.1 GCA_004292785.1 Bacteroidota bacterium
AAAAAATAAATAAAATCCGCATTTATTGGAGATCAAAATATTTAAAAAAATAAGGCAAAACATTTGAAAAAATGAAAAAATATCATTAACATTACAGATAAAAACACTTTTTTATGATGAAAAAATATTTTCTTAATTTGTTGATTATCAGTTTGTTATTCCTTTGTATGGCTTGCCCTTATCAGTCGAATGTGCCATTAAGCGAAAAAGGCATGGTGATAGATGATTATTTTTTGGGAAAATGGACAAACAAAAACCAAATCAATAAAGATTTTTTTGCAATCCTTCAACATAACGATCACCAATATAAGATCGAGGAAAATGTGTATAGCGAATCAGATAAAAGTTTTAGCCAAAAAACTTATTTAGCCTCGATTTCAGATATTGATGGGCAACTTTATTTTAATGTCAAACCCAGCGAAACCGAAGAGCTTTATTTGATCTATCGCCTAAAAAAAGGCACAGATCAGATCACTTTGTCGCCTTTGACCGAAAATATTAAGGAAAGTTTTAAATCTGTGGCAGATTTTCAAAATTTTGTTCGAAAGCATAAAGATTTGAGTTTTTTTTATGGAAAAGATCAGGTTTTTAAGCGTTTGAAGGATAAAAATTCATATTTAGTATTTTAAATTTTTTGTTTTTCATAAAAAAATACTTCGTAAAAAAAATATTTACAAAAACATTTGCAAAACAGATAAGTTTAAATTACATTTCAATAAGCAAAGGCATTAGCTAACATTTATTCACGATATACATTCGCAATCAATATGAACCAAAACAACACCCTACTGATCGAATCTTCTTGGGAAGTCTGTAATCAAGTCGGCGGTATTTATACTGTATTACGTTCCAAAGTGCCAAGCATGATGGAAAAATGGAAAGATAATTATTTATTAATGGGTCCCTATTTTCCGTCTAGTGCAAATCCTGTCTTTGATCGCACAGAAGAAGATACAGACGACTCTGTAATGCAAGTAGTTCTTAAAATGCGACAGATGGGTTATGAAGTTTTTTATGGCAGGTGGTTGGTTACAGGCAGACCGCGTACCATACTTTTTAATCCTTATAGCGTTTATGGCAGGTTGTCCGAAATTAAATACGAACTTTGGGATCATCATGGCATTCCTTCACCCGCTACTGACGAGTTGCACAACCAAGTAGTTGCTTTTGGTTATTTGATGAAAGTATTTTTAGGGCTTTTTTCGCAAATAGAAGCACAAAATGGAACAAAAATAGTGGCTCATTTTCATGAATGGATGGCAGCCACTCCAATTCCTGCAATTAGGCGCGAACAAATGCCAATTCGTACCGTTTTTACTACTCATGCAACTTTGTTGGGTAGATATTTGGCAATGAATGACCCACAATTTTACGATCATTTGCCTTTTGTAGATTGGTTAAAAGAGGCAAAATATTTTAATATTGAACCTGCCGTTAGAATAGAAAGAACAGCTGCTTTGGCTTCTGATTGTTTTACAACAGTAAGCCAAGTTACAGGCAAAGAATGTACGCATTTATTGGGAAGAACTCCAGATGTGATGTTGCCAAATGGTTTGAATATTCAACGTTTTACGGCTTTGCATGAGTTCCAAAATTTGCATTTGCAGTACAAAGAAGAAATTAATGAGTTTGTGATGGGGCATTTTTTTCAAAGTTATTCATTTGATTTGGACAATACCCTTTATTTTTTCACTTCTGGACGCTACGAATACAGCAACAAAGGTTTTGATTTGACTTTAGAAGCCTTAGCAAGACTCAATTGGAGATTAAAACAAGAAAATAGTCCAATTACGATTGTGATGTTTTTTATTACTAAAAAACCTTTCAAATCTATTAATCCGCAAGTGTTGCAGTCCAGAGGAGTCATGGAGGAGATCCGCCAATGTTGCAGCGAAATTCGCAAGCAAGTTGGAAACAAACTTTTTTATGCAGCAGCAGTTGGAGACGGACAAAAAATGCCTGATTTAAGCGAATTTGTAGATGATTATTGGAAATTACGTTTGCGTAGAACCATTCAGTCATGGAAATCCAAACAATTACCAAGTGTTATTACACATAATTTAGAAGACGATTCTACAGATGAAATTTTGGCTTTCCTTCGAAATTCTGGTTTGGTAAATAAACCTGATGATCGTGTAAAAATAGTCTATCACCCTGATTTTATTGCGCCGACAAATCCTTTATTTGGCATAGAATACGGTCAATTTGTGCGTGGTTGCCATTTGGGAGTTTTCCCTAGTTATTACGAACCTTGGGGATATACGCCTTTGGAATGTATTGCCAGCGGAGTTCCTGCTTTAACCAGTGATTTGGCAGGTTTTGGAGATTATGTGCTTCAAACCATTCCAGACCACGATCACAGAGGTATTTTTGTGGTCAATCGCCGTTCAAAAGACTATGAATCTGCGGCAATACAGCTTTCTGCATATATGTATAATTTTATTCAACAAAACAGAAGGGATAGAATTACACAAAGAAATAGGGTAGAGGCTTCTGCCGAAATTTTTGATTGGAAACAATTAAGAGTACATTACGACAAAGCTCATGAAATGGCTCTGAAATAGTAACTTTATATCCAATGTACAAAAAATGCTACTTTCCAATAATTTTAAAACAATTATTAGAAAGTAGTGTTTTATTTTCTGTACATTTTGTTAAAAAATATAAAATATTCTTAAAAAAAAACGTTTATTAGAAGAATATTTGCCAAAAAATTTTGTAAAATCATTTTTTAGCGTAAAATTTAACCCAAGTTTTCAAGTTAAAAAAAAATTGTATGAATACTGAAAAATTAACGTTCATTGCTGTAGTTGCGCTACTTTCTGCTGCTTTATTTGCGGGTGGAATTTGGGTGGTAAACAAGCAAAAAAATCGAGATAAAAATGATCTCGTAGAATTTTCTAATGAAATTGCTTTGCTAGAAAGTCGAATCAATGGGGAAATTGCCAATACAAGCGATGGCACTTTTATTTATTCTAACCCCGATTCGGCACGTGTGGAATTGGCTAAAATTGCTGAAGAAATTAGAGTGAGCAAATTAATGATCGAAAAAGAGCCAAATAAAGCCCTTAAGCAAATGGCTGATTTGGAAGCAAGCCAGATCAGATATACTCAAATCATTGATAGAATTGAAAATGATCGCGACCAAAATACCGCAAACTTTGTTTCTAATGCCAAACAACAAATCAACAGTTATAAGTCTGAATTGGACAAAGCTCTTGACAAAAACAGAGGCTTAATTGGTCAGTTGGCAAAAAGTATCAAAGATTTTAAAGGCACTAAAGCACAGTTAGAAGTATTAAAAACGGAAAAATTACGTTTGGAAGAAGTTTATAAAGAACAAAACCAAACGCGTTTGGCTTTGGATAGTGTGATCAACGACAGAAACGAACTTCGTGATTTGCTTGCAAAAGCACAAAGACAAATTGATGATTTGAGAAAAGAAAATGATGCTTTGACCAAACGTGAAGACGTGAGAGAAAGTGTGGTTTATGGTTTTATGGCTACCTATAATTTCAAAGGTAGAGATGTAGAACTTGATGACCAAGGCAGACACAGACCTTCACAGACTGAAAAATTGGTTATTAGTTTTAACGTTGGAACAAAGGTTTTTGATGATGACGGATCGCCTAAACAGATCATTTTGACGCTTTACAAAGATGGAAAACCAATCACAAATTTTCCAAAAACTCCTGTCAATGTGAGTGCAGGCAAAGGAAAATTGAACTTTGAGTTTAAAGATCGTTTGAAAGAAGGTAATTATTTTTTCAGGGCAACTTACAAAGAACGCCAAGTAATGCCTGATTTCAAATTCAAATTAACTTCTTTGTTTTAAAAAATAAAAAATTACTCAAAAAAAAGCGAACAGTAGAAATACTGCTCGCTTTTTTTTTGAATAAAAATTTCCAATTATTTATCTTTTTTTGCTTTTTTTCCAGATTTTTTAATTGCCTGATCCAAGTCTGCAATAATGTCGTCCACGTGTTCCAAACCTGCTGAAAGACGCACCAAACCATCTGTAATATTTACTGCTTGGCGTTCATCTCCCGTTAATTTTGAGTGAGTTGTAGAAGCAGGGTGAGTTACAATGGTTCTAGTATCGCCCAAATTTGCAGTTAAAGAAAGCATTTTGACATTATCCAAGAATTTTTTACCTCTTTCAAAACCACCTTTCAACTCAAAAGTAAGCAAACCTCCGCCATGAAGCATTTGTTTTTTTGCCAATTCGTAAGCGGGATGAGATTGTAAAAACGGATATTTTACCCAAACAATTTCTTTATGACTTTCCAAAAATTGAGCAATTTTCAAAGCATTTTCGCAATGTTTTTCCATTCTGACCGCCAAAGTTTCCAAACTTTTAGACAATAACCAACCATTAAAAGGCGACATCGCAGGGCCTGTATGTCTTGCAAAAAAACGAACTTCTTTGATCAACTCTTTTGTACCCAAAACCGCGCCGCCAATAACTCTGCCTTGTCCATCAATAAATTTGGTAGCAGAATGGGTTACAATGTGCGCTCCCCATTTGGCAGGATTTTGTAAATAAGGCGTTGCAAAACAATTATCTACATTCAAAATGATTTTGTGTTTTTTCGCCAATTTCCCAAGCCATTCCAAATCAATAATGTCAAGACCAGGATTTGAAGGTGTTTCCAAAAAAATCATTTTTGTATTTTTGGTAATTTGTCCTTCCCAACTTGCAGGATTTTGCAAATCTACATAAGTGTGCGTAATGCCCCAACGTGGCATTAATTGGGTTAAAATTTGGTGCGTAGAGCCAAAAACTGAACGAGAAGCCAAAATGTGATCTCCTGATTTCAAAAAAGCTGCCATACTGCAAAACATAGCTGCCATGCCCGAAGACATTGCCATACCGTCTTCTGTGCCTTCCAACAA
Source organism: Bacteroidota bacterium (assembly GCA_004292785.1). Lineage (GTDB taxonomy): Bacteria > Bacteroidota > Bacteroidia > Cytophagales > Thermoflexibacteraceae > RDXG01. The sequence continues at coordinate 4,897 of RDXG01000369.1, forward strand.
ACAAAGTTTTTCGATAAATTCGTCATTGTTTGGATTCGAAAATCGGGTATAAATATTTCCGTCTATTTCACTTGCAAATAAAGCCCTGCCCTGTTCTGCATCATTGAAAACAAAACTAGAGGTAGCGTAAATTGGCACAGAATGTTCGCGGTGTTGAGTCCTTTCGGTTTGCGTTCTGACCGCATTGGTTTCAAAATTTTTGTAATTTGGCATATTTTTGATTTTATAAAAATTATTTGATCGTTTGCGTGCAAAATTAGAATATTCACAAAAGTATAAAAGAATTATGAAGTAAGGAAATTAGCTTTTAAAAATTTCTTTAAAAAATAGAATTACATTTTTACATTTCCAGAAAAAAGACTTTTTTATGCCAATTAAAATTATTAACAATATTTTTTTGAACAGATTTATATGTTTTGAGAACATTACTTAAAAAGAAAGAAAAAGATTTTGAAAAATATGATTTAGTTTTTAATGCAGCATTAGAAGAATTGATAGAAAATATTTTCACTTATTCAGATTTTTTTTATTTTATCAAATATTTGTTGGACAATTTTATTTTTTTAGATTGTCCAACAAATAAAAATACTCTTAGAAACTAGGCAAAGGCGCATCAACTTTCCAACCTTTTTCGTAAACCAATTTTACATTTTCTTTGATCGATTCATCGGTTTCTCCCAAAGGAACATTAAAAATATAGGTTTTTTCGGTAGGCGAATCTTTGACAACTTCAATTATAGCCGCTTCCCAATCTGCAATGCTGCCTCCGTCTGCGTCTAATTGCGACAATTTTCCGTTATTTTCTTTCAAATCTTTGGTCAATAAAGCAATGGCTTTTGCAGAAAAAACTTGTTGCAAATAAGTATTTAGTTTTTGGCGAGTGTCCAGATCAGAACCTAAAGTTCGGTAGCCGTTGGCACGAACAATGTTTTTTCCATCGCCTCCTCCCAAAAAGTAATAATAGGCATTAAAGGCTTCTGAAAGCAGTTCTGTGGCTTCTTCTTCGCTTAGAGTTGGACTTTGGAAAGAGCTAAAAGACCCAAAATCTGTAGTTTTGATGATCATTTCTTTTTCGAAGGCAAAAGGAGCATCGCCTTCGTCTTGAAAACCAATTTTTATCAATAATTCATCTTCATTTTTGCGTTCTGCATAATAAACTTGCAACAAACCGCCCCAAAAACCACTGCAAGCTGTTAAAGCTGTGCTTGGAATTTTGTACTGCGCGTACTCCTCTTTTTCTAATTCTGCAAATTCTCCGTTCAAACTTTCCGCAATTTTTGCTTGTTTGCCATTCCAAGACAAAAAAAGTGAGGTTTTGGGTTCGCTTTCTTTTTCGTTGAGTTCAATATTCCAAGAAACTTTCATTTCTTTGCCAAAAATATTGGCATTTTCAGCATTAGACTGATCCACTTTATCGCAAGGAATAACTTTGTATTGATCTTTGCCTTTGATTAACAAACTGTCCCTAAAAATCCATTGTTCTTTGAGAACTTGTTTGTCGTTTTCGATGGTTTGCACCACTTCCACCATTAGCACCGAATCCTTTTTTATTCCTTTAAAATAGCCTTGATAAGAAGTATAATAGGCATTTTTTTTGTCTTCAATCGTTCCGCCAATTGTTCCAAAAACGCTATCTTCTTTGATTTCCAAATGCAGATAATTTTTGCTAACCAAATTGTTAAATTCCATGCAATATTTGCCGTTAGCCAATTCCATGTTTTTAGAACCACAAGAAAACAGATACATTCCTAGCAAAAACAACAAATATTTATTCAATAATTTTCTCATAAATTTTTTTTTAGCAAATTTAAACAAAGATTTGATTTTTTTGTAGCCAAGAAAATCAAAGATATTCGTAAAATGGTTTAGAAATAACACTTTTGCTAAAATATTATTTCTAAACATTTTTATTTTTTCACAAAAGGCAATTTGATTACTTGCGCCTTAAATGCTTTGTCTCGAACCACTACAAAAATTTCGTTACCCACTTTTGCAAAATCAGTTTTTACGTATGCCATGCCAATTCCTTTTTTTAATAAAGGCGATTGCGTGCCAGAAGTTACCTGCCCAATGCTGTTGCCTTCTGAATCTACAACGGCATAATGCGATCTTGGAATTGCTTTTTCGATCATTTCAAAGCCGATCAATAGTTTTTCAACTCCTTTTTCTTTTTGTTTACGCAAATTTTCGGAATTGGTAAAGTTTTTTGTAAACTTAGTAATCCAACCCAAATTTGCCTCTAAAGGCGAAGTTTGGTCATCGATGTCGTTTCCGTACAAACAATAACCCATTTCCAAACGCAAAGTATCCCTTGCCCCTAAGCCAATGGGTTTGATGTCGAAGTTTTTGCCCGCTTCAAAAATTTTATTCCAAACAATTTCTGCGGATTCGTTGGGTACGTAAAGCTCAAAGCCGCCTGCTCCTGTGTATCCTGTGGCAGAAATGACCACATTTTCTACACCTGCAAATTTGGCAATTTGGAAAGTATAATATTTCATGTCTGCCAAAGAAATTTCGGTTAAACTTTGCATGGCTTCTACGGCTTTTGCGCCCTGAACTGCAAAAAGCGAGGTTTTATTAGAAATATCGATCATTTCTGCGCCTTCGTTGTTGAATTGGCTAATCCAAGCCCAATCTTTGTCGATATTCGAGGCATTCACCACCAACATATATTCATTTTCTTTGATTCTGTAAACCAATAAATCGTCCACAATTCCGCCTTTTTGGTTTGGCAAACAAGAATATTGTACTTTTCCGTCAGTCAAAACAGAAGCATCGTTAGAAGTAACTCTTTGGATCAAATCCAATGCTTTTTCGCCTTTGATCATGAACTCTCCCATGTGCGAAACGTCAAAAACTCCTACGCCATTTCTGACCGCCAAATGTTCTTCTGTGTCCGTAGAATAGCGAACAGGCATATTAAAACCCGCAAATCCGATCATTTTTGCTCCTAATTTGGCGTGCAAATCGTTGAGGGCAACTTTTTTTAATTCCATGTTTTTTTTTATAAAAAATATATGTTTTAGCAATAATTATTATTTCGTAAAATTGTTTATCTTTTTTTTATTTGTTGCATTTGTCCCAAAATTTCCAGAATTTCTTTTTCCCAAACACAATAAAATTTTCTTGCTGCCAATTTTCCCACATACCGCCAATGCCATGCCTCTTTTTTGATTTGGGAATTTGGGAATTTTGTCTGAAATAATAACTTGGTATCCAACCGTATTCAAAGGCATTTTGAAGCAACCAAGCAAATTTTTGGTTGTCTTTTCTGATGTCTGCAATATCTATCGCCGTACCAATATGATGTTCGGAATAGCCCTGTTTTTCGGCTACTTTTTTTCCATATTTCGCGATCATTTTTTTTTGTTCAGCCCAATTTCTATAAGCGGCATACAATTCGAGTTTAAAGCCCGATTTTCGAGCCTTTTCTTTGAGTTTTGTCCAAGCTTGAGCTGTTTTTGGTTCTAAAAATAACTTCTTTTTTGTTTTAGAAAAAATGACCACAGGAGTATATTTGGGCAAGTTTTGGCAAGCATAAGCGTAGGGAATTCCGACAGGCAAAGCAAGATGATCGATTTGAATTTGATCGGGGTGAATGTCAAAATTGTATTTTGCTTTGACAAAATCGGAAAGAATTTTGCGTTTTGTGAGATGTAACCAAACTTTTCCACAATTTTGGGCGGTTGTTTGACTACAAAATATACAGATAAATAAGTTTAGCAATAAAAATTTTAAAATGATATTATAAATTTTTGCTACAAAAATCATGCTTTATAAAATGAATAAATTTTTGTTAAAAATTCAAACTTTTATAAGGCTTTAAAACCTTATAAAAGTTTGAAAATTAGTTGCAAAACTCTTTAAAAGCCTCTTCCAAATGTGCGGCAATCATGTCTGCCGATCTGCCTTCAATGTGGTGGCGTTCTACAAAATGGATCAATTCGCCATCTTTAAAAATAGCAATAGAAGGCGAAGAAGGCGGATAAGGCGCTAAAAATTGACGTGCTTTTTGTACAGCTTCGGCATCAACTCCTGCAAAAACTGTTGCCAAATGATCTGGTTTTTTAGCCGATTTTTTTAAAGCCAACTTCACACCAGGACGAGCCGCACCTGCCGCACAACCGCAAACAGAATTGACTACCAACAAAGTAGTTCCTTGTTTTTTAAGCAATTCAACCACTTGATCGGCACTTGTTATATCAGAAAAACCTACAGAAGTCAAATCTTCCTTCATAGGTTGTGTAAGATGTTGAGGATACATAATTTTAAAAAATTTATAAATAACTAAAATACTAGAATAAAACACATAAAATACCCAAAATGTTTAAAATTATTTGTGTTTTATTTTATCGAGTTCGTCTTTCAGCTTTTGGATCATTGCCTGTTGATCTTCTAGAACTTTGTCTTTTTTGACAAGTTCATTTTCTTTTTGCTCGATGGCTTGTTTGCTTTCAAAAAGAGCTTTTTCCTTCTCTTCGATGGTTTGCTTGCTTTCCGAAAGGGCTTTTTCCTTAGCCTTGATAGCTTTTTTGCTTTCTTTAATGGCTTTTTTACTTTCCGAAAGAGCTTTTTCCTTTGCCTCGATCACTTTTTCCTGCTTGGCAATTTTTTCCTTATTTTCCGCAGATTCGCGCCAAACATTTTCTATTTGTGAGCGCAAATCGTCTTCCAAAGTCATTTGGTTGCGCAAAGCCTGTTCACTTTGGGCTTTTTGCAAACGCCGAATAATATCTCTGTATTTTTCGGGAAAATCGTTTTCAGAAATATTCAAAATATGATGATGTTCAGACCTATTCGACTGATCAAAAATACTCAACAGCATTTCCAATTCTGTTCTGCGCC
>RDXG01000370.1 GCA_004292785.1 Bacteroidota bacterium
TGTAAGTAGCGTTTTTACCAGTAGCACCTGTAACGTTTGGAGCTAACAAATACAAACCTTTGTTACGAATAGATACAGAACCAACAGAAGTACCCAATGCTTCAGGAGTGTAAGTAGGAGTTACAACTGCTTCAGTTTCAAATGCTTTGAAAGTAACAGTCGCAGGATTAATGCCTACTCCGTACATATCTTCAGTTACGTTAGGACCGTAAGCAAAACGTTTTGTAACGACAGCGTTGTTTGCATAATAAGTTCTGTCTGTAATAAATTCAGAGAACTCCAATTTGATAGGCAAACCAGATGCAGAAGCAGGAGAAAGGAATGAATAATCACCAGTTGCGTTTACAGTACCTGTAGGCAAGCCAGTCATTTCATAACCAAATCTTTGGATATAACCATTTTTGAAGTTTGATGGGTTTCCATTGCTTGAAGTTCCACCAGAACCAACTACACCGCCAGTACCAGGGTTTCCGCCTTGAACACCGAAGTCTTGGTTGTTATTTTCTTCAATGAAACGTCTTCTAAATACTGATTTAGTAACACCGTTCATAGTAGACATACGAGTTACGTCAACTTGTGCAGTAAAAGTAGTTCCCGCAGGAGCAAATTCTCTAGCAGAGTTCGTCAAATCTGTTTCAACCCATGCTTTACCTCTTACAGTTGCCATCTCAGATGTAACCGTAGAAACTTTGAACAAAGGAATGATGTTACCAACATAAGTAATTTTACCGTTAGCCACAGGACCTGTTGGAGTCAAGTTAGCAATGTAGTTAGCAGTAGAGAAACCAGCTTTCACAACTGTTACAGAAACTTCGCCAGAGTGCAATACAGGGAAAGTATAAACACCATTTTTAGCACCAGCAGAAACGATAGTAACACCGTATTGGCTAGCAGTTACGGTAGCTCCGTCTTCACCTTCAGCATTTTCAGCTCTGCCATCACCTGCACCAAAAGTAGTGAAAGTAGCATTTACTGGAACAACTGAATAGAATACTTTTCCACCTGCGTCAATAGCTGTCAAAGAGTCAATTTGTCTTTGGTATTGCAACAATTGGATTTTTTGAGATTGAGCCAATTTGCTATCTGCCATTGCGATAGAATCTTGAACTCTCATTCTTCTCAATTCAAGATCGAGAGCATTTTTTTCTGTGAACTCATCTTTCGCGCAAGAAGTAAAGATAGCTGATGCCATCAAAACTGCCATAAAGCGAGAAGAGTATTTTAATAAATTCTTATTCATACGAATAGAGTTTTAAAAATTGTAGTTAGAAATAAAAAAAAAGAAATAAAATTTGTCTGCAAAGGTATTAGGAAAATTAATCATTCCAAAAAAACAAATACAAATTTTGCAAATTGCTTTCTTTTATACACGACTAAACCTAGTTATCACAAACCTTTGCGTTATGACCCTAGCCCTTTTAAAAAGGTTGCATTAATTTAGAAAATATTTTTATTTTTTTTTAAAAGCTAAAATAATTACCTCTTAAAAACAATAAATAACTGAAAATCAAGGTTTTAATTTTTAAAATATTTTTTCTTATTTTAAAAATATTTTTTTTGTGTGTAACAAACATAAGTAATCGGACAAAACAAATGTAGCACAGACTTTAGTCTGTGAATTCAGGTAAACTACCGAAAATCAAAATTTTATTTGCCTAAAAAAATGTGCTTAAAAATAAAATTCATTAAAAATTCATTTGATTTCCCTAAAATATCCTTCTTTTTTTCCAAAATTGCGAAAAATTTGCTTAAAAATGAAAAAAACAAAAGTTGCCTTAGTACAAATGACTTGTACTTCCGAAAAAAAGGCGAATATTCTTAAATCCATCGAAAAAATTCGAGAAGCCGCCGCCAAAGGTGCGAATATTGTTTGTTTGCAAGAATTATTTACGTCTTTGTATTTCTGTGATGTAGAATCTTACGACAATTTTGCCTTAGCCGAAGCCATTCCCGATGGCGAAACTACGCAGGCACTTTTGCCGATTGCCAAAGAATTGGGCGTGGTCATTGTTGCGTCTTTGTTCGAAAAGCGGGCAAGCGGTTTGTATCACAACACTACCGCCGTCATTAGCGAAAAAGGCGAATATTTGGGAAAATACCGCAAAATGCACATTCCTGACGATCCTGCTTATTACGAAAAATTTTATTTTACGCCAGGCGATTTGGGTTACAAAGTTTTTGATACCACCTTTGGAAAAATTGGTATTTTGATTTGTTGGGATCAATGGTATCCTGAAGCGGCTCGAATTACGGCTTTGATGGGTGCAGAAATTTTGTTTTATCCTACGGCAATTGGTTGGGCAACTAGCCAAACTGCGGAAGTAAACGAGGAGCAATACAATGCTTGGCAGACCATTCAGCGTTCTCATGCGGTGGCAAATGGCGTGTATGTGGTTTCTGTGAATAGGGTTGGTAATGAGGCAGATATGCAATTTTGGGGCGGTTCTTTTGTGTCAAATCCTTTTGGAAAATTGTTGTATTTGGCTTCTCATGACCAAGAGGAAGTTCACGTTCAAGAATTAGATTTGAGTCTTTGCGATTCTTATAGAGTGCATTGGCCCTTTCTAAGAGATCGCAGAATAGACTCTTATGCGCCTATCCAAAAACGTTTTATTGATTAAATTTTTCTTGACTTTTATAAGGCATCGAGTCTTAAAATAAAGGTCAAGAAAAAACATCATCATTCAAAAATTTGACTCAAAACAATTTTAAAATCTTTCAAAACTTCTCCACCGTCTAATACTTGATCAAAAGCACATTTTCGGACATCTTTGTTTGGTTCATAAATATAAGTTTGCGTTTCTTTTGGTACAATTAGCCACGCTAAAGGCACTTCTTGACTCATATAAAACTCCATTTTTGCTTTTGCTTCGGTCAAACTATCAAAAGTAGAAACATATTCTGCCACAAAATCAGGGCGAACCAACAAAACTTTTGCTTTTGGGTGATCTCGCAATTTTTCTTTGAGAATATAAGTAATATCGGGCATTTTACCACTGCCATCAGAAAATTCGATAGAACCGCCAGAATCCAAAAGTTTACCTTTTCCTTCGTTGATGGTTTTGTTCCAAATACCTAATTCTATGAGTAATTCAGTTAAATTACTTTGATTGTTCAAATGATTCATGGCAGTTTTGATGATTAAAATGGTTCTTCCTTCGGATTCGATTTTCAGAAGCGGATTTTTGGCAGAAAGTTCGACCAATTGGTCAGAAGTAAATTCGCCAAGTGCCGACAAATCGAGCCGTATAGAATTAAATACTTGATTTTCAGTATTTTGCATTTTCGTTTGTTAAATAATTTTGCTAAATTTTAACTATTATAAAGCTCGAAGCCTTATAATAGTTTTTGCAAATAAAATAAAAAATTAAGAAAAAATCAACTATTCAACTTCTTTTTTCACTGCCATTTTTTCAATAAAATACACCACCGCAAAACCAAAAATCATCAGCAAAATACTAGAAATCAGATAAGGATCGCCTGCGTATTCGCTAGGAAAAACGTTTTCTGTAACTAAGGGTTTTACCACACCATGTCGGTCTGTGTAGGTTTCCAGCACCTTTTTCCAAGGATAAACTTTGTTCAAAGAACCCACCATAAAGCCCGCCAACAACGCAATCGCAAGGTCATGATATTTTTTGAGCATAAAATTTAAGACATGAGAAAAAGATGTAATTCCAAGCAAACAACCCGCCGCAAAAGTAAAAATTACGGCAAAATTGAGTTCTTTCAGAGAACCCAAAATGTATTCGTATTTGCCCAAAATAACCAAAATAAAACTACCCGAAATCCCCGGTAAAATCATGGCGCAAATGGCAATCATTCCGCACAAAAATATAAACCAAAGATCATTTGGCGTTTGAACTTGTGTGGCTACGGTTGTCCAATAGGCAATTCCAATTCCGATCAAAGCACTGATAATCACGCCAATAGACCATTTGCCAATCGTTTTGGCAACCAAAACCGTAGAAGCAATGATCAAACCCAAAAAAAACGACCACAACAACACAGGATAAGTGTCGAGCAAGTACAAAACCAAAGAAGAAAGCAACAAAATAGAAGTGCCAATTCCTGAAAGCAAAACCACCAAAAAAGTGGCGTTTAGATGCGCCCAAAGCCCTTTGATGTCAAATTTTAGCAATAATTTTAAAGCTGTCGGATTTACTGCCCTGATGGAGTCGATGAGTTCTTGATAAATTCCTGAAATAAAGGCAATCGTACCGCCTGAAACACCAGGAACTACATCTGCTGCGCCCATAGCAATTCCTTTGAGATAAAGCAAAAAATATTTGTTCATGAAAATGATTTTTTTTGCAAAAGTAGTCTTTTTTTTGAGTATTTCTTATTGAATAAAGTAAAAACAGTTCTTCATGACATTCTTATACGCAATAAAATAAACGCAACATTGTTGCATTTAAAAAATTAATCTTTATATTTGCAGTGTTGTTGCATTTATAAAGATTGTTTTATGATACACATTCACCAAGTCAATAAAGCCTTCAAAGGCAGTCCTGCGGTTCAAAATCTCAATTTGCAAGTCAAAAAAGGCGAAATTATGGGACTTTTGGGGGCAAACGGGGCAGGAAAATCTACTACGATTAATATGTTGTTGGGTTTTTTAGCTCCCGATTCGGGAACGGTAAAAATTAATAATTTGGACACTTCCCAACAAGCCCAACAAGTCCGCCAACTCATTGGCTATATTCCCGAAAACGTCAATTTGTATCCTTATCTATCAGGCATCGAAAATTTGGATTATTTCTGCCGATTAGCAGGCTTGAAATATACCAAAACCGAACTACAAAATTTCCTTACAACTTGTGGTTTGCAAAGTGAAGCCCATCACAAAAAAATAGCCGATTATTCGAAAGGTATGCGTCAAAAAGTAGGCATTGCGATAGCCTACGCCAAAAAAGCAAAAGTCTATCTTTTGGACGAACCCGCAAGCGGACTCGACCCTTTGGCAAGCAACGAACTTTCCGAATTATTGAAAAAATTGGCTGCCGAAGGTGCGACTATCTTGATGGCTTCTCACGACATTTTTAGGGTGCGCGAAGTTTGCCACCGCATTGGGATTCTCAAAAAAGGAGTTTTGGTAAAAGAACTTCAAAGCCAAGAAGTAAGTGCCAATGAATTGGAAAAATTGTATTTGGAATTTATGAAAAATTAATCAAGTATTTTTAAAACTAAAAAAATGAAAAAAAATTTACTCATTATCTTTTCGATAATTGTTTTGGGCGTGCAAGCCAATGCCCAAACCATTCGCGGGCGAGTAAGCGATTCAGAAACCAAACGCCCTTTGGTAGGGGCAAGTGTGCGTATCAAAAACACAAATAGTGGCACTGCAACCGATAGTTTGGGCAATTTTGCTTTAAACGGCGAAGGCACTTTGGAAATTTCTTCGGTTGGGTATCAAAAATATACCATTTTGGCGACTTCCGAATTTATGGAAATTGCCTTAAGATCTTATTTGCTCGAATTGCAAGGCGTTGAAATTGTGGGACGTAGTGCAGAAAGTTATACGTCGAATTACAGTTTTTCAGCAACCAAAATTGCTATCTCGAATTTAGAACTTTCTCAAAGTTTGAATACCATTACCAAAGAACTCATTGCCGACCGTCAGGCTTTCCAATTAGCCGATGCTGTAAAAATAGTGAGTGGGGTTACGCCTTCGAGTTTTTATAACCAATACAATATCAGAGGCATTAGCCAAAACGAAGAAGGGCAAATCCTTAACGGTATGCGAACCCGCCAATTCTATTTTATTCAACCTTTGACAAGCAATATCGAGAGAGTCGAAGTGTTGAAAGGGGCTGCTTCTATCACAATGAGCAGTGTCGACCCTGGTGGAAGTATCAATATGGTTACAAAAAAACCATTGGCGGAAACCAAAAAAGAAATTACTTTGAGTGCAGGCAGTTTTGCTACTTTGCGAGGCACATTAGATTTTACAGGTGCTTTGAACGAATCCAAAACTTTGCTTTATCGCTTGAACGGTGCGTATCAAGAAGCGAAAAGTTATAGAGATTTGGTGAATAATAATTCGTTTTTGCTTTCGCCTTCATTTACCTACAAACCCAACGAAAAAACTTCGGTCAATGTAGAAATGATTTTTAGCCAATTAAATGGTAATTTGGACAGAGGACAGCCAATTTTTGGGGCAGTAAAAGGCGAAACCAAACTCAATAGCACACCAAGTAGCCTAAATTTGGGGGCAGCCAATGACTTTTTCAAATCAAAAGAATTTATTTTAACCACAAGTTTGTCGCACAAATTCACCAAAAATAGTGGTTTTAATGCCCAATATATGAAACAAACTTGGCAGGAAGATTTGCAAGAACACCGCACTACCAATGCTTTTGCACGCGATATAAACAACAATCCTGTTACTTCTTTGGTGGCAATGCAACTTGTGCAACGCAAACAAAATTGGAATATAGATAATTTTAGCACCTATTTTAATTTTGATTTCCAAAAAGATAAAATTAGTAACAAACTTTTGGTAGGTTATGATTTGAGCAGTTGGCACAAAATAAAAGGTGGCGGACAAAATGCAGCACGTGGTTTTTTGTTGAAAGATGGTAGTGTAGCAGGTAGTTTTGTACTTGCTAATGCCGCTAATTATCAAACCGTTAGCGTTGGTGGAGTTACTTTTCCTCGTCCTAATGTCAATTATTTTGATTTGAATAACCCAACTTATACGGTTCGTAATATCAACGATTACACAATGAACAGTCGTGTGGCTGTTCCTTCGGCACTCACGACCACACACGCCATTTATGTTCAAAATCAATTCAAAATTGGTAAATTATCGGCATTATTGAGTCTTCGTCAAGAATGGTTTGAGGACATTACAGGCTATAAAACCGCTAATGAATTGTCATTCAAAAATACGGCACTTATTCCACGAATTGGCTTAACTTACGCTGTTACGCCAATTATTAATGTGTATGGTACTTATCTTACAGGTTTTCAACCGCAATCCAATACTGTAACTTTGATGCCAAGTACAGGCAATTTCTTTTGGGCTACCCAATCGGCAGCACAATTCAAACCTTTGGAAAGTGATTTGAAAGAATTGGGGGCAAAAGGTGAATTTTTCAAAGGGCAATTATTGGCTACTTTGTCGGTTTATGAAATCAATCAAAAAAATATTTTGATGAATGCCAACGACCCCACACAGCCCGATTTATTGGTGCAACGTGGTGCAGACCGTAGCAGAGGTTTTGAAATTGACATTACAGGCTAGATTGCTAAAAATTGGCAAGTATATGCTTCTTATTCTTACATAGATGCCATTATTATCAATGATGCAAACGCCAATTTGGTAGGATTAAGAAAAGAAAAT
>RDXG01000371.1 GCA_004292785.1 Bacteroidota bacterium
GAAGCAATGCAAAAAAAACGCAATTTTTACAATACTTTGGGCATTTCGGCTTGTGTGATTTTGGCTTACGATCCGTTTTTGTTGTTGAGTGTAAGTTTTCAATTATCGTATTTGGCAGTGATCGGAATTGTGTTTTTTCATCCAAAAATTTACCAATTATACGCCCCAAAAAACCGATTTATTGATGCCATTTGGCAACTTTTTTGTTTGTCTATGGCAGCGCAAATTAGCACTTTTCCTATTTCTTTGTACTATTTTCATCAATTCCCGATGTATTTTTGGTTGGCGAATTTGGTGGTTGTACCTGTAGCTACTTTTATGTTGCAAGGAAGTTTGTTGGTAGTTTTGACTTCTTTTGTGCCTTTTTTGCCAAACATTTTGGGCTTTTTGACCGAAAAACTAATTTATTTGAATAATCTTTTTGTCAAATTTGTTCAGAATTTGCCTTTTTCTTTATTGAATAACATTGATATTTCACTTTCAGAAACTTTTTTGATGTATTTGGCAATGATTTTTTTGATTTTGCTTTTCTATTTCAAAGAATTTAAGTATGCTATTGCGGTTTTTGTTTGTGTGATTGGCATTTCTTTTTTGCAAATTTCTAAATTTTTCGACCAAAACAAACAATCTTTTTTTACCATTTTTGACTTGAAAAAAACGCCAAATTTGCAATTTTTAGAATCTGACAAAGCCGTTTTAATTGGTGAGTTAAGACCAGAAGACTATAAAGTTAAAAATAATTTTAAAAATTTTTGGATTAAAAAAGGGGTTTCAAATGTAGTTTTTACACATTTTAAAGAAAATTCTTCTGAAATTTTGGCTTATAATGGTAAAAATTACGAACTTTTTGTAAGAAATGGAAAAAAGTTTTTGCTAGTCAAACAAAAAGAAAAAAACCAATTTTTGCCTGATGCCGATTTTGTGATTGTTTCGAACAATTCTGTTAAAAAGTTGGCAGATTTGGGTTCAACGCAATTCAAAATGTTAATTATTGATGCTAGTAATTCGCTTTATTATGCCAAAAAACTAAAACAAGAAGCCGATTCTTTGCAAATTTCTTGTCATTCGGTGCATGAACAAGGTGCTTTGGTGCAGGATTTTTAAGTATTTTTCATGCATTCTGCAAAAAATCTGCAAAATGCATGAAAATAAATTATTCTTTATAAATAGCCGTTTTTAACTCACCATTGGCTTTTTTGTATCCTCTGTACATTCCTTCGCTGTTGAAAGGCAAAGAAACATTCCCATTTTTGTCGATGGCAATTAATCCGCCTTCTCCGCCCATTTTTACCAATTTTTCCAAAACTACTTTTTCAGATGCTTTTTTCAAGGACAAATTTTTGTATTCCATCAAAGCCGAAATGTCGTAAGCCACCACTGCCCGAATGAAAAATTCGCCATGTCCTGTGCAAGAAATGGCGCAGGTTTCGTTGTTTGCATAAGTGCCTGCCCCGATAATTGGCGTGTCCCCTACCCTACCATATTTTTTGTTGTTCATTCCGCCTGTCGAAGTTCCCGCTGCCAAATTTCCGTATTGATCTAAGGCAACTGCCCCAACTGTGCCATATTTGTCTGTTTTTTCAACTTTGATGCTGCCTGTGGTGTCTTGTTCTGCGGCTTTTGTTTTTTGTAATTGTTCAAATCTTTTGTCGGTATGAAAATAATTTGGATCAACACTTTGCAAACCTTGTTTTTTGGCGAAAACTTCTGCGCCTTCGCCTGTCAATAATACGTGTTTAGAATTTAACATGACTTCTTTTGCTGCCATAATTGGGTTTTTGATGGTGGTTAAGCCTGCCACTGCTCCCGCTTTTAGGGTTTTTCCGTCCATGATGGCTGCGTCTAATTCGTTTTTGCCGTTGTTTGCGAAAACTGCACCTTTTCCTGCATTAAAAAGCGGAGAATTTTCCAAAATTTTGATCGTTACTTCAATGGCATCGAGGCTAGTTCCGCCTTTTTCCAAAACCAAATAACCCGAATCTAAGGCTAATTTTAGGATTTCGTGATAAGATTTTTCTAATTCTGGAGTCATATTTTCTTTTTTGATTGTGCCTGCGCCGCCATGAATTGCAATCGCAATTTTATTTTTTTGGGCAAACAAAACAGGAACAGAAAAAAGACAAATCAACAGTAAAACCGTTATTTTTTTCATTTTTAAAACAATTTTTTATAAATTTGGAAAAAAAGTTAGAACTAACAGTTTTTAGAGAACTGTTAGTTTTCAGTCCAACTATTTCATTTCAGAAAGCATATACATAAAACTAGCCATCGCCGCTGCACCAAGTTCCAACTCACGTTTATCCACTTTGTCAAAAGTATCTTCTACGGTGTGGTGATAGTTGAAATAACGTTGCGAATCGGGCAAAATGACCGCATCAACCGTTCCCAAAGGTTTTAAAGGCGAAATATCTGCACCGCCGCCGCCTTCGGTTATTTTAAAAACATTAAACTTTTGAAAAAGCTCTTCCCAAGCCTTGTATTTTTTGAAAGCCTCGCCTTTTGCACCCACCGAAAATCCGATTGGCAGAAAACCACCCGCATCCGATTCGAGGGCAACAATATGATTTTCTTTTTTTTCTGCGGCTACTCTTGCATATTCTTTTCCGCCTTTCAAACCGTTTTCTTCGTTGGCAAAAAGCACCACACGCAAGGTTTTTTTGGGTTTATAATTCAATGCTTTAAAAATTCGAGCCACTTCCATCGACTGCACAACGCCTGCTCCGTCATCATGTGCGCCTTGCCCAACATCCCAAGAATCGAGATGCCCTCCGACCAAAATATATTCATTTGGTTTTTCTGAACCTTTAATTTCGCCAATGACATTGTACGAAAGTTTTTCGCCAATAAATTTGCAAGAAATTTCCATAAAAAACTGTAAATCAGTTTGTTGTGAAATTAATTTGCTTAACAATTCTGCTCCGTTGGTGCTAATGGCTACGGCAGGAATTTGTGGCACATTGACTTCGTAACGCACTCCTCCTGTATGCGGAAAATTGTCCAGATTAGATGCCAAAGACCTGATCACCACGCCTACAGCTCCCAATTTTGCTGCTTCTGATGCTCCACCTGCTCGCAAACCTACAACATCACTGTATGCGTCGAAAGTATCCAAAAACATGGGATTCATGGCTTTGTTAAAAAACACAATTTTTCCTTGTACTTTTTCTTTTCCTAAATTTTTGAGTTCTTCCAAACTTTTGACTTCCACAACATTTGCCACAAGTCCTCCAAAAGGCGTAGCTGCCGAACCTCCCAATGCCAAAATAGGCACTTCTGTAGCTCCAGATTTGGAAGAAATGATTTTTGCAACTTCTTTTTTGCCGCGAACCCAATGCGGCACCATGACAGGCTGCAATTCTACACGATCAAAGCCCAAAGTATCCATAATTTGCTTTGCCCATTCTACCGCTGCTGCATTTTGCGGAGAACCGCTAAGTCTTGCGCCGATTTTATTTGCCAAATAATCCAAATTTTCATAGCATTTGCCTCGAACCAAAGCCTGTTCATAGATTTTGGCGAACATCAGCGAATCTTTGTTATTTTCTGTTTTTGAGTTTTTGTTGCTCTGTGCGTCGCTTGTTTCGCAGTTCATAAGTGCAAAAAACAAGAGAAAAATAGAAAAATATTGTTTTTTCATCTAAAAATTTGTTTGTATTAATTTATCTAAAATTTGCTTCATGATTTTATTGGTTTCCAAGCAAAACTCTTTTTTTTCTTGAATTTCTTGCTCATTCTGCACATATTTTGCGGGTTGAAGTTCGCTTTTGCCTTCTTCAATCATCGAATTTAACAAGTTTGGCGTTGATTCCAAATGAAATTGAAGCCCAAGAACCCTGTTTTGGTAAATAAAACCTTGATTTTGGCAGCCTTCTGAAAAAAACAAATGGCTTGCATTGGTTGGCAAATCGAAAGTGTCGCCATGCCAATGAAAAACTTGAAACGTAGTTGGCAGAAAGCTAAAAATAGATTCTTTTTTTGCAAATTCGGTACATTCTACGGGCATCCAACCAATTTCTTTGTACTGATTTGGATAAACTTTTGCTCCCAAAACCTCTGCAATAAGTTGCGAACCCAAACAAATTCCGATCACTATTTTTTGTGCATCAATGGCTTTTTTGATAAACTGTTTTTCGGTTTTTAGCCAATCAAATTTTTCTTCTTCGTACACACTCATCGATCCGCCCATGACCAATAAAATGTCAAAATCATCTGTTTTTGGCAGCGCAAAGCCGTTTTCGTAAAATTTAGTGCTGCTTAATTCGTGTTTGTGAAAGGTTGCCCAATCATAAATTATTCCGATTCCCTCAAAAGAAACGTGTTGTAAATAATGAATTTTCATTGTAAAAGTTAAGTTTTGTATTCAATAAAATTGTCCGAAAGAAGTCCGAAAATTACCTTTCTTTGTTTAACCAAATTTTGGTCGTAGTATCTTGCCAAACAATTTCTATTTGAGTTTTATTATCTTTTTTTTCAATTAATCTAATTTCTTTTAAATCTTTCGAACTATATTTTCCCTCTGTGATTACTTCATAATGAACCGAAGCAATTACTTTTTCCAATGGAAATTTATTTTCGATAAGTTCGAATGTTGGAAAACCCAACAAACCTAACATGACTACTTGGCATCTGAAATTTTTATCTATTTTTTTTCTCAAAACTTCTTTCCAAACCAAAACTAAACGATATTAGCGTAACTATTGGAGAAAAAAAAGGAATACATAACAAAATTAGACAAACGAATAAAAACCATTTGTATATTTTAACCATTTTTGTTTGGTATTGAATCAAAATTTTGATAGTTGCGCCAATCCAAATCCAAAAAAGTATTTTGTCTGTCCAATGACCATATAAACTAAATCCTTGCGTGACGTAAAGCGAAAAAACAGAAATTAACACACAAGTAAGAAGACCATATTTTAACATATTATTCATAAAAAACTATTCTTTTTCTAGTTATTTTGTTAATAAAATTGTCCGACATAAGTCTGACCGCAGTATTTTATTTATGAAATTTAACAAAATAAAAGTTACAAAAAAGCTATTCTTTTTCTATCTCCAAAGGTTTTTTCTCTTCATAAAAAAACGAGAAAAGTTCTTTTAAAGTGTTAAAACTTCGAGTGTATAAAACGCTAACTCCTTGTACGGAAGTGTTGCTTAAAGTCGGATTTAAAGTATTTGCCGTATTTCTGTGATACATTTTCAAACGCACTTTGCCGTCTAATGTAACCAAATATTCAACAGTCCAATCGCCGATTACGCTTGACGCACTGGTTTTGTTCTGCACATTTGTAAAGCCGCCATCTCGCGTAATTCGCATTCTTCCGCCCATAAACGAATAAGAAAGCCTTAATTCCATCGTTCTCAAAGCGTCTGCGTCGAGTCCGTTCAAATCGAATTGTACTTCGAGTTTGTCATCAACCTGCGACATCCAATTACTTAACTGATTCGTAAGCAATTCACTCACACTTCGCCCCGCCGATTGCCCAAGTCCAGAAAAGGCGTTTTGTGCAGAAAACTGTTTCAAAACCATCAAACTAAACACTTGTTTTGCCAATTCCTGCTCGTCGCTGTCGAGTTTTGCCTTAAAAGAATTTACGTAAGTATCCAAAGGAATTGCCACACTTCCTGCATTAATTACGGTTGGATAATCCAAAATATCGATGCCAAATTTGACTTCAGGAGATAAAATTTTGCCTTTGACAAACAAACTCAACTTCACAGGATATCTTCTGCGAATTTCTGGGCGTTGCTTGATGGTCGTATCTTGAATGTCGATGATGGGCGCAAGCGAAGCTCGTTGCATATACAAGGCTTTGATGTCCGTAGTTCCGCCAAAAGGGTCGCCTGTCCAAGAAATTCGGCTATCGGGTCCGACTATAAACTCTTTATTTACAATATTCAAAAACGTAAAATTATATGCTCCTTTGACAATATCCAAATCGCCAAACATTTTAAATTCGCCTTCGGTGTCCATTTCAACGCGCAATTTGCCTTTTCCATTGGCTTTCATAATGTCGCCTGCTTTTTTGTTAAAAATAATTTCGACAGCAGCATCAGGAGTGATGTCGACATTGAAATTCATTTTCATTTTCATGCCAGATTCAGTAGTTTTTTCGGCTACTATTTCTGTTTCAGTATCATTTTCGGACTGTTTTTCCTTTTTAATAACTTTATCGGTTTGGATATTTTTGACCGAATCCGTTGTTGTAGTAGTGGTTATTTTTTTCTTTTTTTTCTTTTTTGTAGTTGTTTTTTTAACTTTTGGTTTTTCTTTAAACCTAATAAAACTATTTTCTTTTTGCACATCGGCGTAACCGTCGAGTGGAAGCGAAAGTTTGGTATTTTTTTCGGTGATTACATTTGCAGAAATATCGATGCTTTTTGGAGAACCGAAAACCTTAAAATCGCCTGTAATGTTGGCAGTACCGTAATACAAAGTATTTGGATCGGGTTCGGTATTCAAAACCTGAAACTTTTTGTAAGTTCCTTCTACTTGTATCAAAATATTTTCGACTCCGTCATGGTAAATTCCTCCGTTGATAATTGCTAAATCACCTTGTGCGTCCCTAAATTTGAAGTTTTTTACGCCAATATGATCGTTTTCAAAAAATATTCGATCATCAAAACGATACACTGTATTCAAATAATTGACCTTAATTTTTCCGTTTTGTACGTCTAAATTTCCCTTGATAATTGGGCTACTTGGGTTTCCTGTGATTCGTAATTTTCCCGTCAAAAAGCCATCAATTTCGGATAAATTATCTTTGACAAAAGGCTCGATCATGGTCATGTCGGCTTTGTAAAGTTGGGCGTGCAAATTGAGTTGATTTTGGGCAAAACTTGGGTGAATTGTACCATAAATCAGCATTAATTCTTTTTTATTTTGTGTCAAAGTGCTGTTGATGGTCAATAATTCTCGCACATTCAACCAACTTGCTTGCAGACTCAAATCTCCAATTTCAAAATTATCTACCTCAATGCTATCTACTTTTAGATTGATCGACATTTCTAAGGAATCATAAACATCTTGCAAACGTGCCGTTCCGTTAATATTTCCTTCAAAATTAAAACCTAAGATATTTTTGAAAATGACAAGCTCTAAATCAGTTATTTTAACATCTAAAACCTTGTTTTTATCTTTTGACAAATCACCTTTGATCTCCACAAAATCGTGTCCGTTGGAAAACATGACATTTTTAAAATTCACTTCCTGCCCTTGAACTGTGATCAAAGTAGAATCAGGATTGATCCATTTTTCTCCGATCAAATGAAATTCAGAAGGGTGCAAATCGAACAAAAATTTGGAACTATCCAGCAAAAATAAATCG
>RDXG01000019.1 GCA_004292785.1 Bacteroidota bacterium
AACAAATTTTAATTATTTATTCTTTTTCAACCAAATATTTAAAATTAAAATGATATTAATGCTATGAAGAGATCTGGATTTTGAACGACATGGTAGATCGAGTAATGCTACGATTTATAATGTAATACTACCATTTTTAAGTAAATATTGTTAAATATTGAAGTAAAAAAAGATGAAAATCGAAATTATCAATAAATATGATAAAGATTTTCTAAAATTCAAAGATAGGTATAGAATCATTTTGTAAAAATTTGTTAAAATGCAATAGGCAAAAGCATCAGGAATGAGGGCGTTTACAAAGAAAACGGCAGAAAGTACCCAAGCCAAAATATCCTCAACGCTTCGTTTGGCAACCCAAAAGAAAAATGCACTAGAAATCGCCATGACCACATAAACTTCCCACCAAAGCATTTTGGCAGTACCAAAACTTCGGTAAAGTGATTCGACAGGCTCTGTAAAAGTGAAGCAAAATAGCCAAAAAACAAGAAATAAACGCATTAATCCCGATAATTTTCGGACAAAATCTTCGGAAAAACGATCTCGGAAATAAAAAATAATGCTTTGATACAACAAGACAAAAGTTGCAGAAAAAGAGATAAAAAAGTAGAAACTCGATCCCCAAAAACTTGCTTTTCTGTAAAAAATAATGCCGTTTAGCAAACAACCATAAAGCGCAAAACCAAACAAAACAAAGCCAATTTGACTCGGTTTTTTGTATAAAACATAGGCAAAAATTGCCAATAAAACAGGACTTAACAAAGAAAATTGTTGAAATCCGCTTTCTGCACCCAACCAAAAAATGTATAAAGCCAAAAAAGTAATGACATACATCGAAGATTGGAAATACAAAACCAAAGGCATCGCCGCCAACAACCAAAAAAGGATTCCGTTAGGAAAATAAGAAGAAATATGAAAAATTTGACTTTGCAAAGCAATATTTGCCCCAAAAAGTAAAGTTGCCAAAAACATAGATCGTTCTACGGCAGGCTGGTCGTTTTTTGTGTAGAAATAGAAAGCTCCCGCATAACTTGCCAACAAAGGAAAAAGTCCAATCATCACACGCCCAAGCGTTGGAATACTAGACCAATTTGCTCCAATAATCAGAAAAAAACCCATCACAACAAAGAAAATCGCCACCGATTTGAGAATATTTCCCGAATCCTGATACCAAGCCTTCGGGCTGTCTAGTTCGTATTTTTGAACCAAAAGATCGGCTTGTGGCTGTGAAAT
The DNA here is from genome assembly GCA_004292785.1 of Bacteroidota bacterium. Classification (GTDB taxonomy): domain Bacteria; phylum Bacteroidota; class Bacteroidia; order Cytophagales; family Thermoflexibacteraceae; genus RDXG01. The sequence goes on from RDXG01000019.1 coordinate 1,231, forward strand.
GATGCTTTCCTGCACCCATTTTTCTATTTCTTTTCGAAGTGTTTCAGAACCTTTGAATGCCATATTTTTTTTATTTTTTGTGAAATGTAGAACTTTAATTTTTATTTTGCAAATGATTTTTTTATTGAATTTTGAAACTCGAAATTTACTTTTAAAAATCCTGATCGTTTTGGGTGTCTGTTTGCGAAAAATTTGGCATTGGATGTGCCAATTTTAGTCCATTTTTTTCTAGTTCTCTCATAATTGCCAAATTGACTTGGGTTCTGGTTTTGGTAGCAGATTTTCCTTTTTTTATAAAATATCTGAA
>RDXG01000020.1 GCA_004292785.1 Bacteroidota bacterium
GTCTTGATTATCGGCAATAAATTCGTTGGCTTCCATATAACCTGCCACAATTTTGAAGGCAAAACGATTGCCTAATTTTTTTGCAAAACGCAAACTCATGTCTGCCAAATTTCTGCTTCCGCCACGCACATTTACGGTCAAACCTTCCTTTTTGAAAGGGTCTTTTGAATGAAATAAAATGACTCCGTTGAAAGCATTTGCACCATACAAAGCCGAATTTGCACCATAAATTACATCAACACTTTCCAAATCGATGTCGGACACGCCAAAAGCATTTCCCGCATACAAATTAAGCGAAGGCGAGGCGTAATCCATATAATCGGCTAATTGGATCATTCGTTCAGACTTAACACTGTTAAAACCCCTAGTTGTAATTGCCGAATACAACATACTCGAAGAACTTACATCAATTCCTTTGAAACGCGCCAACATATTCATAATTTCTGTCGAAGCGGAAGTTTCTAAGGTTTTTTGGCTAATTTTTTCGACTGTTACGGGAGTTTGCATAATTTTTTCCTCGATTCTGGAGGCAGAAACAATGACTTCATTTGTAAAAGTCGTAGATTCTTCCAACACAATTTCCAAATCCGAAACATTGGTGGTAACGGTTATTTTTTGGTTTTGATAACCCACAAAAGAAAAAACTAAGACGTTTTGTTCTTTGGCATTGAGCTTAAATTTGCCTTCTGCATCGGTGCTAGTGCCAATGTACGTGCCTTCGATGAGTACGTTCACGCCTGAAATGGCTTGCTGTGTGCTTTTGTCAATTACTTTTCCTGTGATGCTTTGCGCAAAAATTTGTTGCGAAACAAAAAAACAAAGTAAGATTAAAAATATTTTTAAGTAATTTGTGTACATAAAAAATTGAACGATTTTTGTAAAATATTGATTATAAGGTATTTGTAAAATTAGGTAGGTTTAGATACAGCTATTTTAAGGCAAATGTAGGAAATAGAATGATGTAAGAAATAATATGAAAAAGAAATAGAAAAATTGCAATAAAAAGCGGGTTTTATTGCAATTTTTTAAATTTTTGTAGAAAAATCGTTTTATAAACCCAATTTTCGTTGCAACTTCTGCACTTCTTTCACAGAAAGTTCGGTCAATTCTGCGGTTTCTGCCACAGTCATTCCTTTTAAAAGGCATTTTTCTGCGGTTTTCATGGCTTTTTTCCGTTCTCCAATTTGTTGCCCTTTTTGCAAACCAATTTGTTCGCCTTCCTGCAAACCTTCTTCCTTGCCTTCCTTAAAATAAGTGTCCATCGCACTTTTTAAGTCCCAATATTCTTTCAAACTTTCTTGATAAACTGCCTGCTCTTTTTTGTTGTAGCAAGAAATTTCAGCCAATTCCATCAGCCTTTTGAAAATCCCAAATTGCAATTCTTCTGGCTTATCCCTCAATTTATGCAAATTTTTGAAAGCATAAAGCCAACGTTCAAAGTCATTTTCAAGTTCTTCCAATTCCTTGTTAAATTTTGGAATTTCCAAATAGACATAAGTCAATTTATGATAAAAAACTTCGTGATTTTCCTCA
>RDXG01000372.1 GCA_004292785.1 Bacteroidota bacterium
TCTTCAAGAGGAACTTTTTCGCCTGCAAAACTCAAAGTATCGGGCAAAGGATAGGAAATAATTTGTTGGGTTTGAGCAAAAATATTTCCTAAGATGGTAAAGAATATAATAAATAAAAGATTTTTTTTCATAGAAAAGATAAAAAACTGCCAACAAGGGTGCTGGCAGGAAAATAATTATTTTGTGGCAGTCATTGATACATTTACGCCACCACTTTTGGCTGCAATGGTAATTTTCCCGTTACTCACTGTTCCACCACTAATTTTGGTGATCGGATCAACCAAATTGATAGTTCCGCCTCCTGCATCTACTAATTCCGCTTCTATCGATTCTTTAATTGGTGCGCCTGTTCCAGGAATATTCACATCAATAGCAAGTGTTACTAAAGTAGTTGTTTTTTTAGTAACTGTGATTTTGGCAGTACCTCCCAACAATCTGATCGCAGACATTTGTGCTTCTGTAATAACAGTTGTACCAGAAGTAAGGGTGGTAATGTTGTATGTACCAGCGATTTGTGTACCCAAATCGGCAGTAGCATCACTAGATTTGCTACAAGACGTAGCAAATAGAGCAATAAATAGAAAATAGAAAAGAATTTTGATTTTTTGCATTTTTATTAATTTGTTAAAATTAGAAATACAAATATAAACAATAGAAAGCACATTTATCAAATTTTACTCAATTCCTTTTTGTTCACAGGCACGTCGGGCAGCATCTTGTTCAGCTTTTTTTTTGCTGTATCCATTTCCCTTAGAAATCACTTCTTCCCCAATAACAATATTGACGGTAAATTGTCTGTGCTGTCCGTAGCCTTCTTCTTCTAAGGTTACAAAACGAACTGTTTTGTTATTTCTTTGCGACCATTCAATAATTTTGCTTTTGTAATTTGGATTATTTGCCACAATTTCGTTCAGATCAAAATGATTTTGAACCAATTTCTTAATGATAAAATTTTGACAAAATTCAAACCCTCTGTCCAAATACACTGCGCCCACAAAAGCCTCCATTGCATCTCCAAAAATAAATTTGAAGGACAAGGCTCCTTTTCTGTTAAGATCATAAATCATAAGTTGATCCAAGCCAATTTTGCGTGCTAACTTGTTTAATGATTCTCTGCTTACAATGCGCGATCTAATTTCGGTCAAAAAACCCTCGTCTTTAAAAGGAAAACATTGAAAAAGATACTCTGCAACGACAGCTCCCAAAATAGCATCGCCCAAATATTCTAATCTTTCATTAGATTCCTTAAATCCTTGATCATTGATCTCTTTGGCAACTGATGAATGAATAATTGCCAATTTGAACAATTCTAAATTCAAAGGTTTATAACCTGTTATGTTCTTAACCGCTTTAACGAGTTTTTTGTCCGTTTCAGAATATATTTTGAAAAATCGGGACAGATACCTTAGAATGATAGCTTTTAAATTTTTTTGTAAAAAAAATAGTATTTGCTGCTAAATTTATAAAAAATTACGGAAAAACCATAAATACTTACGGAAAAACCATAAATTTTTAACCATTGTATTTACGCATCAATACAGAACAATTATGTCCTCCAAAACCAAATGTATTGCTCAAAACTGTTTCTACTTTTCGTTTTTGGGCAACATTAAATGTCAAATTCAAACGTTTATCAAATTCTTCGTCATCAACAAAATGATTGATTGTTGGAGGAATCATTTGTTTTTCTAATGCAAAAACGCAGGCAATAGCTTCAATAGCTCCTGCTGCCCCTAGCAAATGTCCTGTCATAGATTTTGTAGAACTAATATTGAGCTTAAAGGCGTGTTCCCCAAAAACTTTAATAATGGCATTGACCTCACCAATGTCTCCAAGTGGTGTAGAAGTACCGTGAACGTTGATGTAATCGATGTCTGTTATTGGTGTTTGGTTGTCTGAAAGTGCGTCTAACATAACCAACTGTATGCCCATTCCATCAGGTCTTGGTGCTGTTACATGATAAGCGTCTGCCGAAAGCCCTCCCCCGATTACTTCGCCATAAATTTTTGCTCCGCGTGCTTTTGCGTGTTCGAGTTCTTCCAAAATTAAAGCTCCTGCCCCTTCTCCCAAAACAAAACCGTCGCGCTCTTTGTCGAAAGGTCGAGAAGCGGTAAATGGCGAATCATTTCTTTCAGACATGGCTCTACAAGCATTAAAACCACCCATTCCTGCCTCTGTAATTGGATATTCAGAACCGCCTGTAATGATTACATTTGCTTTTCCAAGTCTGATGTAATTAAAACTATCAACAATGGCATTTCCTGAAGATGCGCAAGCTGAAACAGTCAAGAAATTCATTCCTCTGAATCCATAACGCATAGAAATGTGTCCGGGCGCAATGTCTGAAATCATTTTTGGAATAAAAAATGGGTTAAATCGTGGAATACGGTTAGAAGCAGCAAAACCTAAAACTTCTTCTTGAAAAGTCTGTATGCCTCCAATTCCTGATCCCCATATTACCCCTGCTTTGTCCAAATTCAAAGAAGGATCAACGATTCTGTTTTGCAAAAGTCCAGAGTCTTGCATTGCTTCTTCACTTGCAATCAGGGCATAGTGTGCAAAAGGATCCATTTTTCGAGCTTCCTTTTTATCTATGTCAAGAAGTTGGTGAAGATCGTAATCTTTTATTTCGCAGGCAAATTTAGTGCGAAAATGTTGGGCATCGAATCGGGTAACGGGACCAGCACCATTTTTGCCCGTTTCGAGCGCTTCCCAATAGGCTTTGACGTTGTTTCCAATTGGAGTTAAAGCCCCCAGCCCAGTAACAACCACTCTTTTCAGGTTCATAAAGGAATAATTTTATTCAACAAAATACCAATTATAGGCATTCCGTGATCTATGATTAAACAAATACAAAACTTTTCAAGTTTTTTGGACTTGATAAGTTTTGCACAAAATTTATTAAAAAAAATTTAATAAATCGGAATTATTTGATGTTTTTTTGTAAATAAGAGATCGCCTCCTTCACTGTAGTGATGGTTTCGGCTTGATCATCTGGAATACTTACATTAAATTCTTTTTCGAATTCCATGATAAGTTCAACTGTATCAAGGGAATCCGCGCCAAGATCGTTGGTAAAACTAGCTTCTGGAGTAACTTCAGATTTTTCTACTCCTAATTTATCAACAATGATGGTGGTTACCTTTTCGGCAATTTCTTCTACTGACATAAATTTGTTTTTTTAAATTTAAGAACTTGTTTGATTAAATTTTTGCAAATAAATATATTTCTTTGCTTATTGCCAAACAAAATGTAAGAACAATTATTTTATATATTCGAAATCCTTGTATTTATCAAATTTTAATAGGTTTTTACTTTTTAAAATTCTACAGTTTTTTTTCCAAACCGACCATCAGGAAGTTGAATATAGACTGTAACCCTTCGAATTTTCATGTCATTTGTAAATCTGTTTCCTTGTTCGTCAGACAACTCATTAACTAAAATTGTATTATTTTGCAAAGAATCACAAACAATTTGTAAGGTATCCGATTTGCTCAGATCATATTTTTTAGAATAAGTTTTGTTTATTTTAATATCTGTTACAAAATAAGGCATTTTATCGTAATTGGTCAATACTATTTTTTTGCCATCGGTGCTAATTTGCATATTGGGTTCGATCATGCTGTCCACATTACAAGCAGAACAACATATCAACCAAAAAAATAAAAAATATTTCATAAAAGTACATTTTTGAAGAAATCACATTAATAAAATCATGCTTCATTGCGCAGCAAAGATAGTATAATTAAAGGAGATAAAAAAATAGAAAATTAACGCAAAAAGATGGATATTTTTTAGAATAATCCGAAATGGCGTTATATTTATCAATTACCATCTCGGATTATTTAAAAATTAATTTAAGAATTGATCAAAAGTAACAGCAAAATAATACAAAGCACCCACATTAGGTCCGCCATAGTTGGTAATGTACTCTTGACCTGTCAAATTGCTTGCTCCCAATTTGAAAATAGATTTCATTGGTTTGGATTTGTAACTTAATTGTGCATCCAAAACACCATACGCCTCTATCATACCAGCACCAAAAGAAGATTGCCACAAATAAGCCTCCTGCCAACGATAATTGATATTAAAACCAAGATTTTTGTAAAAATTACGGTTTGACAAGCTCACATTAATTTTGTTTTTCGGTGTGTTAAATTGCGGTTCAAACTCACTACCTGCGGGCAAATTAGCAGTATAAGAGTCATAAGAATAATTACCAGAAAATACATAATTTTTAGGCAAATTATAAGTCAAGCCAACTCCAACTCCCATAGAATTGAGTGCTACAGGCGAATTTACATAAGGTCTGAAAGCCGTTCCTGCGGGAATAGTTACGCCAGATTGAGTAGTTGCAACCTTTGAAAACACAGTTTGACCTGCAATAAAATTGGTATATTCGTTATAATACGCATTCAAATCGAGCATTAATTTGTTTGCGATTACGCCTTTGTAACCAATTTCGTAGGCTTTTAATTGTTCTGGTTGAATGTAACCAATATTTACCGTATTGCCTTTGCTATCCACTGCGCCACCATTGAAAATGCCATAACGTTCTGCGTTGGCTTTAGTACTACCCAACAAAGTTCCTGTACTTGACGGGAAATAAATAAATTGCGCTTGGGTATCAGGATTTCTGAAACCTGTTTGAAAAGATGCCCTAAAATTGTGTTGTTTGGTCTGTCCTGCTGAATAAACAACTGAAACTCTTGGCGTAAATTGACCATCAAAGTTTTGATTTTTGTCATAACGACTAGAAGCAGTAATTTTTAGGCGATCTTCAATAAAACGTTTAGAAATTTGGGCATAAAAACCATATTCGTCAATAACAATTCTTTCGTTTACGCCATCACCGTCAGGGTCTTCGTTAAGAATGGTATTTTCTGTAAACAAATCATATCTTCTTACGTTTCCGCCAATTTGCAAATCAAAAATTTTGATTTGGTTGCTAAAATTATAGTTAAATTCAGCGTGCCACAACCTTGAATCATCTAAAAATCTTGCACCTGGTTGTCTTCTTTTGAAATAACGTTCCTCGCGAGTAACTCTAATTACTTCGTTGTAGGCTGGTGTACCCGCTTTTGGAGTTGAGGCATCAGCTGCGGTTCTTGCAACCTGATGAGCAGCGGCAACTATGGCATCACTAGGCAAAGTATTTCCTTGTAACAAACCTTGCAACACTCCTGGCTGAGAAAAAACAGCTCCTACATACGTTCCTGCATAAGTTGGCAACCATTGTGTACTTGTTGGCGAAAATGACTCGTTGGCAAAACCACCCAAAGCAGACATATTGTAAGAATTACCTACTCCTGTCTGACTCATGTAAGCTCTTACAAAAAAATTAGCTCCTTTCAATTCTAATTTATGAAATTGTTGCGAGATATTTCGCAAAGCATAACGTTCAGCTCCTTGATAAATGGCATTTCCTGTACCATATCTGTAATTGTAACTTAAAGTCATTTTGTCATTCACTTTGTAATGCAAGGCTGCATCCCATTTCAAAGTAGTTGCATTGTGATTGTCAACGATGTCGTCTTCTTTTAAACCTGTTCTTCTTACATCAAGCAAACCCAATCTTCCGATAGCTTGCCCAATAGCAGCGCGTGCCAAAGTTTGATTTCCTCCAAAAAGAGGCAAAACCTGATTAGCAAAAGCAGGATTAGCCAATAAAGCCTGCGAAACAGGAGAAGCCAAAGCCGTAAAAGGCACACGAATGGCAGTTTCATCTCCATAAGTGTTCATGCCATCAAAATTTGGGCTATTTGGAGTATTGTTTGGATTAACACGATCTCCTGTATAATTGTTGGCATACCAATCTTCGGCTTTCAAATACGAAAAATTGGCTTTAAATGCCAAACGATCATTAAAAAACGATTTTGCATAACGAACTGCCACATTATAATACGGTTTTGCACCTGAAGCTGTAGAACTTGTTGCTCCTGTTTTGGCTTGTACGCTCAAACCTTGATATTCGAATGGGTTTTTGCTATTCATGATCAACAAACCATTAAAAGCATTAGGTCCATAAAGTGCAGAAGCAGCTCCTGGCATCAAATCTACACTTTCTACGTCTAACTCACTGATTCCTAACAAGTTTCCTGTAGGAAAATTTAAAGTAGGTGCAGAATTGTCCATACCGTCAATTAATTGAACAAATCGGGTATTGGCAATGGTTGCAAAACCTCTAGTGTTGTAACTGGTCATGGTCAAACTTCCTGACACAGGTTGAACGCCTTTAATTTTACCGATGGCATCATAAAAATCTGGAGTCGTTGATTGCTGAACAGCAATGAGATCGAGTTTTTCTACGGTTACAGGCGATTGCATAATTTTTTCTTCTACTCTAGAAGCCGAAACTACTACTTCCTCGCCCATAATTGCTTCGCTAGTCAATTTGATGTCCACTGCTTGACCGCTTTGCGTAATTTCTACTTCTTGTGAAGCATAACCAACCACAGAAACCAATAATTTGAATGGCAAAGGAATAGACGTTTGCAACTTAAAATTGCCTTCTGTGTCGGAAGTAGTGCCGCTTACCGATCCTTTTACTACAATGTTTGCCCCAATTAAGGCTTCATTGGTTTCTTTATCCGTAATTTTTCCTGATAAAGTAGTTTGTGCAAATATATTTTGACAAACAAATAAAAGTGATAGCGTTAAATAAATTAGATTTTTTTTCATGTGTGCAGCGTTTTTATTTAGTTGAATTAAATCTAATCAAATTTGAGTTTACTTTCATAATTTTTTAACATTTTTTTTTTAGAAATTAAACTTTTTTGAGATTTTTTATAAAAAAACAATCATTTAAGAGAGAAAAAATAAAAAAATACTACTTTAAATGATTTTTCGTAATATTTTTTATAATTTTAACTAGAAATTTTTATACAAAGAATTAAAATATTATGAAACTACATTTTTTCATTATTTTTTCATTATTCTTCACAAGTCTTGCCTTTGCACAAAACCGCAATCAACTTTCTTATCAAGGCAGAGTTTCGCAAGAGGGCAAGCCTTATAGTGGCAAAGCTACCGTTTCTTTTGCTATTGGAAATCTTTGGACAGAGCAACAGGAAGTCGACATCCGAAACGGTATTTACAGCATCACTTTGGGCAAAGTAACCCCTATTCCAAACACTGTTTTTAGTAATACAGGTTTGAGTTTGAGGATCACGTTTAATGGCAAAACCCTCGTGCCAGATGTGCCTTTTTATCCTGTGCCGTATAGTTACATGGCACTTTCTGTGGACAAAGATGCCATCGAAGGCTATATGATCAAAGACAAAACCATAGAGAGCAAACAT
>RDXG01000373.1 GCA_004292785.1 Bacteroidota bacterium
TTGCCATTTTTATGTTTCCAATCCAATTCTATGATTCCTTCTTTAAAATAACCATGTTTAAAATAATATCCGCCAAATTCTTGGAATTTTTTGGCAGAACTTGCTTGCAAAATGTCTAAAGAAATTTCTGGATTATCCATAATTTCATCAGCAGAATAACCTAAAATCTTTTCTATGGAAGGGCTTAAAAACAACACATTTCCTTCATTATCTACCTGCAAAACCACATCTGGGGAATGTTCTATCAAATCTTGATATTTGTCTTTGGTTTTGATCAGTTCTTCTCTAAACAAATATTCGTCAGTAGTATCTACCCCGTAAGCCTGCATTTCTACAAATTCATCATTCAAATTTTTGATAAGCACAAATTCCCATTGAGTAATAAAATAACCACCTTTAGGATTCGGTTTTCGGATTTTGAAAGGAATAGCTTTTGTCGGGTTTTTAAAACAATCGGCGGCGGCAAGCGCGCATATTCTCAAATCGTCAGAATGAACAGTAAAAGCATAGTGTTTGCCTATCAATTCTTGTCTTGAAAAACCAAATTTTGAGCAAAAAGCGTCATTGACATAAGTATATTTGCCCTCCAAATCGGTTCTGATCAAATAAATAGATTCGGTTTGGGTAAAAGTATTGGTGTATTCTTGGCTATTTTTGAGGGCAATTTCTTTTTCTTCTAACTTTTTTTTTAACAAAATAATCTCGTCCTGACATTGTTCTAATGCCGTTTTTGTGTGTATCAATTCTTGTTTAACGTCTTCAAATTCCTTGTTTGTGGAATGTAAATCTATTGTAAAGCTAAGTTCGTTGTGAGTAGTTGCCAATTCAGACAAAAAACTTGTAACATGATCCAAACTACCTGCAAGTGCTTCTATTTTTACCAAATATTTTATCTCTTCTTCTGTACTCATTTTATTTTTATTTTCAAGACGACAAATATAATTTTTTTAGGCTAAGATAATGCCAAAGCGAACAAATAAAGTTTCAGTTTGCCCGCTTTGATAAAAAATAGTGTTTTGTTTAGCGAGATCGAATGGTAAAATAAATAATCAATCCTGCAACCAACACACAAGCTACTCCTAAAACTTTTAAGACCAACGTGAGATCGGTTGTTTGTTTGAAATACATAAAAACTGCCGTTCCTAGCCCTATAATTGCACCAAGAACCAAGCCTACTCCGCCATAAACCATCCAAGTTGGCATCATGGCATGGGCGTGGTCAGGATTAAAAATGGTAGAAATTTTGCCTGAAATAGCTGCAAACAAGGCTAAACCAACCGCGTTAATTCCGATGGTTTTTAGAAAAAACAAAAAAATTTCCATAAAATAAAATGTTTAAAAATCTCTTAACAAATTTCTTTTTAGGCGCAAATGTTTACGAAAATCGATGATCCAAGCCAAAGCCATATAAACAAAAATAGGTGATCCTAGTGCTAAAAAGGAAATATAAATAAAAAATAAACGCACACTAGAACCTGCCAAGCCCATCTTTCGTCCTAGTTTGGCACAGACACCAAACAATCCAAATTCGAGAATGTATTGTAATTTTTTCATATTTTTGTGTTTTTAACAAAAGTTTCCTGTGAAAATCTAATATTTAACATTAAAATTTTCACAAACGTTCTTATTTTGATGTTGTGGAAATGAATATCTTTGCAAAATTAACTAATTTTTTTGAACGTGCATCTAAAAACTGTTCTTTTTATTGTTAATCCCATTTCTGGAACGAACAAAAAAGCAAAAATTGTAGATTTGATCAGACAATTTACAGACAAAAATGTGTTTGATTTTTCTATTGCTTACACCGAAAAAGCGGGACACGCTACTGAAATTGCGCAAAAAGCCGTTCAACAAGGTATTTCTACGGTGGTAGCTGTTGGCGGAGATGGAACTGTGAACGAAGTGGCACGCGCCTTATTCAATTCACAAACGGCTCTTTACATTATTCCTACAGGTTCGGGCAACGGTTTGGCAAGACATTTGGAAATTCCATTGAACCCTAAAAAAGCCATTTTGCATTTGGTAAAAACTACAAAAAAACTAATTGATACTTGTCTGTTGAACGGAAAACCGTTTTTTTGTACTTCGGGGCTTGGTTTTGATGCTTTTATCAGCGGAAAATTTGCCACAGCTTCGGGACGAGGACTTTGGAATTATTTGCGAATTGGTTTTGCCTCTTATTGGAATTATAAAGCTCGAAATTATCAAATTTTTTTAGACGGAAAAGAAATTACAGGAAATTTTTATGTGCTTACAGTTGCTAATGCTGCGCAATTTGGTAACAATTTTCATATTTCGCCTGAAGCCAAAATTGATGACGGAATCATGGATATTTGTTTGATGAAATCCGTAAAAACTTTGTCTGCCTTAAAATTAATGTTTCAGTCTTACCGAAAAAAAATTCATTTGAGCCGCCATATAGAGATTTTAAGAGGCAAAGAACTTAACATTCAACGAATTCATGCAGAAACAGTGCATCTCGATGGCGATCCAGTGTTAATGCCTGAAAAGCTAGAATACAGAATTTTACCCAAAAGTTTGTGGATTTGTAAGTAATAATTGAAGCAAATTTATCCGACACATTTGAGGTGTCTGATAATAATTGTTAGGTTGTATTAGTTAATCTTAATGCCCAAAATACTTACATCATCAATCTGTTTTTCATTTCCCGTTTTAATCCAATTTTCTAGGGTTTTTGACAGGATTTTTTCTTGTTCTTTCATTGGTTTTTCAGAAATACTGTGCAGGAGTTTTTTAAAAGCTCCCGCCATAAATTTCCGTTTATTTTCTCCGCCAAATTGGTCTTGAAAACCATCTGTGCAAAGATAAAAGGTCAATTCCTGATCGTCTGATCTTTGTATTTCATGTTTTTCAAACAAATGTTCTTTTTCAATTTGTCTTCCGCCAATGGCTTTTTTGGTGGCTTTAATTTCTATAAATTCATCGTTTTGAACATAATACAAGGGATTCATTGCGCCTGAATAACTGATTATTTGCTTAAAGTTTTGGCTATCTTCCGTAATTACCAACATAATCATGTCCATACCGTCATTGGTATTGGTTTCTTTTTGGTGCAGCACTCTATGAACTTCCTTATGTAATTGGTTTAAGATCAATTCTGGTGAATAAATTTGGTTTTTGAGAATAATCTCATAAAGTAATTGGTTTCCGATCATAGACATAAAAGCACCTGGCACGCCATGTCCTGTGCAATCAGCAACAGCAATAAAAGTAATTTTTTCATTGACATTTTGTATTTCTTCGAGCCAATAAAAATCACCTGAAACAATATCTTTGGGTTGAAATAATACAAAAAAATTATCTTTGCCAAACGACTGTTCAAAACGATCCGCAAAAGGTAAAATGGCATTTTGAATGTGTTTGGCATAATTAATAGAGGCAGTTATATTTTCGTTTTTTTTATGAATTTCGCTATAAGCAAGCCCAATAGCAAGGTTAGTTTCTTTTAATTTTTCGGTTTGTTGCTCTATTTCTTCTTTTTGCTCATTCAAAGTTTCTAAGGTGGTAATTATTTCTTCTTTTTGTTGCAATATTTCTTCTTTTTGCAAGGTCAAATCTATGTTTTGTTCTTTAATTTTTTTCATTGAATCCGAAAGTTTGAGCATCGAATGTACGCGCGCGATCAACTCCAATTTTTCAACGGGTTTTCGTATATAATCTGCTGCGCCTGCGTCTAGTGCCGTTTTTAGGTTTTCGGTGGTGGTCATTACTCCCGTACACATAATGATGGGAATATTCGTTGTAATTGCATTAGATTTCACACATTTAATCAGTTCTATTCCGTCCATGATGGGCATTTCCCAATCGGTAATGATCAAATCAGGAAGTTTTTTTTCTGCAATAACAGAAGCAAGTTTTCCGTTAGGCGCTTGAAAAAAGGTAAATATTTTTTCGGTTTCGTTCAAAAAATCCATAATTCTGTCCGAATTATCCATATTATCATCAACGACCAGTATTTTATACTTTTCCATTGTTCAATTAATTTTCAATTAAATTTAAAAGTTCGACATATTTTTCTTCATTGCTAGATCGCAAAGCATTTTTCATTTCATCAAGCCAATGTACCAAATTAGGATTATTGCTTGAATCTATATTTTTAAGCAAATTACGTATATCACTCACTTCATAAATTTCCAACGCCCTTAATTCTGCAAGCAAAGGTAATACAATTTGTTTGTCAGAATCGGTTAGACCCACGATTTCTGTTTCAATTTGTTTTGTTTCAATCTGTTTTGTAATCTCCAATTGCAAGCCCTTTGGAACTGTAAACCAAAAAGTAGTGCCTTCGCCTAATTCACTTTCTACGCCTATTTGCCCTCCGTGTGCTTCTATTGCCATTTTACAAAAAGTCAAACCAAGCCCCGTAGAACGAATGCCGCCAGAATTTGTAGCTTTGACCTGCCCAAATTTTTCAAACACCAAATCCAATTTATCCGCAGGAATCCCTTGACCAGAATCAGAAACTTTGAGCATAAGAAATGATGAATTAGAAATTAATTTTTGTGTATTTAATTCGTCATTTATAAATCCTAATTCTTGATTTATGGTTATTTTGCCATTATTTGGCGTATATTTGATGGCGTTGGTGAGTAAATTAACAAATACTCTTTCCAAAATTTCGGACTCTGTTTGTATGCCAATTTGTGGGTCTATTTGGTTTTCGAAAGAAATATTTTTTTCTTTGATGAGCAAAGCCACTTGATCGTGGGCATTTTGCACGAGATTGTATGCAGAATGATTTTGCAAATCCAAAACCATTTTGGCATCTTCAAACTTTTGTACGTCAAGAATATTCATGACCATATTCAACATTTGCTTGCCCGATTGTTTCACTCTTTCCAAATCATTGGAAGCCAAAATAGAACCCAACGGATTTTTTAAATCGTGAACAATCATTCCTGTCATGCCTTCCTTAAAATTATCTAATTCTACCAATTTTTGGTTGGTGGTTTTGAGTTCTTCTGCTTGTGCTTGAATTTCCTCTTTTTGGTGTTCCAAAGTGGTGTTTTGCAGCAAAATTTCGTCTTTTTGTTTGACTACTTCGGCAGTTCTTGCCTCTACAATGCCTTCCAAACGCTTTTTATCCCTTAACAAACGCCTTGTATTCAAACGAACAATCTCAAAAATTGACAAAACTATCAAAATCAAATACAAAGCATACGCCCAAATACTGCGGTAATAAGGTGGTAAAATCCTAATTTGATACGTTCCAATTTCGCTTTCTACCTCATAAATATTTTTGGCTCGAACTTTAAATGTATAAGTTCCTTCCCAAAGATTGGTATATTCTTTTTCGATGTGTCTGCCCCATTCACTCCATTTTTCGTCAAAACCTTCTAATTGATAACTGTAAAGTGTGCGTTCTTCACTGTCAAAAAAAGGTGCTGCAAATTCAAATTTAACCGTATTGAGTTCATAATCGAGATCGTTTTTTAGTTTTGACAAAATTTCTGTTGCATTGCCTGCATACAAAACGCTGTCTGTGCCAACGATTACTTTTCTGATTAAACAATTAAAATTTTGTTTATAATTTTTGATGTCTTTTGTTGGGTCATATCTATACACGCCCTCGCTGCCACCTACCCACATTATTCCCGATTCTTCTATGTAAAAAGAACTAATTGCCATTTCAGGAATGCGTCTGAATGGGGCATAAGTCCAATCATAAACTCCTTTGTTGTTTTGCAAAAAGCCAATGTCTGTATTTTTGTTTTTTAAAGGCGAAATCCAAATTTTTCCATCGGGCATTTTTTGCAAAGAAAAAACGCTGCGACTTCCATCACAAAACTGCCTACCTAATTCACAAAAAGGCTCAAAACGGTCGGTTTTTGGATTGTGAATGTAAAGCCCTTTTTCGGTACACCAAATAATTTTATTCTGAAAATTGAAAGGTAAAATGTCCAATAAAGATGCAAAACCTTGTTTTTGGTTATAATATTGAATTTTTGTAGGTTTATGAATACTGTCGTTATTAGGCGTAATTCGAATCACACCTTCTTTGAAAGTTCCAAGCCATAACTCTCCGTTTTCGTCTTCGATCATGCCTCTAATTTCGTCTTTGATATTTTCCCATTTTCCTTCAAAAATCCATTTTTTGTTTTCGTAGCGCAAAGAAATAAAGTTAGGAAAATCTGTGCTAAATATTCGTGACGGATTTTTAGAAGATTGCAATAATTTGTGGGCATGAGAAGTTCCTTTATAGATTTCTATGGCTTGATCTTCTTTAATTTCATAGATTCCGTGTGCAGTTCCTACCAAAAGCATATTTTCAGCAGAAGGATTTTTAAATTCCAAAAAACTCCAATTTTGTCCCGCAGGAACATTTTTAACTTCTTGTATTTGGTTGTTTTGATCAATAAAATAAACTTTGGTGCTGGTTGCAATATAAATCCGTTTGTTAAATCGAATGATCTGATACACACTTCCTTTCAAACCTGCTTTTTTGTCCCAATAAGTCAAATCTAATCCATGTTCGGCTTTACTAATTCCAATTGCCAATCCAAACCATAAATTTTTGTTGGAATCTGTACTAATTTCGTAAATGGTGTTATTTTGCAACAAATTACTTTCTTTATATTCCTGTAAAATATTTCCTTGTTTGTCAGACAAAACCGCACCTTTGCTCAAAGAACTTAACACAAAATTGTCTTTTTGAAATAAATAAGCATTATAAATATTGTTTTCAAACAAAAAATCTTTGTTTGAAATTTCAAAACTTTGGGGAACGCTGTCTTTTTCGGGCTGATACAAATACAAACCTTCGGTACGCGTAGGAATCAATATTGTTTTTTCATCAAAAGGAATCGCAATTCTGAAAGGGTTTTTATCCTTAAAAAATTCGGATTGCAAAGCAGGTTTTAGCTCGCTATTTTCTATTTTCATCAAACCTTTTTTGGCAAGCCGTACATAATATGTATTTTTATAAACAAAATTTCCTACAAATCTGCCATTGGTATCAGCTTTGAAAATGGATAATTTTTCAGTTTTTGGGGCATATTCCAAAATGGCATCACTGGTTAATAAATAGGCAAAATCTTGATTCAGTTTCACTGCCCAAACATTTCCTATTTTGTAAGTAGTATCTTTTAGTGCTTGTTTAAGGCTTTGATAAGCGGTATTTCCTTTTTTGTCTGCTTTCAAATAACCAAAATCGTCAATGGTAGCCACGTATATTTTTCCGTTTTTGTCTATGGCTAAATCATAAGGAATGGCAGGTTTTTCGTTGGGAATTGCGCGCCAAGAAACGCCATCATATTCCAACAAAGCA
>RDXG01000021.1 GCA_004292785.1 Bacteroidota bacterium
CTTGACACCCGCAAAAACAACTATTTGGCTTCTGTGCATTTTGCAAACGAAAAAATTGGCATTGCCTTTTTAGACATTTCCACAGGTGAGTTTATGACCGCAGTTGGGGATTTGACTTATATCGAAAAATTGTTACAAAGTTTTGCGCCAAGTGAACTTATTTTTAGTAGAGAATTTAAAAATCAGTATGAAAAATATTTTTCTGACAAGTTCCATGTCTTTTTGCTCGAAAGTTGGGTCTATCATTTGGATTATGCCTACGAAAAATTGATCAGGCATTTTCAAACAAGTTCTTTGAAAGGTTTTGGTATTGAAAATTTAACCGAAGGAATCATTGCGGCGGGAGCAATTATGTACTATTTGGCGCATACCGAACATCACCAAATCAGTCATATTACTTCTATTTCACGCATTGAAGAAGACAAATATGTTTGGCTCGACCGTTTTACAATCAGAAATTTGGAGCTAATTCAGGCACAACAAGAGGGTGGCGTGCCTTTAAGCGAAATTTTGGATCAAACTATTACGCCAATGGGCGCAAGGTTGATGCGAAAATGGATGGTGATGCCTCTGAAAAATTTGAGTCAAATTCAAGAACGCCTCGATACAGTAGATTTTTTTGTAAAAAACGAAGAAATTACTGAAAAATTGATGCAATTATTGAAACCCATTGGGGATTTAGAACGCACTGTTTCTAAAATTGCGGTAGGAAGAATAAATCCGCGTGAAATGGGGCAACTCAAAAAATCTTTAAATTGGCTTTCGCAAAGCAAAGAAGTTTTTAAAAATTCCGATTATTTGCCTTTGCAAAAATTAGCCGATTTATTGAATCCTTGCGAAATTTTGCAAAATAAAATAGAAAAAGAATTGACAGAACATCTGCCAATTTTGGCAAATTTAGGAAACTTTGTTCGAGAAAATGTAGATCAAGAATTAGATGAATTACGCAAAATTTCGCAAACAGGCAAAGGTTTTTTAGACAAAATTCAGCAACAAGAAAGTGCAAAAACAGGTATTCCTTCATTAAAAATATCGTTTAATCACGTTTTTGGCTATTATTTGGAAGTCCGAAATACGCACAAAGACAAAGTTCCGAACACTTGGATCAGAAAACAAACGCTTGCCAACGCAGAACGCTATATCACTGAAGAACTCAAAATTTATGAAGAGAAAATTTTGGGGGCAGAAGAGAAGATTTTAGCCATCGAACAAAGAATTTTTCAAGAATTGGTACAAATTGCTACTGAATATATTAATCCTATTCAACAAAATGCAAAAATTATAGCAAAAATAGATGCTTTGTTGTCTTTTGCGCAAATTGCTTTAAAAAACAATTATGTCAAACCAATGTTGAACGAAAGTAAAGAATTGGACATCAAAAACGGCAGACATCCAGTGATCGAACAGCAACTGCCTTTGGGCGAAAAATATGTGCCAAACGACATTTTTTTGGACAGCGATTCGCAACAAATTTTGATCATCACAGGACCGAACATGGCAGGGAAATCGGCAATTTTAAG
>RDXG01000374.1 GCA_004292785.1 Bacteroidota bacterium
GGACAATTTGCGGTCAGAGGCGGAATTATTGATATTTTTTCTTATGCAAACGAGTTGCCTTACCGACTAGAATTGTTTGGCGACGAGGTAGAAAGTATCCGAACTTTTGACCCGATGACGCAACTTTCTAAGGAAAATAAAAGTTTTGTGTCGATCATTCCCAACGTTCAAAACAAATTGTTACACGAAAGCCGAGAATCTTTTCTTAAATTTATTCCCAAACAAACAAAAATTTGGGTAAAAGATAAAAACTTGATTTTAAACACTTTACAAAACTATTTTGATCGGGCAAAAGAGAATTTCGAACAAATGACCGCCAAAACAGACATCAAAATTATATCTGATCCCAAAATTTTATTCGAAAGCGCAGAAGAATTTCAAGAACAAAGCAAGGCATTTTTTATGATCGAATTTGGAAAAATATTTACACCTTCCAAAAACGATTCTGAACATAAAATTACTTATTTCGAAACCAAACCCCAGCCATCGTTTAACAAAGATTTTGTATTATTTTCTGAACATTTGGCAGATTTACAAAGCCATCACGTCAGAAATTTGATCACCGCAGAGTCGCCCAAACAGCTAGAACGTTTGGCTATGATTTTGGCAGAAATTGATCCGCAACTCAAATTTGAAGAATTTAACATTTCTTTGCACGAAGGTTTTTACGATCAGCTCATGGGAATGAGTTGTTATACCGACCATCAACTTTTTGAACGTTTCCACAGATACAGAAGTAAAGTAAAATATTCTAAAACCAAGTCTTTGACTCTCAAAGAGTTACGTTCTTTGCAAGTCGGAGATTATGTAACCCATGTGGATTATGGCGTGGGGCGTTTTGCAGGTTTGGAAAAAGTAGAAGTAAACGGAAAGCATCAGGAATCGATACGTTTGGTGTACCGTGATGACGATTTGTTGTACGTAAGTATTCACGCTTTACACAAAATTGCCAAATATTCGGGCAAAGATGGCAATTTGCCTACGCTTAATAAATTGGGTTCGCAGGAATGGGAAAAGAAAAAAAGCGCGGTCAAACGAAAAGTTAAAGACATTGCCAAAGAATTGATTAGCCTTTACGCCAAACGAAAAAATGCCAAAGGTTTTGCGTTTAGCAAAGATACTTATTTGCAAGCCGAACTCGAATCTTCGTTTTTATACGAAGACACTCCCGACCAAGCTAAAGCCACTTTTGATGTAAAAAACGACATGGAATCGCCTCACCCGATGGACAGGTTGGTCTGCGGAGATGTGGGTTTTGGAAAAACAGAAATTGCCATCAGAGCCGCTTTTAAAGCCACTTATGACGGCAGACAGGTGGCGGTTCTTGTGCCAACCACCATTTTGGCAATGCAACATTTCAAAACTTTTTCCGAAAGGCTTAAAAATTTTCCTTGCAAAGTAGATTATGTCAATCGTTTTAGGACAGAAAAAGAAATTAAACGCATTTTAAAGGAATTAGCTGAAGGCAAAATTGATGTTTTGATTGGTACGCACAGGGTTGTGAGTCAAGATGTAAAATTCAAAAATTTGGGTTTGTTAGTCATTGATGAGGAGCAAAAATTTGGCGTAAAAACCAAAGAACGCCTAAAAGAAATGTGTGTAAGCATCGATTCATTGACTTTGACCGCCACGCCAATTCCGAGAACTTTGCACTTTTCGATGATGGGCGCAAGGGATTTGTCGGTTATTGCTACTGCACCGCCAAACCGCCAACCTGTAACCACCGAAATTCACCCTTTTAATGACGTAATTATCAGAGATGCAATTAGTTACGAAATTCGCAGAGGCGGACAAGTGTTTTTTGTGCATAACAGAATCGGGGATATTGAAGAAATTGCAAATATCATTATGCGGCTCGTGCCTGATGCCAAAATTTGTTACGCACACGGGCAAATGGAAGGCAAACAGCTCGAAAAAATTATGCTAAAATTTATCGAGGGCGAATATGATGTCATGGTTTCGACCAACATTATCGAGTCGGGTTTGGATATTCCAAATGCAAACACGATCATGATCAACCGCGCACAAAATTTTGGTTTGTCCGATTTGCACCAAATGCGAGGCAGAGTCGGCAGGTCGAACCGCAAAGCATTTTGTTATTTGCTTGTGCCAATGAAAGACGGTTTAAGCAACGATTCTCGAAAACGTTTGAGTGCTTTGGAAGAGTTTTCTGAACTTGGCGATGGTTTTAAAGTTGCGATGCGCGATTTGGATATTCGAGGAGCAGGAAATTTGTTGGGAGCAGAACAAAGCGGTTTTATTAGTGATTTGGGTTTTGAAATGTATCACCAAATTCTTGATGATGCCGTTCAAGAATTAAAAGAAGAAGAATTTGCTTCGCTTTTCGAAAAAGAATTGGATTTGAAAAAAATTAAAGAATTTAAAACCGATTGTAGCATCGAAACCGATTTGGAAATTTTGATTCCAGAGGAATATGTGAGCAATATTTCTGAACGTTTGCAATTATATTCGCAGGCGGATAGCGTAAAAGATAAGGAAGAATTGACAAAATTTACCAAAAATCTGGAAGATCGCTTCGGAAAACTGCCTGATCAGGTCAAAGATTTGCTAAAAACGGTAGAATTGCGTTGGCTTGCCGAAAAAATAGGTTTTGAAAAATTGGCAATTAAAAACAATTCTTTGCGGGCATCTTTTGTGCAATCCGAAGGGAATGATGCTTATTTTCAGTCCGAGTCTTTTGGCAAAGTGTTGGCATTTGTGCAAACTCACGCCAAAGAATGTAGGTTAAAAGAATTGCAAAAACGCCTGATTTTGATCATCGAAAACGTAAAAAACATAGATCGCGGGATTAGGATTTTGGAGGAGATTTTGGGGTAGTGGTGCAAGGTTCTTAAACCTTACTCACCTTTAAAAAATATTTTTTCATAAAATAGTTTTTTGGCAAAGTTATGTTTTATTTTTATGCGTTTATTACTTCTCTATTTTAAATAAACGCAATGATCAAGGCAAGCAAAATTATTCATAAAAACGAAATTCGAATTAAAATAGATTTTCCGTATAATCAAGAATTTATCTATTTGCTTCGCCAAATTGAGGGCGCAAAATGGAGTCAAACGCATAAAGCATGGCACATTCCTTATAAAAAAAGCAGTTTTGAGCAATTAAAATTGCTTTTCCCTGAAGTTATTATCGAAAAAACAGAAGAAAAAATAGATACTTTGCAAAGTGAAACTATTTTGCCCAAAAATGAAAAAAAAGAACTCATATTACCAAAAATTTCTTCGGTTTTGGTAGAAGTGCTTTATAGAAAAATTATTTTGAAACTGCCTAAAAATGAATTAGATACAAAATTTATTTTGACTTTGCGCTTTTCGAGATGGGACAAAATTCAAAAAGTTTGGATAGTTCCTAATTATCCTGATAATTTGGAGTTGATCAAAGCCTATTTTAAAGATCGAATTTCAAAAATTATTTTTCACAAAGAAATAGACATAGAAACAGGCAAAAACACACACAAAATTACTGAAAAAGACCTTTTATGTATTCGAACAAAAACAGGAAGGCTCAAACTTATTTTTGAATTTAATAAAAATTTGATAATTTCCATCAAAAAAATGCCTTTTTGGTCTTGGGATACTAAAAATAAATGGTGGACAATTCCTTTTTCTGATAGGTTATTTAACGAAATTAAAGAAATAGCAGAAAAGGAAGAATTAAATTTCATTTATGAAGAAGAAAAAACGGACTCTGACAAAATAAGTCGCAGAACTGAACAGGATGTGCCTAATTATAGGCAAGTTCCTGATAGTATGATATTGAAATTGAAGGAGTTGCGATATAGTTTGCGAACCATAAAAAGCTATAAAAGTCTTTTTGAGGAATTTATTAATCACTACCCTACTACCGAAATTGATAAGATAGATGAAGCTAAAATCATTGCATTTTGTCAATATTTGGTCATAGATCGCAAAGTATCAGCCTCTTACCAAAATCAGGCGATCAATGCAATTAAGTTTTATTATGAACGTGTACTTGGCGGGCAACGCAAATTTTATTTTTTGCAAAGACCAAACAAAGAAAAAGCCTTGCCTACGGTATTGAGTATGGAAGAAATAACCACTATTTTGAAAGCACCTACTAACCTCAAACACAAGGCAATTTTGACCATTATTTATTCTGCGGGTTTGCGAATAGGCGAATTGATTAACCTGAAAATCAAGGACATAGACTCGGAGAGGAAACAAATTCGGGTAGAACAAGGCAAAGGAAAAAAAGACCGCTATACCTTGCTTTCGCTTAAAACATTGGATTTATTAAGAATTTATTTTAAGAAATACAAGCCCAAAGAATATCTTTTTGAGGGACAGGAAGGCGGTCAATACTCGGCAAGAAGTGTGCAGGCATTTTTTCAAGAAATATGCAAAAAAGTAGGTATCAAAAAAAAAGTAAGTGTGCATAGTTTGCGGCATAGTTTTGCGACTCATTTATTGGAAAACGGCACTGATTTGCGTTATATTCAGGTGTTGCTTGGGCATGAAAGTAGCAAAACCACCGAAATTTATACCCATGTAACCACCAAAGGCTTTGATCAGATAAAAAGTCCGTTGGATCATTTGGATATTTGAAAAAAAAAATTTAACTTTATTTGGATTTTCAAAATATAATTTCTAGCATTGCAATATGAGAGGGCTAAACAAGGTTACATTAATTGGAAACTTGGGCAAAGAGCCTGAAATTAAGACTTTGGAAGGAGACATAAAAGTGGCTAAATTTTCTTTGGCAACTTCTGAAAGTTATAAAGATAAATCAGGAAATTTGCAAACCGATACCGAGTGGCATAATATAGTGGCTTGGCGCAAAATAGCAGACTTAGCAGAGAAGTATTTGTGTAAAGGGAGTGCTATTTATTTGGAAGGCAAACTCAAAACCCGATCCTATGAAGATAAAGAAGGGAACAGAAGATATGTTACAGAAATTATTGCGGAGAGTTTTCTGATGTTGGATAAACCTTCAGATAAAGCAGAAATAAACGCAAGTTTTTAGTAAGTAAACGCAAAGGTTGCGTTTATATAGATGTTGCCTGCAATGGTATTTGACAGCCTCATATGAAAATTAGACAATTTATTTTTAAACTATTTACAATTTGGACAAGACCAATATTCTTTCTTTTTTTTAGCTTTATCCTTTATTGGTTGACTTTATTTCTGTTTGAAAATACTTCAGTTTTACTTGTTGGTTTTAGTGTTCTTGCAATTGCATTGTTGACAATTATTTTTTCTGTTTTTTATCAATTAGTAAAAAGGAATTATCGGAACTCGTTTTTATCCATTTGCACTATTTGTTTATTTGGACTTCTATTCTATTACTTTTCTATTTATGCCTTTTTATATTTTCAATCTTCACCAGACAAGTATGCTGACAAACTAACTATTCCAAAGAACATTAAAATTTACATACCATCAGACACAACCTTTTCAATAAAAGACCAAATTCAATTTCCAGACTTTCAACTTGACAACTCTGTTCAGCCAGGAATTTATTCATATAAAATTTGGACAAGGAATATTGAGAAAGGGTATTGTTATTTAAAGGCATTTGAAGTTACACATAATGACCCTTTATCAGTTGACAGATTAAAAGAAAGAAGCAAAATTGAAATTTATAACCCAAAAGATAGTATTGCAATGTTTTCAATGGGGAAGACACAATACAATGTGGACAGAGACTTTACCATATACGAAGGAGATTGGGATAAACCTTATGCTGCAAGATTTGAAGTTTGGTTTGTTCCTGCCAAAGGTGGACAAGAAAGAAAACTTGTTGAAAAGATTTTTAAGATTGAAGGATGGATGCGATAGAACCACAGCAGGCAACATTGGGTTTTGTGCAAGTTGGGCAGAAGGAATAACAAAGAGCATTTTCAGCACTACTCTACTTCAGTTCGGGCAGAAGAATATCTATTTGGCTTTTTGTTGTTAACTTCAACTTTATATTTTCAATCATCAGCGGTTACGGGCAGACGGAATACTAATTCCCAACCTGCACAAAGCCCTGCCCGTTGGGCGTAATTATAAAAAAACATTCACAATATGAAATTATTTGAGACAATTATCTCAGTAACATTTTTCACTCTTTTTTTAGTTAGCTCGACAGCATCTAATGGACAAATAACAAAAGGACATATTCCATTTTATGCAGAACCATATTATAATTATAACCCACTAAAAATAGCAATAGGAAAATACAAGAAAGAGTTGTTAACAAATGACACAACAGAATTGATAAGTTTAGCTTCTAAAATAAAAGCAGACATAAATAATACTGATGTAGAGTCACTTTATTTTCTTTCAATTAGACTTTATGACTTGGGTAAAAAAGATGACGCTTTTTATTGGTTTCAGACAGCTAAATCAAGAGCAAGAATATTTATGAATACTCTTGACCCTAAAAAAATTGGCAACATTGGTGACGAAACTTTTGAACTTAAACAATTCTTTGTCACTTGTAATCAACTTGTTGGTGAGTACCTTAATGGATATGGCTTAAATGACATTGAAAAAGGAATTACAGTTTTTGAAAAAGTAAAGAATGAAATAAAAAATATTCAATCATTCAAGGACGTTTATCCAAACATTCAATTTTTGGACGACAAAACTGTTGAAAAAGAAAAAGCAAACAAAGAAGCTGAATTAGAAAAAACAATTGACTACATAAAGACTCATAAAGAAGAAATAAAAAGACAAAGAATAGAAAATGGTATTCAAGACAAATACTAATAACTACGCCCAACAAGTGGTTTTGTGCAAGTTGGGCAGACGGAATAAGCCTCAACATTTGTTTTTCAATTTGGCTTCAGTTCCAGCTTGACGTTATACATTTGGCTAAAGAATAAAACATCAGCAATATTGCAATCATCAACAGCAGTTATGGGCAGACGGAATTCTATTTCCCAACCTGCACAAAGCCCTGAACGTTAAGGGCAATTTTAAGAAACGACAAAATCATTTCTTAAAACATTGCCACCAACGGACAAAATGGCAATCAACAAACTAATTTTAGGCGACTGTTTGGAAGTGTTGAAAACACTCGAAAACGAAACAGTAGATTTAATTTACATCGACCCACCGTTTTTTTCAAACCGAACTTACGAAGTAATTTGGGGAGATAAAGGCGAAATTCGAAGTTTTGAGGACAGATTTTCAGGAGGCATCGAACATTATATTTCGTGGCTCAAAGAACGAATACAAGAAATGCACAGAATTTT
>RDXG01000022.1 GCA_004292785.1 Bacteroidota bacterium
TGACGGTTTCTGCTACGCAATCGCCACCTTAGCCAAGCCCGAACGTTAGCGACCATTTTAAGACAGACTATGAGACTAATTATTTTAACCGTTTTGACATTGACTTTTTCAATTGCAATTGGACAGGTTAATATTGTGGCGGACGGTTATTACGACAAAATCAAAAATGGATATTACATAAACCAAAGTACAGACTCGGTTAGACTTCATGCTGTTAAAAATATTATTACTCTGTCTCGTCCTGAAATAGGTTGACACTAAAAACGTCAACAAAATGATTTCAGAACAAAAAAAAGAAAGTATTATTGCCGAGTATTTAACCTCGGAGATTTCATTCAGAGCCTTGGGGCAAAAGCATGGAATTGATTACAGGATGATTCACCAATGGGTGCAACGTTATAAAGGTAAAATGAAAATTAAGTCCAATAAGCCTCCAAAGGTAAAACCAGTAAATGCCCCAGATGATTTACCAACTGATGTAAAACAATTGCAAGCTGAATTGCGCAAAGCAAGGTTGCTTAATGAAGTCCTTACAGAAGTTATCAATATCACAGAAGAAGAACTTGGCAGACCTATTCGAAAAAAGTCTGGCACCAAGCGATCTTGAAAGTAGAACAATGCAAGCCTAACCGAACTGTTCGGGAGCTTTGTTCATTGCTTGGTTACAGCACTCAGGCCTATTACAAATTCCATCGTGCCAAAGAAAAGAAATACTTATCTAATGATTTGTTACTTCATCAAGTAAATCTATTAAGGGTTCATCAAAAGAAAATTGGTACTCGTAAAATGTATGGATTACTTCAACCATTTATGCGTGAGCATAATCTCAATTTAGGTCGAGATGCATTTTTTGATTTACTGCGGGATAACGGATTATTGGTGCGTAAACGAAGAAGAAAAAAGCCAATGACAACTTTTTCTAATCATCCATTTAAAAAGTATTCCAACTTAATAAAGGATTTTGAACCAACTGCTCCTAGTCAACTATGGGTAAGTGATATCACATATATTCATTTGAAAGATGATTTCGCTTATTTATCATTAATTACAGATGCTTATAGCCGCAAAATAGTGGGCTTTTGCTTGCATCATAACCTTTCCGCTATTGGAACAATAAAAGCCCTTCAAATGGCTTTAAAATCAATTCCTAAAAGAACTAAACTGGACAGAAGATTAGTCCACCACTCAGACCGTGGATTACAGTATGGTTGTAATGATTACGTGAAAATACTCAGTGATAACTATATCAATATATCAATGACCCAGACTGGTGATCCGTTAGAAAATGCCATAGCAGAAAGAGTTAACGGTATAATTAAAAATGAATTGTTGGAAGAAGTACATAATGATTTTAATACTGCCTTAAACAATATTGCAGTTGCTATAAGCACATACAATCATTTAAGACCGCATAGCAGTATTGAAATGCTAACTCCAGTAGTAGCCCATCAGCTTAACAGACCGCTTAAAAGAACCTGGAAAAACTATTATAAAGGAAAGGAGGATGTTATGGTATAA
>RDXG01000375.1 GCA_004292785.1 Bacteroidota bacterium
TTACAAAAACAGATTTTGAATTATAGCGAAAATAACGGTTTTCCTTTTGCATCTGTTCGTTTAGATTCTATACAAATCATTGAAAATCAAGTTTTTGCAAAATTATTTTATGAATCTGGTTCTCGCATTGTTTTCGATTCTTTGATTATCGAGGGAAATTCGAAAGTAAAAAAAACGTTTTTAGTAGATTTTTTGCGCATCAAAAAAGGGCAATTATTTAGTCAGCAAAAAGTAAAAGAGGCCGAAAATTTGTTAAAAACTTTGTCTTTTGTTCAATTAGTCAAACCTATTCAAAGTATTTTTAAATATGGCAGGGCATTTTTAATTATTTCGATCAACCACCAAAAAACAAGTCAATTTGATGGAATTGTTGGTTTTTTGCCCAATTCTTCCATCGACAAAAGTTTGCAATTAAGCGGACAAATCAATTTGAAATTAGAGAATTTGTTTGCTTCGGGCAAAAGTTTGCACATCGATTGGCAACGCCTTCGCCCCAATTCGCAACTGCTCAAAGCGGAGTACATTCACAGCAATTTTTTGAATTTAAAATTTGATATACAACTGAAAATCAATTTGTTACAAGAAGATTCGAGTTTTTTGAACCTAAACAGAAACATTACTTTTGCTTATTCTTTGGCTAATTTTGGAAAAATACAAATTTTTGGCGAATGGCGAAATACCACTGCAAACAAGGATTCTGTGAATTTATTTGTGCGTTCCCAAAT
The DNA here is from genome assembly GCA_004292785.1 of Bacteroidota bacterium. Lineage (GTDB taxonomy): Bacteria > Bacteroidota > Bacteroidia > Cytophagales > Thermoflexibacteraceae > RDXG01. Next base: position 726 of record RDXG01000375.1, read on the forward strand.
AGTCAATACCGATTTTTTTGCTTATGGAATTGGCTATAGTTGGCAAAATTTGGACAACCGTTTTGCACCCAAAAAAGGTTGGTTGGTTGGTGCAGAATTGAGTGTTGGCACAAAAAACAGTTCGCCAAAAAAACTTTCAGATTCTACTTTTTTGTTTTCGAAAATAAGTTCTCAACAATGGACTTTCAAAACCAATTTGCAATATTTTTTGCAGACAGGCAAGCAAAGTACCCTGCTTTTTCGTTCTCAAATTGGTTTTATTGGCAATGATCGTTTGTTTTTGAACGAACTTTTTAGGCTTGGCGGTCTGAATTTGTTGCGTGGTTTTAACGAAAATTCGTTTTTTGCTTCCAAATATTTGCTCAATACATTGGAATATCGTTTGTATTTCGAAAAAACATCTTCGCTTTTTGCCTTTGTGGATCAGGGGGTTTTGTCTTACAATTTGCCTTCGCAAACCTTTGCAGATCAAGTGATTAGCTTTGGTTTTGGTTTTAATTTTGCCACGCAAAGCGGAATGTTTAATTTTGCTTACGCGCTCGGAAAATCTGCAAATCAAAATTTCAATTTACAGCAATCTAAAATTCATTTTGGAATTGTGAATAGGTTTTAAAAGAGGAGGCAACTAAAGAAAAGGTTTTGGAAAAATAAAAATTTCTTCATGACTTCTACAAGGTTTTGAACCTTATAGAAGTTAGACCTACAAAAAAAATACTATTTTGCTGTATTTTTTTGTCTTTCGAAATAGGCTTTGAAGTCTTTGTTGAAAAGTAAAAAGTAAATGATTGGTGTCCATAGAACAGTTCTTATGACCGCCAAATAAATACCTCCCTCTGAGAAAAATGCCAACACTACGATAGTAGCAATGGTAATATAAAGACCATAGAGAGCGATTGTGCTTCCAGTTTTGATTCCACGAATGAGAAGTAAGGGAATGATTAGTGGCAAATAACCAATAAGAGTTCCTATATCTAAAAATTCTGTCCCTCCTCCAATTAATAAAAATATGAGTGGCAAAAGACCTAATATAAGAATAATTCGAAGGATTGTAACAAATTTTTTAAGGGCAATTTCGCCTTTAATGATGGAATCCTCATGTCTTACTTCAGCCATAATTTCTTTTTTTAAGGCTTCTTTGTCTTCATTCTGTTTTAATGTATCCATTTTAAATTAGATTTAGTTTGAGACCAATGATAAGAAATAAAATTTGTAATTCCAAAAAAAAATTAATTATTGTTTATCATTTTAACTTTTGTACAAAATTTTCTGGTTTGTAAAACCATAAAAAATTACGTATTTTTACGAAAATTTTTAATCCAATGAACAAAATAGCAGTTATAGGTGCAGGAACGATGGGCAACGGCATTGCTCACGTTTTTGCACAAAACGATTTTAGTGTTTCTTTGATCGACCTTTCGCCTGCGGCTTTGGAAAAAGGCGTGCAAACCATCAGCGAAAATTTGGAACGCCTCGTCAAAAAAGGAACGATTGACGAAGCCAAAAAAGCACAAACTTTACATAATTTGACCACACACAGCAATTTTAGGGCGGCACAAGATGCTGATTTGGTAGTGGAAGCCGCCACCGAGTCGCCTGATGTCAAACTCAAAATTTTTGCAGAATTAGACAAAGTTTGTAAACCGCAAACCATTTTGGCTTCCAATACTTCTTCTATTTCCATCACCAAAATTGCAAGTGCCACCCACCGAGCCGACAAAGTTATTGGTATGCACTTCATGAATCCTGTGCCAATTATGCAGTTGGTAGAGGTAATTAGAGGCTATAATACTTCTGATCAAACCGCAGAAACGATCATGCAACTGTCCGAAAAGTTGGGAAAAGTTCCTGTAGAGGTAAACGATTATCCTGGTTTTGTGTCTAACCGAATTTTGATGCCGATGATCAACGAGGCTATTCATACTTTATATGAAGGCATTGGCGGCGTTTACGAAATTGATACGGTCATGCGTTTGGGAATGTCGCATCCGATGGGGCCTCTCAAATTGGCTGATTTTATTGGTTTAGATGTTTGCGTTTCTATTTTAGATGTGTTGTATCAAGGTTTTGGAAATCCAAAATATTCGCCTTGTAGGTTGCTAGTAAACATGGTTAATTCTGGAAATTTGGGCGTAAAATCGGGACAAGGTTTTTATGATTATTCGCAAGGATTTAAAAATGCGGTAGTTGCCCCAAGATTTTTGAAAATTAAAGGAATTTTGGCGTAATCCAATAAAAATAGTCGGGTGTTTGCGATTCAAACATCTGACTTTAATCCAAAACAATTATTTTTTAGTCAATTTATTAGAAAAAAATTACATCTTAAAATAAATCTCTTTCCAAAAGATACCATTTCTGTTTAAATTCAAAGTACCAATTTTATTATTTACGAAAAAGTCAAAAATCAAAAAAAATATTTTTTAATTTCCTTAAAAAAAAAGTGCTTTTTTTGTAAAAAATCGAAGTGCCATTTATGTTAAATTATTGATAATCAAACTACTAAAAAAGAACTTTTATTTAAAACATAAAAGGAACGTACCCATCTTAATTTGCCCCATCAAAACATTTTTAGGAACGAAAAGCCCTAACCAAATGAATTAAGTTTGCAGTATCAAATTACAAAACGAACAAATAAAAAATTCAATTCACACAAAAACGAGTAAATACGAATATGAAAAAAATTAACTTCTTCTCCGCTTTGTTACTATTTTTTGTAGTAACTATTTTGAACGTAAAAGCACAAGTTGCTAACGGTTCAGAAGTCATGATCCAAGGCTTTAATTGGGTTTCTAGTTCAAATACTACAGGTTGGTACAATGTAGTAAGTGGCAAAGCCGCTGATCTAAAAGCAAGCCGCTTTGACGCAATTTGGTTGCCGCCGCCAAGTGATGCCGCTTCCACAGAAGGTTATTTGCCAAGACAATTAAATTTGTTGAACAGCAAATATGGCACAGAAGCACAACTAAGAAGTATGTTGAGTACATTAAGAACAAACAACATCAAAACCTTGGCCGACATTGTAATTAACCACAGAGTTGGTTCTACAAATTGGGGCGATTTTACCAATCCGACTTGGGGTTCTTGGGCAACTTGCAGAGGCGATGAGTGGGTAGGTGCAACAGGGAATTCAGATTCTGGAGATGGTTATAGTGCCGCCAGAGATTTGGATCATTCAAATGTAACGGTTAGAAACGACATCATTACTTGGTTAAACTTTTTGAAAAGTGTTGGTTTTGATGGTTGGAGATACGATTATGTGAGAGGTTATTGGGGAGGTTACAACAAAATTTATAATGATGCTACTTCGCCATATTTTTCTATTGGAGAATTGTGGGACAATTTGAATTTAGACAATGCTGACCCGCACAGACAACAACTAACAAATTGGGTAAATGCAACAGGCGGAACTTCTAATGCTTTCGATTTTACAACCAAAGGAATTTTGCAACAAGCCGTTCAAGGACAACTTTGGAGATTGAATAACGGAGGGAAAGCACCAGGTTTGATTGGTTGGTGGCCTGCAAAATCTGTTACATTTATTGAAAATCACGATACAGGTAGCACACAAAATCACTGGCCTTTTCCTGGCGACAAAGCAATGCAAGGTTATGCTTACATTTTGACTCACCCAGGCACACCAATGGTTTTTTGGGATCACTTCTACGATTGGGGTTTGTATGCTCAAATCAAAGCCTTAATTGCCATCAGAAAAGACAACGGAATTAAAAATACAAGTTCTTTGGTTATCAATGCCGCAACTGCAAATTTATATGCCGCAACTATTGACAACCAAGTAGCCATGAAAATTGGTTCAGACGCATGGACACCATCAGGCACAGGTTGGACTTTGAAAGCATCAGGCACAGGATATGCTGTTTGGGCAAAAAGTACAAATGTAAACAACGCACCTGTGGCAAGCATTAGCCCTGCGGGAGGAACTTTTACAAGTTCAGTTTCTGTAACCATGTCTGCTACTGATGACGATACTGCTTTGCCAACCATTCGCTATACTTTGGATGGAACTACACCAAATACTACAAGCACACTTTATACAGGAGCAATTTCTGTAACTTCAACTAAAACCGTAAAAGCAGTTGCTTATGATGCGGCAGGTTTGGCTTCGGCAGTAGTTACAAATGTTTATACCATTAATCCTCCTGTAACCAATACATTTACAGTTTATTTTAACAGACCTGCATCTTGGGCGGCAGTAACTCCAAAAATTCATTTCTGGAACGCAGTGCCAACAGGTTCTTTAACAGCAACTACTTGGCCTGGCGTAAACATGACAGCCGATGGCGGAACTTGGTTTAAATATACTTTCACAAACGTAACTAGCACAAGCCTTATTTTTAATGACAATAGCGGAAACCAAACTTTGGATTTAAGCAGAGGAACTAATGGCTGGTATCAGAACGGAACTTGGTCAAATACAGACCCAAGAGGAACGGTAGTAAATGCTCCGCCTGTGTTAAACATTGTGCCAGTTGCAGGAACTTATACAAGTGCAGTTACTATCCAAATGTCTGCTACTGACGACAACACGGCATCTCCAACCATTCGTTATACTTTGGATGGAAGTACGCCAACAGCAACTAGCACCATTTATACTGCACCTTTCGACATTACAACTACCAAAACCTTAAAAGCAATAGCTATTGACGGAGCAGGTTTGGCATCAGCAGTAAAAACAAATCTTTATACCATTAACCCTGTAACTACAGGCGGTTATACGGTTTATTTCAAAAAACCTGCTACTTGGGTAGGCACACCAAAAGTTCACTATTGGAGTTCAACACCTGCGGGAGCTTTGGCAAACAGTGTTTATCCTGGCGTAAGCATGGACTCTGACGGAGGAGATTGGTACAAATACACATTCACAGGCGTTACAAACATCAATTTCTTGTTTAACGATGGCACAGGAAGCACAGTAAACAAAACTGTAGATTTGGTTAGAGGCACAACAGGTTGGTATCAAGGAACTACATGGTCAAATACAGACCCTAGAACGCCAGTAACAGGAAATTTGGTTATCCATTTCAAAAAACCAACTACTTGGGCAAGTGCAAATATGTATTTTTGGAATGTAAACGGAGGCACAGCAAGCACTACTTGGCCAGGCGTAGTGATGACCGCAGAAGCAAACGGTTGGTATGTAGCCACCATCACAGGAGCAACTTGTGCAAGCCTTATTTTTAGCAATAACGGAGCTTCGCAAACTGCCGATTTATCTCGTTGCAGTGAAGGTTGGTACAACAACGGAACTTGGGGCAATGCCGCATTCAGAGAAGAAGACAGCGAAAGCACCTTGCCAGAATCGTCTGAATTATTCAATTATCCAAATCCTTTGGAAAGCATCACTACTTTTGATTTCACTTTGGAAAAAGAAAGCAAAGTTACTTTAAATGTATATGATTTGAGAGGTAGCCGAGTAGCACAAGTGATTGATCAGACATTATACGCTGGAAAGCACGCCATCATGCACGATTTCAGTGATTTAGCAACAGGGCTTTATATTTATAAACTCTCTGTAAACGACAAAGTGAGTACCCGTAAGATGATCGTGAGTAAATAATTTTTCTTAGAGAGAAAATAGATGTTAGTAGAAACAGGCTTTGCTTGTTTCTACTTTTTTGTTTAAACTCACAAGAAAAGTATAAATGAAATCGAAAATTAGATCACAATATATTTTTTAATAGCCGAAAAAATCTTTTCTCTATTTACTGGCTTACTAATAATTTCGTCAAAACCGTCAAATAATAATTGTTTAAGTTCCTCCTGATCAGAAATTGCAGTAACAGCAATAACAGGAATATCCTGATTGCGCTGGCTAGCTTTGATTTTTTTTAAAACATCTATGCCTGTCAAATGTTCATCGCCCAAATTAATGTCCATCAATACCAAATCATAGTCATTTTCAGTAAGCATTTTTAAGGCATTCTGACCGCTATTTGCTGAATGAGTTGTGCATAATTCTGCTATTAATTTATTGATAATCAATGTATTAATAGGATTATCTTCTACAATTAGTATTTTTAATAATTTTGACATAAAAAATGTTTAATATTTTTAATTGTAAAATAAAAAAAATAAACTGAAATATAAAAATGAAAAATAATCATTTATTTTTCATTTTTTCAATTTCTTCTAGCAATTTTCTAATAGTTTGTTCACTATTTTGAAGTGCTTTTTCCTTCTCCTCGATGGTTTTTTCCTTCTCCTCGATGGTTTTTTCCTTCTCCTCAATGGTTTTTTCCTTTTCCTCGATCACTTTTTCCTGCTTGGCAATTTTTTCCTTATTTTCCGCAGATTCTCTCCAAATATTTTCTATTTGCGAGCGCAGATCGTCTTCTAAGGTCATTTGGTTTCGCAAAGCCTGTTCACTTTGCGCCTTTTGCAAACGCCTGATAATTTCCCTATATTTTTCAGGAAAATCGTTTTCAGAAATGTTCAAAATGTGATGGTGT
>RDXG01000212.1 GCA_004292785.1 Bacteroidota bacterium
AGCGAGAATAAAGATTATTTTTAGCATTTTCGTAAAAATATTAAGAATTTGTATGTTATACGAATATCATAAAAATCTGTTGAAAATAATATTTTGAAGGTTTTTATTTTGGGTTAAAGAGCATTTTTTTTGGGATTTGTTGCTGTATTGTAGAAAAAATTACTCAATTTTTATGATGTATTTCCCTAATCAAATAATTGCTGTAATCTTCGCTATCTTCTTCCAAAATAATTTTTGTGTACGAAGATTCTTTTTCTAATTGCTTTAAGATTTTGATTGCTTTTTCGTAAGGTTTTAACAAATTGCTTTGCTGAGGTTTACCAATAAGCAAATCGAAACGCAGGTTTTGTTTTGCTGCTTCGCTTTGCAAAAAATGTATTTTGCCGTAATGCAATGAAGATTTTTGATTGATACTATCCGATTCTAACAAGTCAAAACTGATGGCTTGTACCAAATTCAGGCTTCCATTCTGCCAAGCGCATTTGAATTTATGCGAAGTAAAATCATTGCTTATTTCTTGCTCACCGAGCAAATAATTTTCTATTCCTTTCTGTTTTTGCGAAAGTTTTTTTCTGAAATTACTTAATAAATAATCGTCATCACGCCTTTTTGGACTAATTTTATGCAAATAATGGCTCAGATAATTTTCTGTATAATCTGCAATAATCTTTTCAATATCGTTTTGGTAACGAATAACGGTTTTTACTTCCGAAAAACGCAAGGCACTTGCATCATAAGGCAAAAATTCCTGTCTAATCAATTCCGAAGGATTATTGATAAGTTGAATATTCTGTAATGTTTGATTATTAGAAATATTTTTTGCAGTTTTTTCAAATTCTTTGCAATAATTTTTCAGCATTTTAGTAGAAAAATCATGGTAAAGATGGCGTAATCTATCAAAAGAATTGGGATATTTAAAGACAACAAGACTCTGTTCAGGAAATATAAAACATATTCCCACATTAAAAACCTCTCCTAAAACTTGCGAATAGGTATATTTTAGCAAGCTGTAATAAAAGTAGTTAGTCATGGAGTCCTGAAATTAGTGAATTTATAAATTTTTGGTGTTCTCTTTTTGCAAATAACAGATATTCTTTCAATAATTCAAAATTATTTAACGTATAATTTGCCTGTTCTAATTGTTCAGCATAGCCATTTAATTTGGAAATATTGATATTTTTTAAGGAATTTTGAAAAGTATCGAATATGTATTTTTTCTTTTCTAACTTCATTTTTCGAAGATATGGATAGAAAATATGATTATTTTTGAAATAAGAAGAATGGTTGCTTTTGAGTTCTTCAAAAAAAATTTCATTGATATTCAACGACAATTCATGATCAATCAAATACAAATCTGCTTCTTTTTCGTGATACAACATATTCGGCTTTTCTGTTCTTCTGTCTGCATTTCGCAACAAACTATCAAAAGCATAAACGCTTGCAATATCATAATCTTTTAGCATTGAGATTTTGGGTAATTTTGTATTTTCAATGTATCTACTCGCAAATTTTAGCCGTTTGTCTTTTATTTTTTCATCTTGTTGCAATTCCATTGGCAAAACATTTTTCACAAATAAATCAGAAAAATTTACCAAAGCCGCATCAGGCACAAAAAGATCAAATTCCTGCGCCAAAATATTCATAAAAACCTCATTTACAGTAGAATAGGCAAGGTTTTCATGTGAGGGTTTAAATAATTTTACGACATAAGATATTAATTTTGAATCTTGATTGACTTCCACCAAATAGGGATTTGTAGAACCACCATCATTTTTTTCAAATCTTCTAACAAAATCTATTGCCTCAAAAATAGGAAGTTTCATTTTTATTGCTTTTTATTTTAACAAAAACCCTCAAAAGTCCAAAAAACTTTCAAGGGTTTCAAAAAAATCTTAGTCCAAATAAATCATCAAAACCGAAATATCCGAAGGCGAAATTCCACTAATTCGGGTTGCCTGTCCCAAAGTTTGTGGGCGAATTCTGGAAAGTTTATCGCGTGCTTCCAAAGACAAAGCCTTGATAGAACGATAATCCAAAGTATCTCGCAATTTTACATTTTCCAAATTGTTCTGTTTTTCAGCCAATTTTTGTTCTTTTTCGATGTAAGATTCGTATTTTAACAAAATTTCTGCTTGTTCTTGCACATATTTGTCGTATTTGCTGACGTGAGCAAAAACTTCAGGATGAATATCTTTCAAATCGGCAATCGAAATATCAGGTCGTTTCAACAAACGATTTATTTTTACTTTTTGCGGAATTTCAGACATTTGTTTGGCGCGCAAATTTTCGTTTACGTCTTCTGGCGCAATGCTCTGATGGTTGAAATAATGTAACAATTCTTTAACTGCTTTTTGTTTTATCTGCACATTTTCCAAACGTTCAGCACTTGCCAAACCAATTTTATGCCCAGATTCTGTCAAACGCAAATCGGCATTGTCTTGACGCAACAAAATTCGGTATTCGGCGCGCGAAGTAAACATTCTGTAAGGTTCTTCTGTGCCTTTGTTGATCAAATCGTCAATCAAAACGCCAATATATGCCTCTGCCCTATTCAAAACAAAAGGTTCTTGATTTGTAATTTTCAGGTGCGCATTGATTCCTGCCATCAAACCCTGACAAGCGGCTTCTTCATAACCCGTAGTTCCGTTAATTTGACCTGCAAAATATAAATTTTCGACCAATTTGGTTTCCAAACTTTGTTTTAATTGCGTTGGCGGAAAATAATCGTACTCAATGGCATAACCAGGTCTGAACATTTTAACATTTTCAAAACCGACCATTTTTCGCAAAGCCTTGTACTGCACATCTTCGGGCAAAGAACTCGAAAAACCGTTTACATAAATTTCAACGGTCTGCCAACCTTCAGGTTCTACAAAAATTTGGTGGCGTTCACGTTCTGCAAAACGGTTAATTTTGTCTTCAATCGATGGGCAATATCTAGGTCCAATGCCTTTTATTCTGCCCGTAAACATCGGAGATTTGTCAAAACCTGTTGCCAAAACCTCGTGAACGGCTTGATTGGTGTAAGTAATATAGCAAGGAAGTTGTTTTTCTAATGATTTTGTTTCATCAGAATAAGAAAATTTCTCAGGATTTTCATCTCCATCTTGGCGTTCCATGATCGCATAATTTAGCGTTCTGCCGTCCACTCTGGCGGGAGTTCCTGTTTTCATTCGCCCCGATTCAAAGCCCAAATCTTCGAGTTGTTGCGTGATTCCTGTCGATGCTTTTTCGGCAACTCTGCCTCCGCCATATTGTTTTTCGCCAATATGAATGATGCCGTTCAAAAAAGTTCCGTTGGTCAAAACAACTGCTTTTGCCTTAAATTCTATGCCCATCGCCGTTCTGACTCCGACCAATTTATTGCCTTCCATCACCAAACCGATGGCGGTTTCTTGCCAAAAATCTACGTTTGGGTTGCGTTCTAAAGTCAAACGCCATTCTTCTGCAAATCTCATTCTATCGCTTTGCGCGCGCGGACTCCACATGGCGGGTCCCTTAGAACGGTTCAACATTCGAAATTGTAGCATGGTTTTGTCCGTAATAATTCCCGACATTCCTCCCAAAGCATCAATTTCTCGCACAATTTGCCCTTTTGCAACGCCTCCCATCGCAGGATTGCAACTCATTTGTGCAATAGTTTGCATATTCATGGTCATCAACAGCACTTTCGAACCCATTTGTGCGGCGGCGTGCGCTGCTTCGCAACCAGCATGACCTGCACCAACTACAATTACATCATATTGAGGATACATTCTTTTTTATTTGTTTTACAACACAAAAATAGTGTTTTTTTTGTAAATTATAAAACTTGATTTTTTTAGGAAATGTTTTGGAGCTTAGGAATTGGGATAATTGTAAAATAAAATTTTACGTTTGCCGAATAAAAACCACGACAAACGTAAACAAATTACACAGATTTTGCCTTATTTAACTTTCCATTAATCAAAAAGATAGACAAAATAGGCAAACAATAGCCTGCAATAGCCCAAAGCACAGCAGACAAACCATTCGCAGAAGCCTTGCGCAAGCAATAAACCATCGAATAAATGCTGGCAAGCATAGCCACAGCCATAAAAAACTTAAATGTGAGTGTTTCGTAAAACGTAATTTTTGGGGGTTTAAATATTTTTAGTAAATTTACGATAAAAATAAGAGAAATTATTACGGAATTATTTAATTTTTTCTTAAAAAAAATTTGTCGGACAAGTTTTATTTACTTGGCAAACGTAAAATCATTAAACCCTAAATCCATTGAAAAAATACATCAAAAGAACTTTTTTAGTTATTTTTATCCTTTTTTTAGCCTATTTGCTTGCTAATTACGATTTAGTTTGGTACGGAATCAAACAAGGAATTGGGCAAGGCGAAATTTTATATTATTCTAAACCGCTTTCCGATTTTTTGGAAAACCCAAATTATCCCGATTCTTTGAAACAAAAAATACGATTAATCCAAGAAATAAAGCAATTTGCCGAAGATTCTTTGGGAATTAATCCCTCAAATAATTATATAAAAATGTACGATCAGCAAGGAAAACCGATTTTGTGGGTGCTGACTGCCTGCGATCCATACACTTTGAACGCAAAAGAATGGCAATTTTCGTTTTTGGGGAGTTTTTCCTACAAAGGTTTTTTCGATTTGGAAAAAGCAAAAGCCGAACAAAAAATATTAGATTCCGAAGGCTACGATACCGATTTGGAGGAAGTCAATGCGTGGTCGACTTTGGGCTTTTTTAATGACCCAATTTTGTCTAATTTTTTGCGAAGAAAAACAGGAAAACTTGCCAATTTGATCATTCACGAACTCACGCATGGCACTTTGTACGTAAAAGATAGCGTAAATTACAATGAAAATTTGGCGAATTTTGTTGGACATGAGGGTGCAAAACGCTTTTTAATTCATAAATTTGGCAAAAATTCTGAACAATATCAAAATTATATGTATCAAAATGTGGATCAGGAAAAATTTGTGCAATTTATTCTAAAATCTGCTTTGCAACTCGATTCTTTGTACAAAAGCTCCGAAAAATTAGACATTTCGCAGAAAAAAGTCAAAAAAGATCAAAAAATTAAGGAAATTGTAGCTAATTTTGATACGATTAGTTTTCAAAGCAAGTCCTATCAGGGATATTTTGATGATTATTTGCCAAATAACACGTTTTTTATGGGTTTCAGACGCTATAATGCCAAACAAAACCTATTTGAAACGCAATTTGAAAAGGAATTTCAGGGAAATTTCAAAAAATATTTCGAATATCTTAAAAAAGCGTACCCAAGTTTATAAATATAACCTAAGTCAGACGCAAGTCGGACATTTTCAAACAAAACCTTTTGCTATCAAATGTCCGACTTGCGTCTGACTTAAGTTTGAAATTTTAATTTTTTTCTTATGCAATCCATTTTCGAAAAACGAAAAACCGAATACGAGCAATCTGCCCAAATTTTTAAAAAGCAAGATCAACAATGGTCTTTTTACCGAATTATTTTTTTTGTGTTGCTTGCGGTTTTGGTCGTTTATTTTGCCAACCAAAGAGAAGCGATTTTTTTAGGAATTACGTTAGTGATTGGCTTTTTTGTATTTGGTTTGATGATCAAAAAACATCAAAAAATAGGCTTTACCTACAAAAATTTCAAGTTTTTAGCCCAAATCAATTCCGAAGAATTGCAACGTTTGGAAGGCAAATTTTCTGCTTTTCCTGACGGAAAAATATTTGAAGAAGAACTGCACCCTTACACTTCCGATCTCGATATTTTTGGCAAAAATTCTGTTTTTCAGTTCATAAACCGAACTTCGACCATTTCTGGAAGTAGAAAATTGGCAAATTGGCTAAAAAAATCGGCTACAAAAATTGACATCGAAAAACGCCAAGAAAAATCGGCAGAATTAGCCAAAAACATAGATTTTTTGCAAAATTTTCAATCCGCAGGCAGGCATTTCAAACAAAACGAAACGCAAATTTTGGCTTTAAAAAATTGGATTTCTAGCGAAAATGTGTTCAAAATTCCTGTTTATTTGCCAATCTTATTGTCTGCAATTTCTGTTTTTGCCATTGTTTGCTTTTTTGTGTTCGACCTTCCGCATTTGGTTTATTTTATTCCTTTGGCAATCAATATGTTTTTTTTGAAACAAAATTTTGCAAAAATTTCGGATTTATTGACGCAAATGCAAAGTTTTCTGCCTGAAATTCAAGCAGTTGCGAAATTGATTGAGTTGATTGAAACTCAAAAATTCGAAAATTTGGATTTACAAAAATTGCAAAGCCAATTTACTCGTTCCCAAGCCTGCACAGCGATCAAAAATTTGGCTTTTTATCTGCAAATGATCGAATATCGGCAAAATGCGTATTTTTATATTTTCTTTAACTCATTGACTCTCTGGGATTTACAATTTTCTTTGCGTTTGGAAAAATGGAAAAATGCCCACCAAAACGACATCGATTTTTGGTTTGAATCAGTGGCGGAATTTGATGCCTTGCAATCTTTGGCAGGTTTTGCTTTTGCGAATCCCGATTTTTGCGTGCCAATAATTTCTTCGCAAACCTTTGATTATCAAGCAACTAAATTGGGGCATCCGCTTATTCGAGCTTCCAAAAGAACCGTAAACGATTTGAGTTTGTCCAACACGGGAATTTGTATGTTGATCACAGGCTCGAATATGTCGGGCAAAAGCACTTTTTTGCGGACTGTTGCCTTAAATGGCGTGTTGGCTTTGGCGGGTGCGGTGGTTTGTGCGGCTTCTTTTAGGGTTTCGCAGGTGCAAATTTTTACGAGTATGCGTACCCAAGACTCGTTGAGTGAGCAGGTTTCGTCTTTTTATGCCGAACTCAAACGCATTAGGCAACTTTTGGATCGTTTGGAAAACAAGGAAAATGTGTTTTATTTTCTTGACGAAATTTTGAAAGGCACAAATTCTACGGACAGAAATTTGGGGGCAAAGGCAATCATTCGACAGTTGCACAAATCTGCGGTTTCGGGTTTGCTTTCTACGCATGATTTGGAGCTGGGCGAGCTTGCCAACGACCACGATTTTGTGCAAAATTACAGTTTCAACAGCGAAATTGTCGATGGCAAATTACTTTTTGATTATCGTTTGACCAAAGGCGTTTGCAAAACTTTTAATGCAAGCCAATTGATGCGGCAGATTGGGATTGAGATGTAGTTTGTTTTTTGAACAAATTTTTGTTAATTTGGTTTTAGTGAGAGTTTTGGGATTTTGGTTGTGAAAAATAGAGAAAAATGAAAATAGAAGACAATGATTTTAATAAAGAGTTTTATTCTACTCAGTTTAAAATAAGAGATTATTTTAGACAGAAATCAAAGAAAATCATTGCCCAATCAAATGAATTATTGAGTGATCATCCTACTGAAAAGGGAACTCATAGAGAAATTTTGATACAAAATTATTTAGAAGAAATAATACCTAAACGTTATGGAATAGGTACAGGAATTATTTATGGTAGATCAGACACAAAAAGTAAACAGACTGATATTGTGATATGGGACGCTATAAATTATCCGATTCTTAAATCTTTAGGGCATAATACTTTTTTTGCAGAAACTGTAAAAATAGCGATTGAAGTTAAGTCATCTTGGTCTTCAGATACTTTCAAAGATATTCTACTTAAAACACAAGCGGTAAAATCAGTTGTTTCAAGTAGTCGTTATAGCAATCATGCACAAAGATTAGCACTTTTAGAACACTATATAGAATCAGGTAATAATGACGTTGGTTTTGTTAGTAAAAAACCGCTTATTGGTATGGTTGCTATTATTTTTAAAGGGGGAGAAAATTTTGATGTGTGCAAATTTTCAGAATTACAAAAAAATGCCATAGATATGAATTTTCCTGATCTTATGCTTTTTGTAGAGATCGGTAAAATATTTGTAAAACGCTTTGATTTTGACGAAAAAACAGGATTTCCAATTAGTGGAACTTATCAAATGTATAATGCGAATGAAGACGCTTTTTTATTCTTTACTTGTGAGCTTTTAAGACTAATTTCATCAAGTTCCGTAGATTTTGACACTCCTTTCTTTTTAGACGAATATTTAATTTTTGATAATTTTTTTTTTGAGAATAATCTCTCATACCATGAAATACCATTTCCTGTCGAACCTATGAGAAGTAGCGCAGGCGGTTTTGGGCTTTATTAAATTTTAGATGTTCACTTTTGAGTTTTAAATTAAGTTTGATAAAATCATGAAAAACCTCCAAATCTATTCCGAAAACCTACTAGCAATCAGGCAATTACTAGAATCAGGTTTCACAGGCAAAATCGACTTAATTTACATCGATCCGCTTTTTGCAAGCAATAATGTTTTTACGTTTTCATTTGCCATTTTTTTATAAAAATTTGTTTTATTTGCAAAAGAGTTTACGAATAAGATGTAACGTACCCTTTAGTGTGCATAAAATATTGATTTTCAGTAAATTATAAACACCCTACGAGGGCGTTTTACAAATTATTCATAAACTTAAAATAAAAAAATTTAGTCAAGCAATTTGCACAAAGCAAATATAAAAATTTTATATAAAATGATCACTCAAATCAGAATCGCAAACTCGCAGGACATCGAGGCTTTGGCAGACATTAGTTCTAAAAATTTTTTGGAAACTTATGCCGCTTTCAATACGCCTGAAAATATGAATCACGAATAACAAATGGGATTTATAAATTTTATTAAAAAAATCAATCCCCACATTTCATTTTCCTAAAAATTTGTTACGTTCCCAATTATTTCGCAATTTTACGAAAAATTTTGATCTCATGATAAACACTACAAAATTGCAATCTTTGGCAGAAAAACTCAAAGGTGAATTTTATTACGATCAAACCATGCGCACTTTGTACGCCACAGATGCGTCTATGTACCGCGAAATGCCCCTTGCTGTTGCCATTCCAAAAACCGAATCGGATATAGAAATCTTGATCCAATTTGCAAATCAGGAAAAAGTCATGCTCATTCCCAGAACCGCAGGAACGTCTTTGGCAGGGCAGGTAGTCGGAAGCGGAATTGTGGTTGATGTTTCCAAAAATTTTAATAAAATTCTTGAAATTAATCAGCAAGAAAAATGGGTCAGAGTGCAGGCGGGAGTGGTGCGTGATGTGCTAAATATCCATTTAAAACCCTACGGATTGATGTTTGGACCTGAAACTTCTACCGCAAACCGCGCCATGATTGGGGGCATGGTCGGCAATAATTCTTGTGGTTCTAACTCGATTGTGTACGGAAGCACGCGTGATCATTTGTTGGAAGTCAAAGGTTTTTTGAGTGATGGTTCTAAGGTAGAATTTAAGGCAATTTCTGCCCAAGAATTTGACAAAAAATGCAATGAAAATAATTCTTTGGAAAGTGCTATTTATCAGGAAGTTAAAAATATTTTGATCGATTCTGAAAATCAAGCAGAAATCAGAAGTCAATTTCCTAAAAAATCTATTCCTCGCAGAAATACAGGCTACGCACTCGATTTGTTGCTAGATTCTGCGCCTTTTACGCCAAACACCGAAGATTTTAATTTTTGCAAATTGATCGCAGGTTCTGAAGGAACTTTGTCTTTTTTGACTGAAATAAAATTAAATTTGATCGACCTTCCGCCCAAAGAAATTGGTTTGCTTTGCGGACATTTTGATAGCATCGATGAGTCTTTGCGCGCCAATTTGATCGCCATCAAATACAAACCTTCGGCAAGCGAATTGATCGACCATTACATTTTGGAATGTACGAAAGAAAACATCGAACAACGTCAAAACCGATTTTTTGTGCAAGGCGATCCAGGTGCAATTTTGGTGATCGAAATTCGCAAGGAAACGCAAGCCGAAATTACAAAAGTCATGGAAAATATCATTACTGAACTCAAAGAAGCGGGTTTGGGCTATCATTTTCCTGTGCTTTATGGCGAGGATACCAACAAAATTTGGACTTTAAGAAAAGCGGGTTTGGGCTTGCTTTCCAACATTCCTGGCGACGGAAAACCTGTGCCTTTTGTGGAAGACACTGCCGTAGATGTGCAGGATTTGCCTGCCTATATTCGTGAATTTAACGAACTTTTGAAACGCTACAATTTGAGTTCTGTGCATTATGCGCACGCAGGTTCTGGCGAGTTGCATTTGCGACCAATTTTGAATATGAAAACCCAAGAAGGCAATCAATTATTTCATACGATTGGCGAAGAAGTGGCGAAATTGGTCAAAAAATATAACGGTTCTTTGAGTGGTGAACATGGTGATGGCAGGGTTCGAGGCGAATTTATTAGCCTGATGGTTGGCGAAAAAAATTATGAATTGTTCCGTAGAATCAAAAAAGTTTTTGACCCAAATGCAATTTTTAATGTGGGCAAAATTACGGACACTCCGCCCATGAATTCTAGTTTGCGCTATATGCCCGAAATGCCAAATCCGACTGTGGAAACCATTTTCGATTTTAGCAAAAACAAAGGAATTTTGCGAGCCGCCGAACTTTGCAACGGCTCTGGCGACTGCCGAAAAACCGAACTTTCTGGCGGAACAATGTGTCCATCTTACATGGCAACCCAAGACGAAAAAAGCACCACAAGGGCAAGGGCAAACATTTTGCGCGAATTTTTGACTCATTCCGAACAAAAAAATCCTTTTGCCCACGAAGAAATAAAAGATGTCATGGATTTGTGTTTGTCTTGCAAAGGTTGTAAATCTGAATGCCCGTCGAATGTTGATGTTGCCAAACTCAAAGCCGAATTTTTGCAACATTATTATGACGAAAAAGGTGTTCCGTTTCGAACCCAAATGATCGCCAATTTTTCGACTTTAAGCAAACTCGGATCGTTTGTGCCTTCTTTGTATAACTTCTTGTTTACCAACAGTTTAACGGCAAGTATTGGTAAAAGTATTGCAGGTTTTGCAGACAAACGATCTATGCCTTTGTTGCACAAAACTACTTTAAAATCTTGGTACAAAAAGCATCAAAAAAACAAAACAAAACCTGCCACAAGCAAGGGAAAAGTGTATTTGTTTTGTGATGAATTTACAAATTATAACGACACAGAAATTGGAATAAAGGCAATTTTGTTGCTCGAAAAATTGGGTTATGAAGTCCAAATTCCAACGCATATCGAAAGCGGAAGAACGTATTTGTCTAAGGGTTTGGTCAGAAAAGCAAAAACGATTGCGATCAAAAATGTAGAATTATTGAAAGATTTGATCACAGAAAACACGCCTTTGATCGGCATCGAACCTTCGGCAATTTATACTTTCAAAGACGAATATTTGGACTTAATGCCCGATTATTTGAAAGAATCTGCCGAAAAAATTGCGCAAAACGCCATGTTAATCGATGAGTTTATTGCCAAAGAAAGAGATTTGGGCAAAATCACAAAAGATCAGTTCAAAAAAGACAAAAAACTGATCAAACTGCACGGACATTGCCACCAAAAAGCACTGTCTTCATTGACTCCGACAAAAAAAATGCTGACTTTGCCCGAAAATTATGAAGTTCATATTATTCGTTCAGGTTGTTGCGGAATGGCGGGAAGTTTTGGTTATGAACAAGAACATTACGATTTGTCTATGAAAGTTGGCGAATTGGTGTTATTTCCCGAAGTACGCAAACAGCCTGCGGAGGTGATCATCGCTGCCCCTGGTACGTCTTGTAGGCATCAAATTAAAGATGGCACAGGCAGAAAAGCCTTACATACTTTGGAAGTTTTATGGGAAGCTTTGGCGTAAAATTTTTTGACGTTGGCAGGGTCAATTCACGTTGGCAATGGTCTTTGACATTGCCAAACGTTGAATTGTAGATGATTTATTTTTCTAAAAAATTATCCTTTCCTTTTATTTTTTCAATAAAAAAACACTAATTTTATACATTCAAAATTTAGCAATATTTTTATGAAATATGATGTAACCATTATCGGTTCAGGTCCAGGCGGCTATGTGGCAGCAATTAGGGCGGCGCAATTAGGTTTAAAAACTGCAATTATCGAAAAATATAACACTTTGGGCGGCACTTGTTTGAATGTGGGTTGTATTCCTTCGAAGGCTTTGTTAGACTCTTCAGAGCATTTTCACAACGCAGTGCATACTTTCAAAACGCATGGAATTGACATTGAATCGCCAAAAGTGAATTTGGCACAAATGATCAAAAGAAAAAATGAAGTAATAAGTCAAACTTGCGACGGCGTGAAATTTTTGATGAAAAAAAATAAAATCGACGTTTTTCACGGCGTAGGTTCTTTTGTGAACAAAAATTTGATCAAAGTTACGGCAGCCGATGGCAAGATTCAAGAAATTGAAACCGACAAAACCATCATCGCCACAGGTTCAAAACCGATCACGATTCCGCCTGTGCCTTACGACAAAAAACGAATCATTACTTCCACAGAAGCCTTAAATTTGACCGAAATCCCCAAACATTTGATCATCATTGGCGGCGGCGTGATTGGTTTGGAAATTGGTTCTGTTTATGCGCGTTTGGGTGCGAAAGTTTCCGTAGTTGAACTCATGGATTCGATCATCAGCACAATGGATGGAACAATGGGCAAAGAACTTCAAAAATCACTTAAAAAAATTGGTTTTGATTTTTATTTGAAACATAAAGTTGTTGGCGCAAGTAGCACAGAAAGCGAAGTTACGGTAAAAGTTGAAAACGAAAAAGGCGAAATTATTGATTTCAAAGGCGATTATTGCTTGATGTCGATTGGCAGAAAACCTTATACGGAAGGCTTGGCTTTGGAAAATATTGGTATTCAAACCGAAAAAGGAAAAATTCCTGTCAATGACCATTTAGAAACTTCTATCAAAGGCATTTTTGCGATTGGTGACGTGGTAAAAGGGGCAATGCTTGCACACAAAGCCGAAGAAGAAGGCGTTTTTGTGGCAGAACAAATGGCGGGGCAAAAACCACACATCAATTATTTGCTGATTCCGAATGTGGTTTATACTTGGCCCGAAGTGGCAGGAGTTGGGCATACGGAAGAACAACTCAAAGAATCGGGCAGAAAATACAAAGTAGGCAGTTTTCCGTTCAAAGCTTTGGGCAGAGCAAGGGCAAGCATGGACATTGACGGCTTGGTAAAAATTTTGGCAGACAGCCAAACAGACGAAATTTTGGGCGTTCATATCATCGGCGCAAGGGCAGCGGATATGATTGCCGCAGGCGTAGTAGCGATGGAATACAGGGCATCAGCAGAAGACGTAGCGAGAATGTCCCACGCACACCCAACCTACATGGAAGCGGTAAAAGAGGCTTGTTTAGCCGCAACAGCCAACAGAGCCATGCACGTTTAGTTTTTTTGGAAAGCACAACAAGCTTTTTGTTGTGCTTTTTTTACTAAAAAATGGTTTTAGAATTATACGTATAAGTGCTTATTTCTAATCATTGGAATCTTTTTGTGTTGCGATCCTATTTTTTTTAGATGTACATAAATCTTGCTTGTGCCACGAACTAAAAAATCAATCCAAACCAAATTTTTCTTTCAATTCGTTCAAAATCGGAAATTTTTCTGCCAATTCTGTAAAAGCATTTTTACCTGAATTATCTTTTAAAATCTGAACTTTCGATGAATCAACTTTAAAAGTTAATTGAATCAAATTATTTTGTAGTTGTTCTCTCAAAAAACTAACCAATTTTTCCTTGATTTGCTTAGAAAATTCTTCATGAATAAAGCTGTTGCCAATAAAAACAGTAATATTAGTGTCTTCCAAAGCAAAATTGTAGGTTTCCATAAAAACTTTCAAACTTTGTTCGGAATTTTTACCTAATTCTTCTATAAACAAATTCCAAACTTTTCGCAAATCCTCTTCGTGAAAAGGTTTATTTTCAAAAACTACTTTTTTTTCTTCAATTTTTGGTGCGTTTTGTTCGGTTTTTTGCTGCACCAAATTAGTTTTTAGGGATTCCCGACTAGGTATTTTGATTGTAGGAATTGCTTTTGATTCTGTTTTTACCTGCGAAATTTGTGATTGTGTAGGCGCATTGGCGTTGCTTGCAGTTAAGCTACTACTTTTTTTTTTAAATCATCTACTAATTGCGAAAGTTGCGGAATTGCAAAAGCGAGTTGCGACATTTTCATTAAAGTAATCTCGATGTGCAATTTTTGATCTTTGCTATTTTTATAATGTAAATCGGCTTCGCTGCCAATGCTTAACAAGGACATCAAAAATGAAGAACTACAAATTTTGGCTTGTTGTAAATATCTAATTTGCACATTTTCAGATACTTGCAAAAGTTTTACTGTTTTTTCGTCTTTGCACATCAACAAATTCCTGAAATGTTGGCACAAACCGATCAAAAAATTATGTCCATCAAAACCATAATTCAAAATTTCTGCAAAAATCAAAAAGGCATCTGTCAAATTAGAAGTTAGCAAAGCATCCGTAGTTTTGAAATAATATTCGTAGTCCAAAACGTGCAAATTTTCGATGGTTTGCTTGTAAGTTATGCCTTTATCGGCTGCAAAAGTAACAATTAAGTCAAAAATAGACAAAGCGTCACGCAAAGCTCCGTCAGCTTTTTGAGCAATTAAAAGTAGCGCTTCGGCTTCTGTTTTGATGTTTTCTTTGATCGCAATTTTTTCTAAATGACCTGAAATGTCTTTAATTTGGATTCTTTTGAAATCAAAAATTTGACAGCGCGACAAAATTGTCGGAATAATTTTGTGTTTTTCGGTAGTTGCCAAAATAAAAATAGCATATTTTGGAGGTTCTTCCAAAGTTTTTAGAAAAGCATTGAAGGCTTGGGTAGAAAGCATATGCACCTCGTCAATGATAAAAACCCTTCTTTCGCCACTTTGTGGAGGATAACGAACTTGCTCAATGATGTTTCGAATGTCATCAACGGAATTGTTTGAAGCAGCATCTAATTCGGTGATGTTCATCGAAGTTCCGTTGTTAAAACTTTTACAAGACGAACATTGATTACAGGCTTCCATTTCAGGCGAAATATTAAGACAATTAATTGTTTTTGCCAAAATACGTGCGCAAGTAGTTTTGCCTACGCCTCTGGGTCCGCAAAACAAAAATGCTTGCGCCAAATGATTGCTGCGAATGGCATTTTGCAAAGTGGTCGTAATATGAGATTGCCCAACTACACTTTCGAAGGTGTCAGGGCGATATTTTCGGGCAGAAACAACAAAATTTTCCATGAATTGAACAAATCCTACAATTTATTTGGCAAATTAACAGAATATTTTTGAATTTACCAATTTTGAATATTTATCTTTTTAGGATTCAAAAAAAAATCTATTTCTTATTGAAATAGATTTTTTTGAATTATTTATTTTTCTCTACCAAAAACGCCTTTTTCTGCAAAAAATCGTTCCCAAGTTCCGCCTTGTTCTTTGGCATTTTTCCAGTCTTTAAGGTCAAAAGAGCCGTTTCCGTTTTCACTTCCAATGATGGAATAGCTTTTTACTGCGGCTTTTGATCTGTTCCAAGTCAAAGGTTTTCCAGTTTCACAAACTTCGGGCAAATCTGCATTTCGCATCAAAAAGTAGGTTGCTCCTCTGCCATAAACTACTCCGATTCCGTTTTCGTTGATGCAAAGAGCTGTACTTTCGTCCACTCCAATTCCTTGTCCGTTCCATGCCCAATCTTTTGAAGCACGCGCCAAAAAAGTAAAATGTCTGCCTTGTCTGTCTCTTTCAGAATAGTGTGTGTCGGTAATCGTATTTTTTAGGAATGCGCAATTAACAAAATCTGTTTTTTGCAAAGTTAATTTTGCATCATAAGGATTTGCGAGTGCTTCTTGTGTAGAAATGGTATTGACTAGGGCATCAAAAACGCCTTCGCCCAAAATAGCACAACCTGCACTTGTGCCGCCTACGGGTGCTTTTTTAGTGTTGATCAAATAGTTTAAAGCGTCTTCGGTTTTGGTGTCTTTCCAAAAATTTACGTAAGTTGCTTGATCTCCGCCTGCTATAAAAACCATTTCTGCCTGTCTTAATCTGCGTTCCACATAGGGATCGTTGGCAAGTTCTCGGCTGTTGATCAATAAGGTTTCTACCGAATTGACTTTGCCAAAATCATATAAATATTGATTATAACCTGTGCCACCTGAACTGCGAATAATCACAAAATCTCCTCCTGATGCCCTTTCGATCATCCACTTCATGGCTGCGTCTACGTCTGTGCCGCCGCCCATCAAAACGATTCCGCTTTTGGTGGGAACATTCACGTCAGCCGTATCGCCGACTATGCCAATCGCTGCTTTTGAAATGACGACAGGCGTAGGAGCAGGGGTTGGTGTTACAGTATTAGAATCTTTTGACTGACTGCAAGCCATCAAGTTAAAAGTCAAAATAATAATTAGGATACTTATTTTATTCATGACCGTGTTGGTTGTGTTGTGTACTTTTGAATTTTTGCAAAATTACGAAAAATTAATGCTTTATGTTTTAATTTAATAAGAACTTATTTTTAATTTCATATTTTTATAAAATATTTTTAAGAAAAATATTGATTTTTCCTATCTTATCAAATGAATCATTCCATTTTCGATCACAGGTTGCCCTTCTCTGTCCAAAGCCTCGATCAAAAAAGCATAAACTCCTGTAGGCAAATATTCGTCTGCCAACCTGCCGTCCCAAGTTTGATTGATGTCTTCGGAAAGATAAACTACATTTCCCCAACGATCAAAAATTTGGATTTTGAATTTGCTAATAAAAATGCCTTTGATCCTAAATTCGTCATTCAAACCGTCATGATTTGGCGAAAAAGCATTTGGATAAATGAGTTGCGGTTCTTGCATAAAAACTACTACATTCGAGTACGAAACCACACTTTCACGACCTTTGATCACTGCTTTTATTCTGAAATAAAAATTTTGACCCGCCAATTCTTTTTTAGAAAAAGTAAAATTTTTGATTTGCAAAGCCGCAGAAGTCCAATAAACATTGCCTTTTTCGTCTAATTTTTCGATGTAATAATCAAATAAAGTCTGATCGTTGCTTACCCAAGCCAAACGCACATCATTCAAATCTTTGGTAAAATTCAAAAGCATAGGGCAGGTCAAAGAACTCGGCAGAGATTCATTTCCGCATTCGTCTGTGTAAATAATCTGGTAACAATACGCAATTTTGCCCTGAATAATGTTTTTGTCTTCATAAGAAGTGGCATTGGTTTCAATTTCTATTGAAGGAACTTTGTTGTTGTTTGCCGTTTTTTCGATGCGCATTTTTTTGATTTCTCCGCTTGTGGGCAAAATCCATGAAAGTTTGATCGACTCTTTTTCGACTGTCGAATGAATGCTCGTTAGCGGTTTGGGATTGGAAAAAGAATTGGCAGTAATGCAAGTTTTGGCACTTAAAGACTTGATTCCGTTGTACAAAATCGTTTCCAAACGGTAACAATACGATTGCCCACATTTGACATCTACATCTTCAAAAAAACTTAGACTCGCTTGCTTAAAAGTTCTTAAAAGTTGGTCGTTTTTATATAAATTATAAGAAATAAAATTTGGGTTGTTGGTCGGATTCCAGATCAAAACATTTTTTTTGAAATCTGGAATGGCATTTAGGTAAAAACTAGGCAAAGATTGCAAAGACCTCGACTCACGACTGGTGCAATTATCGAAGGCACTTACATAAAATTCGTAAGAATTTTTTTTGGCATCAATGTTAGAAATAATATATTCGCCATTGGTTTTTGGCAAAACATAAGACGTATTTTGCACATTCGTACTTTTCAGAAAAAGGGTATAAGTAGGCAAATCTTCGGTTTGCAAGGTCAATTTTGCGTTTCCGTTGTCCAAAACCTCTAATTGTTGCAAATTTGCAGGCTGAATTCGATCAATAGGCGTAATGGTTTCTGTACTCATTCCGCAAGTTTGTTGCGCCGAAAAATAACCGCTTACGCTAATCGTTTTGGGTTTGTTGTCTGAATAAGTATATTTTTTGGGAATATTTCGGGTTACAATTTCCGATTTTCCGTCGCCAAAATCCACCAAAAATCTGTCGTAGGCATTGTCCGTAACCAAAATCGTAGTTTCCAAATTTTCGCAGGATTGTGTGATAAATTGTGGGTTTTTGGCATCAATAACCTCGATCATATATGTACCGTCAGACTTTACGCCTCCGCCCCCATTGCTGTTGATGTATTGGGTAATAAAATATTTTCCTGCTTTGGTGTAGGTATATTCTTTGTCAATTTTGATTCCTTCTCCTGCGCCAAAATCGTAGAGAATTAGGCTTGGGTCTGCTCCTGAACAGTCCAAAGTTTGGATTTTTAAGGGCGTGCAACCTTGCAACACATTGGTTTTAAAGCAAGATTTTAGGCTTGTTTGTGCAAAAATCTGAAAATTTAGGATAAAAATAAATATAAAACCGTTCAAAAATTTCATGTTTGTCTTTTTTTATGACTCAAACGGATTTTTTTGGGAAAAGTGTTAAAAAAGGCTTGCACTTTTTTTAATAAATTATAAATTTCTTATTTACAAATTATGTGCAAGTCTGTTAAACAAAAACTTCAAATAAATAAGTAGATATACTCATTTATTTGTTTCATAAATATTTGATTTTCAATAATTTACAACAAAAATAATATAAACTAAATAGTTGCAGATACTTATACTAAGAATATCTACCCAATAAAAATATAAAGAGCATAATTAATATGAAAATAACTACTTTTCCTATATCAGACAATTTAAATTGTCCCTTGTTTTCATTTTTATTTTTTATCTCATTAACAAGTGTTTCTAACAGTTTATTGGTTTCAGTTTGCCCTTTTTTTAACTCTTCTGAAACATTTTTCATAGAATCTTGTATCGCATTTGGCAAAGAGTCTATTTTTGAACCCAAAAATTCATTTGCATCTGTAAAGCCACTATATTTTTTGTTATAGGCTTTTTCTGCTTCTTCGAAGTGCAAACCATTTTTATGAGTGGTCATATATTCCAAATAAGATTCTTTAGTATCTGCTTTTTCAAAGGCTTCATGATCTTCTTTGATGGCTTGAAGTTCTTTTAGGCGCTCTTTTGCAAAAGCTTCGTCTTCTGCACTGCGAGCCTCTTTTTCTGTTTCGTAAAGATATTTTTGCCAAGATTCAATATCATTATTACTTTTGGCTTGTTCAAATAAAGAAAGTTCTTTTTGTTTACTTATTAATTTTTTGAGAATAGTCTTAACATCTCCCAAAAACTGTCCATCAGGATAGGTATCGATATACCTTTCACAAGCCTCGATTGAGTTTTGGGCTTTTTTTACTTGCTCAAATTCAAGTTTGTCTAAAATTTGATAAATTTTTTGCCCTTTTTCGCTATCTATTCCAAAATTTTTCAAAAATTCTTTACAAAGTTCAATGGTAGGATTTTTTTGGATTTCTTCAAAACGTTGATTTTGGGCTTTTTCAGTTTGTAATTCTTCTATTCGTTTTTGCACCTCGTCTTTTAGAAAAGTATTTGGGAAAGTTTCTAAAAACAAAGCAAAGTCTGCCACCTCCTTACTGTTTTTTACTTTCTCAAATTCTCTAAGTTCTTCTATGCGTTTTTTGGCATCAGACAAGTAAACAGCATTTTCATACGCCTGAAAATCATTTATATACGCCTCATAATCAGCAATTTGTTTGCTTTTTTCGGCTAATCGATAAGTTGATTCTTCTTTACTATTAAGACAATTTTTTAATTCCTTAAATAGTTCAAACTCTTGGAAATATGTATCTTGATACTTTTGATAGAATTCGATCATCAAATCAGTTCTATCAGACTTTATGGCATTTAGAGCCTCATTTTTAAAGCCATTTTCATATTCTGAAATGCAAAAAATAATTTTTTGCAAAAGTTTTTCTGCAAAAGATTTTTCAGTTGGGCTAAAACCCTCAATATCATTTTTTAAATCGTTGAGTTTAGCAATATCTTGACTTTGTTGTGCCTCTTGAAAGTCTATTTCAAGTTTTTGAATATTCTTGTTAATAGTAAGTTTTTCTAAGAGTTGTTCAGCTTTTCTTTTGTATTCAGGTTGATCATACCCGTTTAAATAACGTTTAATACTTTCTACTTTTTTGTTGTCATCATTTTCATTTTCAATATTTATCCAATCACTTAAATCTTTAATTTTTATTTTAGCAATATCTACGAACTCTCCATTAGGAAATTCATAACAGTAAAGCTCAAAACGAGGTTTTCTATTCCTTGGTGGAGTGTTTTTATTGGGAATATCATTCCAAGTTGCTCTATCTTTAAGTTGTTTTTCCAACTTGCTAATTTTTCTGTTGGCAATAGCAATATATTCACTATCTGAAAAATCTCCTATGAAAGTTCTAAACTCACCTATCATATTTGAGTATTTAATTTTTGTCCAAGCCTCTTCCATTCTTGTCTTTTCTGTCAAACGATTGACAATTTCATTGGCTTTTTGATTAAGGTCTTTAATCTCTTGTAACCATCGAGGTTCTTTCAATTCAGAAACATACTTTCCTGTAATATTAGCAATTTCTTGATTGTATAATAACCAATATTTTTGCTCACTTACCAAAAAATCAAGTTTGCTTTGTGCATCTTCACTAAAATCTCCCTTCGGAAATCTTGCCAAATAGGTTTCATAAACAACAATATTATTTTCTTTTTGAGCTTTTTCCCAAGTAATTTTTTCATCTTCTATTAACTCAAAATAAAAATTTTCATAGCCATACCCCTCAAAATGACCATATTGTGGCTTTTGTTCGGTATTTTCAAAATGTTTTTGTACTTCAACATAAATACTTGCAAGTGATAATTTTACTTCTGTATTTTTTTGTAAACCGTTCACAACAGCATTTATAAATGGACTATTTTTCGGATTTTTATTAGAAGAATCATCCACTTGTTGTCCAAAACTACCTGCTGTCAAAAACATACGTGATTTGTCTTGCAAGTTTTTTTGTGTGCTTGTATCAAAAATAATATTACCGCTAAAACAACTATTCATCAAAAGTATAATGTGTTTACAGTCTATACTTCTAAGTTTATTGATAAATTCAGCCCCAAAATATTTATCATCTGTATTCTCCCCATGAAGTAAAAAATAGAAGCTATCATTTTCCTCGTCTCCATGACCATTGAACACAAAAATTAAAGAATCTTCCTCGTTAATTTTTTCTTTACATTCCCTTAATGTGTTCTCTAAATTGGCACGAGTAGCCTCCTCGTTATGTAAAACCGTAAAGGTTTCGACTTTGTATTTCTCTGTTAAACTCTTTTGCAAAGTTTCAGAATCATTGATAGCATTAGGTAAATTACCTTGATTCGCATAATTGCTGATGGCAACAGAAATTAAATGAGTTTTAGCTGTCATAAAAATATTGATTTATCGCATTAAGTTTTCTTGTGTAATGATTATCCTAAAAGCAGGATTAAAGGCATTTTGTATTTCTTTTTGGGTGGATATAATTTTATCCAAATCCTGAACCCCTGTAAGGCGTTTGGTTGATTCTGTAAGCGGCGGTTCTATCTCTATCCATTTTCCTTTTTGTTGGATTTCTTTAAGTGTATAACTTTTAATGGAATAGTCCATAGTTGCCTCGCCAAAAAGTGTTTTTAGCGTATCCAAATCTTTGATTTTAGTCAAATGATTCAAAGGACTCGCAGGTGGGTGCAAGGCTTGAAAAGTCTGTTTTGATAATTCGGGAAATGTGCATTTTTCTTTCAAATAAAGGGCATTTAACAAAGAACAACCATACAAATACATTTCTATCTTGATATCAGGAATAGGATATTCAGTGTAGTTATAAAACAAATAAACGGGAAGGCATTTTTCTTTTTTGGCGTGATCAACTAACAAATCTATTTGAATTTTTTTATCCTCGCCTACTGTGTGACCTAAGGACTTATATTTGGTTTTCAAATTATTTTTTAATTCATTAACATATAGTATTTTTGCTTGGCAAGCCAATAAAACATATTGATCCTTGTCTATTTGTATAATTATTTCTATATCCTGACCATTTTTCTTTTCATCTTTGGCATGAAACAATCTGATGGGTAAAGCTATTTTTTCATTTTTTAGTGTCCTTGCCAAATCTCTAACTAAATTATTGGTAAGTTCTTCTTCATGCACTTTTGAGATAGTGATAGAATTTTTAGCAAAAGAACAGAGATTTTCCCAAACGTAAACTGAAAACCAATTTAAGTAATTGGAAAGAGTAGGGCTAGTTTCAAATAAACCTACGTATTTTTTTTCTAAATCCGATTGATAAGGCATTTAATAATTTTATTTTGGTTATCAATGCAAAACTAAAAATAATAATTGTGCTGTCCAATTTTTTTTATAATTTTTTTAGCACAGGCAAATAATTAAATCCTAAACCTAACTCGGTTTTAAAAACCAAGTTAGGTTTAAAATGAGCCTAAAAATTTTGCTGTTTACAATTTGAATTTAAAATTTATTCTTTTGTAAGCATACAATTCTACTTCATGAAAATTGTCGACCAAATGGAAGGCTTCATTTTCTAGTTTTTGACCGTTTTTGAGTTCTTCACTTTTGTCGCCTTCTACCACCAAAATATAATTTTTGGATTCTTTGCCATCAGGCAAATGAATTGGCACAACGTCAAGCAAAGTATATTCGATAGAAAAATAATAAATTTGGAAAGAATATTTGTTATTTTCCAATTCAAAGCCAAAATTAGCTCCTCGAAGTTTGAGTTTGCTGTCAATTCTTTCTCCGTCTTTGTCAAAAACAATGGTAGATGTCCATTTTCCTTCTGCAATTCTTTTGTTGAGTTCTTGTCGGACTGCTTTTTTAAATTCGGCAAGTTCTTCGGGTTTGACTTCGCTTGTGGAAAGCAACATCATATCTTCCCCGTAAGCACCTTGTACGCCAAAGGCGGTTTCGTATTCCTTGCGGACATACTCAAAAAATTCGCGTTCGCAGGGCTGATAATTGCTTGCTAATCTGCGAAAACTGACTACTGCTGCTTGCATAATCAAAAAAATTAACTAATTTGGATCAAATATTTTGCAATAAATGTAATTAAAAGTTTTTTTCAAACAAATATTAGTCATTTTTTTATTCGCCCCATATTTCTCTAATCGTTTCTCGGCTTGATTTCAGGATTCGCAAAATATCCATTAACTCGTCTTCATGAGTAGCCACATAAGCATCACTAATGCCGTATTCTCTGTCTTTTAAAACCACAAAAAACCAATTTCTGCCAATCACATAAGCCCCATACACAGGTTTTTCTGCCATTTGGGGAACTTCTAAGTTTTTTTCGTAAGCCAAAAGCATAGCCGCCAAACATTGCCCAGCAGGATCAGGACTGTGGTTATCTAATTCTTTTTTGTATTCGTGCAAAAAGAAAAAAGGCGTATCCACTTCTTGTTTGCCTCTGGCTACCATCATATCAGGAAAACCGTTTAGTTCTTCGCCATCTACCACACCGCTTAATTCTCGTTCTGCAAAGATAGAAAGGCTTTCTGTATCAAAATTGACTAAAGAAATCAAATTACCAATAAATTTGAGTTTAACTTCTTCCTCGTTCCAAAAATCGATAAACTTTTCCATATTTTCCCGCCAACGTTTAAGCGTAATGCGTTCATAATCATCTATTTCAAGTTTGTTTTTTAACCAATCTGCCAACAAAGTATAACCATAGACTCTTTTTAAACCAAAACGTTTACGGAGTTTGTCCCTTGTCCAAAATTTAAAATTGCTCATCTTAATTTATTTTTGTTTGCAAATATAAAGAAAAAAAATGAAATGAGTATTTAATAAATCTAAAAAATGATTTAAGAAATAATTGGTATTTTACGATTGTCAAGGTCTTCGACCATTGACAAGATAGGAATTTTTCAATAAATTTGCTAATCATTGAAATTCGCCTTTAATTTGCAGTGGAATAAATCAAAAATCTTATGAGTAAAGTAATTTCGTTTGCGACACAAAAAGGAGGAGCTGGTAAAACTACCTTGCTCATGCTCACTGCCGCTGCTTTGCATAACAGAAGTAGCCAAAAAGTGTTGGTCATTGACTCTGACCCGCAACTTTCGGTCAAAAATATTTATAAGCAAGAAGGAAATAGCAAATCTTACGACGTTTTTGCTTTTAATTGGGGGCAACCTACGCCTGAAGTGAATTTTGACAAAGTGATCACGCTTGCCAAACGAAAATACGAGATTATTCTCATGGATTTGCCAGGAAATATCAAAAGTGAGGAATTTTATTACAGCATTTTGCAGTCCGATATTTTGATGGTGCCAATTGTGGCTAGTACATTAGATATGAACGCAACTATGGGTTTTTTGCACAGAATTCCCGATTTTAACAAAGAAAAAGGCAGCCCTTTGGAAGTATTTGGTGTAGTAAACAAGCGCGAAAAAACCTTAGAACAAAAATTTATTCACGAACTTTATCACCTCGAAAATTTGAAATTGTTTGACTCTGAAATTTCCTATTTGGTGCGGTACAAACGCCAAATCTCAACAGTTTTTGACATTGTTGATCCAATGATCGAAGACGATGAGTTTAATATTTATTTTAAGGAATTTGTGGAAAAATGTGAGATTAGTTTGTAAAACTTTGACTTTTAAAGCAAAAACTTTGTTTTTTGAAATAAAAAAATGTGCGCAAAAAATATTTTTCTACGCACAAACAAATATTTTATTTTCCTTTTTTATACGCTTTCAAAGTTTTTAGCTGATCGGCTGTGGCAGGTTTTATGCTAATTGCTGCACCGCCACTACTTGCCAAATTCAGTTTTAAAGCAGTTTTGTTATCCACCAAAAAAGATTGAATTTGATAAGTCATCGGATTTTTTTCCCAATGCGAATCAGGAGCATCGGCATAAATGGTGGCTACATATTTTGCGTTTTCCTTCAAAAAATTCAAAGAAAATTCGCTTATTCTGGCGTTTTCGTCTGTAATTGCGCCAATATACCATTCGTCTTTTGATTTGGCTTGGCGAGCAATCGTAATGTAATCGCCGGGTTCTGCTTCCAAAATTTTGGTATCGTCCCAATCTACCGCTACGTCTTTGATAAACTGAAAAGCGTCTAATTTTTTCTCATAATTTTCAAACAAATCCGCCGCCATTTGCAAAGGCGAATACATAGTTACGTACAAAGCCAACTGTTTTGCCAAAGTGGTATGCACTTGTTCTTTTTTGCCATAAACGTCTAATTTGATTTGAAAAATCCCTGGCGTATAGTCCATCGGACCGCCAACCAAGCGCGTGAAAGGCAAAATGGTTTCGTGTTCAGGCGGATTTCCAGAACTCCAGGCGTTAAATTCGTTGCCTCTGGCGGCTTCGCAAGCCAACCAATTTGGGTAAGTTCTGTGCAAACCCGTCGGGCGAACAGGCTCATGAGCATCGAGCATGATTTGGTTTTGCGCCATTTTATTGGCTACATGAACATAATGATTTACCATCCATTGTCCGTCATGAAACTCGCCTCTTGGAATAATTCTGCCCACATAACCCGTTTTTACGGCATCATAACCGTATTTTTTCATAAATCTAAATGCCTCGTCCATTCTGCGTTCATAGTTTGTAACCGATCCCGAAGTTTCGTGGTGCATCACAATTTTTACATTTTTAGAAGCTGCGTATTTTTGCAATTTTTCTACATCAAAATCAGGATAAGGGGTTACAAAATCAAAAACTTCTTCTTTCCAATTTCCTGCCCAATCTTCCCAACCTACATTCCAACCCTCAACCAACACGCCATCAATGCCATGTTTTGAAGCAAAATCAATGTATTTCATGGTTCTTTCTGTGGTTGCTCCGTGCTTTCCGCTAGGTTTTACGGCTTTCCAATCAATGCTTCCCAACTGCACATTGTTGATGTCTGCATAGTTCCAAGTGGCAGTATTTACGTGCATATCCCACCAAATTCCGACCATTTTTTGCGGTTTGATCCAACTTTCGTCTTTAATTTTCGATGGTTCATTCAAATTCAAAATCACTTTCGACGTCAAAATATCTGCCGCTTTGTTGCTTGCCAAAATTGTTCGCCAAGGACTTTTGCAAGGAGCTTGTAAAAACGCTTTGTTGCCAACCGCATCAGGCGTAAGTTGCGAACTCAAAGAAAAATTTTGTTGATTTACTTTCAAATGCATGGCAGGATAATTTACCAAAGCGGCTTCGTGAATGTTGATATACAAGTTTTCATCGGTTTTGAGCATCAAAGGCGTTTGCACAAAATTTGCCCCGATCACCGATTTTGTGCCAATTTCTTGAACAGATTTGCCTTTTAAAGCATCAATTTCTGAAAGTTTTGAAGTGCTGTACGCATATTCATTGGTGTCGTAATCGCCAGGAATCCAAAAAGTTTTATGGTCTGCGGTCAAATTAAACTCTGTTTTTTCGTCAGAAATAATAAAATATTGAAAATCTTTTTGTTCCAAAAATTCATAACGAAAACCGAGTCCATCATCAAACAAACGAAAACGAATCAACAATTTTCGGTCAGAAAGGCTGTTTTGTTGCAAAGTAACCGCCAATTCTTTGTAATTATTCCTAATTTCTTTGACTTCGCCCCAAATAGGTTTCCAAGTTTGGTTTACGGTAATGGTGTCGGTTTTGAAAATGCTAAAACCTTTGGTAAAAGCGGGTTTGTCTTTGAGTTCGATGCCCAAACGACTTTCTCGAATAACCGTTTTTTCGCCCAAATTTAAGCGGTAAGTAGGTTCGCCGTCAGCATTCATGGCAAAAGTAAGGGAAAGTTTTTTGTTTGGAGACTCTATTTTTTGCCCAAAAACAAGGTTTTGAAAGCAAAATAAAAGTGTTTGGTTTAAATGCAAATTAAGCAAATTGAATGGTATTAAAATTGCATTTTACCAAATATTTAAAGCTAATTTTTTGTTTTCGAAGGCTTGTTCGATGTTTGGATATTTGAAAAAAATATTTCTCGATTTTTCAACATTAAAGTCCATAAAAGTTGTTATTTTTCCAAAATTAACATTTCTGTTCTGCGATTTCTTGCCCTGCCAATATACGTTCCGTTGTCTGCAATTGGGCATATTTTCGCCAAAACCTCTGATTTTTATGCGTTTGCTTTCAATGCCTTTTGCTACCATTTCTTCTTTAATTTTTTGGGCGCGTTCCTTAGAAAGTTCCAAATTCGCCATTTCGCTGCCAACATTGTCTGTATGCCCTCTCAACTCAATTTTGATTTTTGGATATTTTTTTAGAAAATCTACCGCCTTTTCAATTTCTTGTTCTGAAGACGAAACAATTTTAGTTTTGTTAAAAACAAATTCGACATTCAACAATTTCAGATCGCCAATTTTGGGTTCTTCTGCCAAATCTGAATATTTGTCTTTAAAATTTTGGTTTTGTGAATGTGTTATTTTTAGGCTGTCTTTGGCTATTTTTTGCTGAAAATCCTCACAAATTCTCCATTGCAAACGGTAATCTTTGATGTGATTGATCTTCAAATCTTGGGTAGAAAACTCGATTTCATAATGATTTCGCATTTTTCGGTTTACGTCTTTAAAAATTTTATAAAAATCTTCGGTTTCGAAAATATGATAATACGAACCTTGTGTTGCCTGTGCCAATTCTTGCAAAAAACGCACATCGATCATATTTCCAAAACCAATCGTAATGATTTTTACTTCATTTTTAATTGCCTTTTGCACAATTTGATCTAAGCCAAAAAAAGAAGCATTTTCGTAACCATCTGTAAAAGCAATAATGACTCTGGGTTTGTCTATTGGCGACTCGGAAAGTACATCTACTGCCTCACCAATGGCATCTAACAGAGCTGTCGCACCTCCGTAACCATTCAAAGCATCTTTTTTAAAATTTCGCAAAATCAATTTTGGATCGTCTTCCAAGACCGATTCTATGCCAATATTTTGGTCGTATTTGATCAAAGCGATGGCATCTTTTTTGAGTTTGGTTTTAACAAATTCCTCTGCCGATTCTTGCACAATTTTCGCCCGTTCTCTGCCCATAGAACCACTGTGATCCATCACTAAAGCCATCGAAAAGGGCAAACTGTCTTTTTCTGCAAACTCTTTCATTTTGAATTTGGAAAGCGGAATTTGCGTGTTGTCTTTGACCAAATACCATTCACAAATCATTTTTTTCCAATCAGACTCTTTTGCACCCTGAAAATAATTTCCCAAACTGTCTAACAAATGCAATTCGATGCTAATTTTTTGTTGCCCAAATTCTATATTTTGAGGGTTTAACAAAATATTTTGCGTTTTGGAAATTTCTTGAAAAGGCAACAAAGTATCCAAAAAAATATTTTTTAGGCTTGCTTTCATGTCTTCATCAATCACCTCTTCGGGACGAGATTTGTAAACTTCTGTAGCTAGAAAAAAAGCTGTACTATCTTGATTATCAAGGTTTTTAGTTTTAAAATATACAATTTGAATCGGTTTTGGCAAATATCTGGAAGTGTCCAAAAAAGTATTGGGCAAATATTTTTCGGCAATAATAATTTCTTTATTGGGGCTTACATTCAAAAATAATAGGCTATCCTTTTTGATTTTTTTTTCTGTTAAGTCGTTCCAAGAAATTTCTAAATTAGGAATTTGGTCTTCTAGTTTTTTTTCTATAAAATATTGCTTATCAGCATTTTGAAAAATAAAAGTGCTGTCCTTTGATTCATGTTTTTTTTTGGTTTTCAAATTAAAATATTGTTTTTGTTGTGCATTTTTGTAAGTGCAAAGCATAGAATCTCCTATAAAATAGAGCAAAGGCAACTTTCTTTCGCTAATTCTATGGACTATTTTTTTGTTTTGCAAATCCAAAATATATGCCCTCTGAATTTTTGGCTGCAAAACTGAAAGCAAAGCATAACGCCCTTGCAGGCTAATTTTGCTTTGCGATGGTAAAAAAACAGCATAATCTAGGCTATCTGTCAAACTTTCAGAATCAAATTCATTTTTGAGTTCAAAACTAGGAAAATCATATTTTTCGATCACATTTTTGTTACCTTTGATATTCAAAACCGTTAATTCTCGACAATTTTTACTCATCGCCACATCTTTACATTTGAGTTGGCAAATGGTTTTTTGTTGTTCGACATCCCAAATAAAAATGCGTTCACTGTTTTTACTTACATTACTTTTGGACTCTATTTTTTCCTTTTTATCGGCTTGCAAATAAGTTTTGACAATCAGATATTGCTGATCCTCGCTCTCTACCATTTCGCTGATGATTCTCTGTGAAACAATTCCATCAAAAGTGCGGATAGTTTTGTTATCTTGTATGTTTATGAGTTTCAAAACGTTATTTCCTTGACATAATAAGACTTCTTTATTTTGTTTCATCAACAAAAATCTACCTTTTATTTCCTTGATTTGACGCGGATTTCTAATATCATAAATCAACAATCTTTCTCCGCCTTTAATGATTACACTTTTTCGATCTGCGGTAAAATTTACCAATTCAACGGCTTTCATTTGTGAAATATTGAATTTGCGAATCATTCTGCCTGTGGGCAAATGAAAAATTCGAATTTGATTTTCGGCAATAATATTTGGATTTTCGAGCAGAGCTGTTTTATAATGGCTGGTAATCAACAACGTATTATCCTCACTAACCGAAGATGCGGTACAGGTATATTCTTGAGCAATCGTTTTTTGGCTAAAAAATATTCCCAAAATCAACGAAAGTAGAAAATAAAAATTTTTCATTCTAAACAAACATTTTTATTGTTAATTTAGCAAATAAAAAGCCGTTTTTTTGTTTTTGGAAAATAATTATAAAACATTTTTGCATTTCTCAAATAAATTTCTAGTTTTGTAGAAAAAAATTATTCCATGCAAAATCCAACATTTACGCTTTCCGATTATGTCCAATTTTGCGAAAAAGCAGGCGAATACGGAAATTTTTTTGAGTTTGTCGATCAGCAAATTGTGGACAGACATAGCTCGCAAATTGTAGATACTGAATTTGTAAATTTCGTTTTGAATAATTCTGTTCATGATTTCACTGATTTATATGAAATTTTTATGGCAACTTCTACACACTCTATCATTTCTACAAGTTTTCAAATGTCTCTTTGGGAATTGCTTAACGCTTTGGGTTTTATGGTTTATTGCGAAAATCGCCGTATTTACATCAAAATGAACGGAAAAGTGCGTATTCCTGATGTACTTTTGACTCAATTTGACCTAGAAATTCGCAATGAAAAAGATTTGCTAGAAAACCCGTTTTTGATAGGAGAAGTCCTTTCGCCAAGCACCGAAAACGTTGATTTTACAGAGAAACTCATTGAATATCAAAGCATTACATCTTTGAAAGAATACATTATTATTTCCCAAAATGAAGCCAAAATTTGGCAACATTCCCGCCAAGAAAATAGTTGGATAGAAACTGTTTATGAAGGAATTGATGAAATTTTAAGCATCGATTTTTTGAATATTGCCATTCCTTTGGCTAAAATTTATAAAAATGTAAAGTTTTAAGCAAAAAAAAATTTGCATTTCTCAAATGTTATTTTTATTCTTGTACAAATAAATTATTCCATGCAAAATCCAACATTTACACTTTCCGATTACGCCCAATTTTGCGAAAAAGCAAGCGAATATTCAAACTTTTTTGAGTTTGCCAATCAGCAAATTGTGGACAGACATAGTGGAATAATTGTGCCAAATCAGGTTATAAAAGCGGTTTTGGAACAAAACGAACAAGAATTTACAAACATTTATCAAGTTACGATGGCTACTTTTTTTCATTTAAGAATTTCCAGTAATATAGAAAAAGAACTTTGGCGACTTTTGGAAGATTTGGGCTTCGAAATTTATGCAGATGGTTGCTCTGTTTACATAAAATTGACAAATAAGGTACGTATTCCTGACGTAGTTTTGGTAAAAATAAATGAAATTGTACTAAACGAATTTGATCAACTCAATAATCCCTTGTTGGTGGTGGAAGTGCTTTCGCCAAGCACACAAAAAACAGATTTTAACGCCAAATTAACCGAATATCAAAGTATTCCGTCTTTGCAAGAATATTTAATTGTTTCCCAAAATGAAGCAAAAATTTGGCAATATGCTCGC
>RDXG01000376.1 GCA_004292785.1 Bacteroidota bacterium
TGATGGTACTACCGTAACAGGCGGGAGAGTAAGTACG
Organism: Bacteroidota bacterium; assembly: GCA_004292785.1. Classification (GTDB taxonomy): domain Bacteria; phylum Bacteroidota; class Bacteroidia; order Cytophagales; family Thermoflexibacteraceae; genus RDXG01. The sequence goes on from RDXG01000376.1 coordinate 38, forward strand.
TGCCAAAGATACATTAACTACAAAAGGGGTTACCTAAAACAGGTAAACCCCTTTTTTTATATTGTTCCTCAATCCATACCAAAAGAAAATTTTTTCTTTCTTAAAAGTAGAATATTTCATTTTTTTACTGTTCTTTGTAAAAAAATACTTAATTCATGAAAAAAATATTATTTATAGGCATTTTAGGATTATGGTTTCAGTCCTTATATGCACAGAATTTGTACAGTCCTGCCAAAAAACAAAGTTTACCCATTCTTTTACAAGGTGGAACAATCCACATAGGTAATGGAAAGATAATTTCTAATGGCGAAATTCGTTTCGAAAATGGAAAAATTGTGTCCGTAAGTGAATTTTCTGGTGAAAAAAATTCTTCTACAACCTTAGAAGTTATTAATACCAAAGGCAAACACATTTATCCAGGATTAATTTTGATCAACAGTTTTTTAGGCTTGAACGAAATTGAGGCGGTTCGCCAAGCTGTAGATGCCAACGAAATTGGCGATTTTAATGCCAACGTGCGCAGTTTGATTGCTTATAATGCAGAATCAAACTTAATTCCAACAATGAAACAAAATGGAATTTTAATTGCACAAGTTGCTCCTCAAAGCGGTTTATTAGCTGGAACTTCTTCAATTATGCAACTTGATGCATGGAATTGGGAAGATGCAGCTTACAAAATTGACGATGCCTTGCACATCAATTTTCCTGCAATGTATTCAAACTCAGGTTGGTGGGCAGAGCCTGGGGTAACTACTAAAAATGATAAAAGATCAGAAGTAATTGCAAAATTAGACAAGGTTTTTAATGAGGCATTGGCATATAGTCAAAATCCCAATCCAGAAGTCAAAAATTTGAATTTTGAAGCCATGCGCGGACTTTTTGACGGCTCTAAAAAGTTATTTATTAGAACTGATTATGGCAAAGAAATCATAGAATCTGTTCAGTTTTTTCAACAGAAAAAAGTCAAATCTATTGTTGTCTTTGGTGGTAGAACATCTTTTCAAGCAGCAGCTTTTTTGAAAGAAAATAACATTCCTTTGGTTATTGAACACTCTTTGCAACTGCCTGAACGTCAAGACGATGACATAGATTTGCCGTATAAACAACCGTTTTTGTTACAAAAGGCGGGAGTGCAGTGGGCAATGACTTTTTCAGATAATTTAATGAATTCAAGAAATTTGCCTTTTTCGGCAGGAATTGCTTGTGGATATGGTTTGAGTCAAGAAGAAGCCTTGACTTCAATAACTTTGAGTTCAGCTAAAATCTTAGGCATTGATCACTTGACAGGAAGTTTGGAAGTGGGAAAAGATGCGAATATCGTGGTTTCAGAGGGTGATATTTTGGATATGAGAACCAATAAAATCACTGAATCATTTATTCAAGGTAGAAAACAAGAATTGAGAACACGCCAAACAGATTTGTATCAAAAATACAAAAATAAATTTGATGGAAAGTAATGAAATAAAGATTTTTCAGATCAACAGGTTTGAAAAATCTTTATTTTGATAAATTTCTGTGCTTTATCTTGGTAAAATCAAATATTATTTGTACTTTTATATAGAAAATCCAAGAAAATATCAACCATACTGCTGTTCCTATTTTTCACCTAAAAATGAAGCACATGAACCACGTCAAACCAAAAAAAAGTTTAGGGCAACATTTTTTGAAAGACCTAAACATCGCCCAAAAAATTACTGATACGCTTGTTTTACACAAAAATTATCGGAAAGTGCTTGAAATTGGGGCTGGCACAGGAGTTTTAACTCAATTTTTAGTGAAAAATCCTAATTTTCAAACTTTTGTGGTGGATATAGACAAACAATCTATTGCCTATTTGAATGAAAAAAAAATTCTTGAAGCAGATAAAATTATAGAAGCAGATTTTTTGAAAATGAATCTTCGTAATTTGTTTGAAAATGAACCTTTTGGAATTATTGGAAATTTTCCTTACAATATTTCTTCACAAATATTTTTTAAAGTTCTCAACAACAGAGATTTAGTGCCAGAAATTGTTTGCATGATCCAAAAAGAAGTGGCGCAAAGAATTGCATCCAAACATGGAAGCAAAGAATACGGTATTTTGAGTGTGTTGATGCAGGCTTTTTATGATGTAAAGTACCATTTTTCGGTAGAACCTCACGTTTTTAATCCACCGCCAAAAGTAAAATCTGCAGTTATTTCTTTCAAAAGAAATACTACTGAAAATTTGCCATGTAGCGAAAAATTATTTTTTAGCATCGTAAAATCGGCTTTTAATCAGCGTAGAAAAACCTTGAGAAATACTTTGAAACATTTGAATTTGCCCAAAAGTCTTACCGAACAAGAGATTTTTGGCAAACGTGCCGAACAATTATCTGTTCAAGAGTTTATTGATTTGGTGGGAAATATTGAAAAAGCACTAAAAACTGAATAAACAATTACAAGGTTTTTAAGCCTTGTAATTGTTGTTTTATTTGGAAAGCATTGCTATTTTTTCCTTTAATTTTTCTTCTAAATCTTTTTGTTTATCTTGGGTTGCAGAAAGTTCTTCTAAATTTTGACGCATTTCCTCCTCTTTCATTCTTAATTCTTCTGCTTGTATTTGGCTTTCTTCTAGCAAAATTTGTGTACGCAAATTATTTTTGCTAACTGTAATGACCGAAGCCAAATTTTCCGCAACTTTTTCTAACCAATCCATTTGATATTTTTCAAAAACTTCAAAAGAAGCCAACTCAATAACGCCTAATACTTTGTCATTAATCTTTATTGGTACAAGCAACAAAGATTTAGGATTTGTTCCGCCCAATCCAGAACGAATGTGAATGTAAGAATCAGGAATTTCTGTAATAAAAACAACACTTTTTTCTTGAAAACATTGTCCTAATAAACCCTCATCTATATTAACTTTTTTTTCTAAAAAACGCTTTCTTTCGTAAGCATAGCAGGACATCAATTCTAATTCTTGCTCTTCATATTGCGTAATTTGATGTATAAATAAACCTGCTTGATTGGCATTCATATATTTTACCAAGGAGGCAAGAAAATGATCATATAGCAAATTTAAGTCTGTGTTGCTGCGTAAAATTTCAGAAAATATGGAAATACCTTCATTTGTCCATTGTCGGATTTGTGTTTCCTTTTCAGATTTTTGTAAGGATTCTCTCATTTTCAGCAAACTATTTCCCAAAACGTCTTCTTCTGAAGAAGGCTCAAAAGGTGTATTTAGATCGCCTTCGCCTATTTTTTTTGCAAAATTTGCCGATTTTCCCAAACTTTCGATCACATTATTCAATGCTTTGCTCATTAAACCCAATTCGTCATTGCTTCTGATATTTAGTTTGTTGTCATTACTAATTTTTCCTTTTGCCAATTCGTGCAAACTATCCACAAGTTGAACAATAGGCGTGATAATTTGATCACTAAGAAAGTTTAAACTCAACAGAATGAGCAAAATCATCACCAAACTACTTACCAAAATGAAGTTAGAAATTTCATTAGATGTTTTTAATAATTCATTCATTGGTACATTAAGCACCAAAGCCCAAGGAGTTTGAGTATTTCCAATCCAAAAGGGTACAAAAATACGATAGACCTGTTGATTGTAAGATTGCGAGATCGTAAAACCTTCATATATTTTTCCAGCGCGAATATTTTTTTGTGCAGAATGCTCTAAGTTTTTATCTAATAATTTTTTACCAATTCGTTCTGGATATTTGTGAGCAATTAGTGTAAAATCTTGATCGAGTAAAGCGGCAAAACCATTTTCAAACAAAGTAATATCAGCAATTTTGTTTTGTAATAAATCGGGCATAATGTCTACACCAACAACCCCTTTAACTTCGCCATTAATCAGAATAGGAACAACGCAACTTACCATCATTACCATTTTACCGTTAATTGGATAAAGATAAGGTGTAATTATGGCTTCCATTTTGGTCATTTTAGGAATATTGTAATAAGGCTGATTGATATGATCTATATTTGAGGTTTCTTCTTGTTTTATTTCGCCATCGGCTCTATAAAAAAAAGGCACAAATTGCCCAGTTTTGTCGTGTCCAAAGGTATTGACATAATCCGCATCTTTGCCATCAAAGGCGTTTTTTTCAAAAACTATCCAAATTCCCAAAAGATTAGGGCTTTTTTCTAAGGTTTTTTTTAAAATTCTATTGACAAAAGTTCGATTATTTTGTTCAGATTCAATCATTTCTTGAATGACTGCCCCTAAGACTCTCGCTACTTCCATCGATTCTTCCATTTCTTCTTTGACATACAAAGCATAACGATTCGCAGATTCTTTAATCATGTCTGTCGAAATTTTGATATTTGCTTGATTGCTGCGATAGCGAAGCCATGAAAGTGTGATCACAAACGAAAACACAACAATTAAACCCACAAATAGCAGTGTTTTTCTTTTGATATTTAAGGTTAAATTTATTTTCATGAAAAAAATTAATTTTTGTTCAATTTTAATGCTAAAAAATTTCGTTTCCCAACAAACGTAATACTTTTTCTACGTCTTCTGGCGTATCAATGCCATAACTTGCGTGTTCAGAAACTGCCACTTTGATTTTATAACCTTCAAAAAGCCAAGTTAATTGCTCTAAAGATTCCAGTTTTTCGAGAAATGAGGTTTCTAAATTGGTAATTTTTTGCAAAATATCTGCTCTAAACGCATAAATCCCCAAATGTTTTAAGTGAAAATTGCTTTTGATCCAATCTTTTGTTTCTATATTTCTTTGAAACGGAATCGGGTTTCGACTGAAATATAAGGCTTCTTGTTTGACATTGCAAACTACTTTAACCACATTCGGATCAAATATTTCCTCGCTGATTTTGATTTGGTTTGCCAAAGTTGCAATTTCTGTGTCTAAAACTGTGTTTGCCAACAAATCAATTTGCGCAGGTTTGATAAACGGTTCATCACCTTGAATATTCATTGCAAAATCAAAACCTGAATATTGATCTAAAACCTCGCAACATCTGCCCGTTCCTGTCAAATGATTTGGATCGGTCATCATTACTTCTCCGCCAAAATTTCGTACTTCTTTATAAATAAGTTCGTGATCGGTGGCGACCACTACTTTGCTCAACGATTCTGCCTGAATTGCTTGTTCGTAAACTCTTCTAATCATCGATTTTCCTTTAATTTGCGTCAAAGATTTCGCAGGAAAACGAGTCGAAGCATAACGAGAAGGAATAATTCCAATAATTTTTGCTTTCATAAAATTGTTTTGACAAAAATAATAAAATTTCTAGGAAAATTAACGATACAACAAAGCATTTTTAATTACCGAAGGCAAATCTTTTTCCAAATCACAAACAAAACCGTTGATCAAGACCGCGCGCACTTTTTCGTTTCTGTCCCTAAAAATCAAATCTGGATTAGAAAATGGTTTCAAATGATTGCTTTTTTCTGATTTATTGAGCAAAATATTGACTGGGAACTCCGAAAACAAAGGTATTTGCGAAAGATCGTTAGTTTCCAAAATTACAGAAGTGTAGCCGTTTTCATACAATTCTCTAAAATTCAAGTTTCTAATTTCCTCCAAAGAAGTCATTTTTTGCGGAAAAGTTTTGCCATCTTCTGCCAACAAATGGGCAAAATTGTATTCGTCATAAGCAAAATACAAATTTTCCAAATCTCCAACATCATTTACGCTGCCTTGATAATAAAAATTTCGGTCTTGATTATAACCAATCTCCAAACGATCCATCAACAAATCGAGAATGTAAGTTCGTTTATTAAACAAATAATTTATTTTTCTGATTTTTAATTCTTTCAAAGAAGAACCATTTGAGGGAATTTTATTGTATTGCAAACTGTTAAATTTTGCATAATTTTTGCTCGCAATCGACTGAAAACTGTGCAACAAAGCCAGAAAATTCATTTTTCTGATGTATTGTTTTTCAGGATCGCCTCTTCTTCCCCCAGATTCGATCAAAATTGTAGAAGTTCCCCATTTTTGAATATTATCGCCAAAAGCGCGCGGTTCAAAACCGTCATAATATCGCCCAATATTTCCGCCAATATAAACCGATAATAATTGATGCAATTCTGCAATTAATTTCATGGCATTTCCTCTACTTTCATTGATGGCTTTTTTGTAATTGTAAGCAGGCGCGAGAAAAGACATGGTTGCAGGCTGATCGGAATATCCGATGGAATGTTCGCGTCCTTGATCGTGCAAATTAAAGCCAAAATCTGGGTTTAAAGTATCTCTAATCTGTTTTAACAACATAGATTCTGGTTGTTGCAAACGGCTTGCATCGCGGTTCATGTCAATTCCTAAACGAGTTCTGCGTTCAAAAACTTCTGCTCCATCAGGATTTAACATGGGAATAAAATGTAAAGTCAATTCGGAATGTAGTTTTTTTCGCAAAGAATCAAATTCGTCTTGGGCAGCTAAAAATCTAAAAATATCAAAAATTGCGGCGGTTGCTGTCGGTTCGTTTCCATGCATTTGCGACCAAAGTAAGATTTTTTTCTTGCCTTTTCCCCAAGAAATCAAATTTATTGCCCGATCTTCAGCCGAAAAACCGATGTTTTGAACTTTAAAATTAGAGTCTAATCGTGTGATCAGAATTTGCAAATCTGAATGTTTGAAACGCCTATCTTTGAGGGTGCTGTCTTTGTAATTTTCGTATTTTTCAACTATTTTTTTAGAAATTTCAGTAATTGATTGTGATTTAGCGATCATCGAAAAAAGAGACAAACATAAAAAAAGAATAATTTTTTTCATAAGTATTGGTTTTTATCATGATTTTTAGCGAAATCTTTGCCAATTATAAAAAAAACATTAATTTTTTAGTTTTTATCTCAATTTGTTAGTCTTCTGCCGCCTCAAAACGCACATTTGTACCCTCCAATAAATAGAATGGATAAACCATATTGCTGCGTGTGTTGGTCAAGCGAACCGTATATTCCAAATTGATATATAAAATATTTCCTTCCTCTTTGTCCAAAGTTACGGTAGTATCGTTGAGAGTAATTCTGGGTTCAAAATACAAAACTGCCTTTCTGATGGCTTCTTGAAGGACATTAATCATGGTTTCGTCCATAGTTTCAAAAACCATGCGGTGAATATC
>RDXG01000377.1 GCA_004292785.1 Bacteroidota bacterium
GTATTTTTTGCGATAAATTTGTAAATCATGACGTTGTGCGTTTGCCCAATTCTGTGGGCGCGATCCACCGCTTGTGCCTCTACTGCGGGATTCCACCAAGGATCGAGCAAAAAAACATAGTCTGCGGCAGTCAAATTTAGCCCTACGCCGCCTGCTTTCAAAGAGATCAAAAAAACCTTAATTTTGTCGTTGGTCTGAAATTCGTTTACCTGTTCTTGGCGGTCTTTGGTACTGCCATCAAGGTAAGCAAAAGGAATTTTTTTGTCGTTCAAAGCCTGCCTAAAAATGCTTAAATGTTTTACAAATTGGCTGAAAATCAATATTTTATGGTTTTCTTGAACAATAGAATCGAGCTTATACATTGCCTCTTTTATTTTGACAGCATCACCTTCATAATCAGAATCTGCCATTTTTGGGTGATTGGCAATTTGGCGCAATTTGGTCAAACCTTGCAAAACAAAAATCTGTGAACGGTTTAAACCATTTTGTTCGATGTGTTCCAAAATTTGGTTTCTGTAAAACGATTTGATTTCTTCATATTTAGAACTTTGGCTTTCCGTCATTTCGCAAAACAAAACTTGTTCGGTTTTTTCGGGCAAATCTTTTGCCACCTGATTTTTTTTCCTTCGCAAAATAAAGGGTTTAATGATGGTATAAAGCCTTTTTAAACGTTCTTGATCGTTCTTTTTTTCGATAGGTGTTTGAAAATTTTTAACAAAATAACTTTCATTTCCCAACAAATTTGGGTTAATAAAAGACATTTGCGACCATAAATCAAGCGTACTGTTTTCGATGGGCGTTCCTGTCAAAATAAGCCGATTTTTTGCCTTTAATTTTTTTACTGATTTAGAAATTGCCGAAGCAGGATTTTTAATAATTTGCGATTCGTCGAGGATCAAATAATTGAAATAATATTTTTCTAAAATCTCAAAATCTAAGCGTGCCACCCCGTAAGAAGTGATCACAAGGTCAAAATGCCTAAAAATGGAAGTATCTTTGTAACGATTTGCCCCTTTATAAGTATGAATTTTGAGTTTTGGCGTAAATTTTTTGGCTTCTGCTTCCCAATTATAAATCAAAGAAGTTGGCACAATCAACAGCGAGGCATGATCTGCGCCTTTTTCTTTCAAATCTTGCAACAAAACAAGGGTTTGCACACTTTTTCCAAGCCCCATGTCGTCTGCAAGGCAACCTCCAAACTCATATTTTTGCAAAAATTGTAGCCAATTATAACCCGCTTGCTGATAAGGTCTTAATTCTCCTGCAAAATTTTTCGGCAGAGGCACGTCTTCAATTTGTTCAAAATCTCGCAATTTTAACAATTTTTCATCAATATCTACCTTCGCAAAATTTCGATCTTGCAACTCATGAACCAATGCCAAATGATGTTTTTTGATCAAATGTTGGTCGTTTTTTTTGTCCATCAAATGAAAAATATCGGAATATTGCGTAAACCAAACTTCGGGAATTACAGCAATTTCTCCGTTTGGCAGCTCAAATTCTACGATTTTGTCCAAAATCATTTTTCGTAAACGAATAAAAGGAATTTCGTATTCTCCAAACATGACTTTTGCATAAACATCAAACCAATCTAGCGATTCTTTAATTTCCAAATTGAGTTGAGAACGCCCCAAAAAATATTTTTTTCCATTTTTTAGGCTTTGTTCGATGCTAAAATCTTGTGTTTGCATTTGCTCAAAATGTTCGTTTAACCACGAAAAAGCCTGATTTTTTGGCAAAACACATTTCCCATTTCGCAAATCTATTCCTTGCGAAAGCAAATTTTCTAAAATATTTTTTTCATAATTCAAATCCCTGTAAACTTTATAAAAAATGTAAGAATCTTCTGTTTTTTCCAAACTTACGCTAGAGTCTTTTGTACTTATGGATTTAAAATTGAAATCACCGTAATTAAAAGAAATTTCGAACAAAATTTTATCGTTGTCAATGGTGTTTGTTTCAGTAGAAAACATATTAGAAACGGACACTGTTGCCATTTCTGAAAAACTAAGATGTGGTTTTGGGCGGCTACGAACCGTTTTGATGTCAAAACCTTTGGCGTACACGTCAAAAGATTCGATCAAAGGCGCAACGAATTTCTGAAAATAAATTTCTTCTATTTTGTGGTCGATAATGATGTTGTTTTTTTGCAAAAAAGGGCGAATTTTGTTGCCATCTACTTGCTTTTCGAAGCTATACAAATGACCGTTGAGCAAAAGCCAAGCGGGTTCATTACAGATCAGCATGGCATTTTTGAACTGAAATTCGAGTTTTTGATCCGCATATTTCATGGTTGGGAAATACAAGGTACTTTTTTCGTTTCTTCTGAAATGAAATAATAATTTTACTTTTTCTTTTTCGATAATGATTCGTTTATAAGTCGGATTTCCATCATTTGCCATTTCGAAAAGTAATTTTCCCTGCAATTTTTCAATGATTTCAGCTCTTTTTCGTTCTAAATCCTGATGGATAATTTCTTGTACGGCTTTGTCGCCATGTTTTTGGTCATAAACTTTCAAAAAAAAATCTAAAGGCTTGATCTTGCGGTGATTATGTTTGTGAACAATGGCATCTTGTTGCATAGAATCCATGAGTTTAATGAGTTCAAAGTCCCGATTATCAAGTCCTTTGGCAAATTCATTGGCATTGGTTGCGGAAATACTTTGGTATTTGAGTGTTAATTTGCGGTCAGCGTTGAGTTGTACCACAAAAGGCTCGAACAAATAGCCTAAAATTTGGTGCTGTAACAAAGAATATACAATTTGAAAGGACTCTTGTGGAGAAACGGTCATGATTTACGATTTTATTTGCAAATTTTTAGAAAAATGAATTGCAAATTTAACTATTTTTGAATAAAACAAGCAAAATAAATTTTTAAGATTGCCAGTTAATTACTAAATTTTTTTTGGTAAGTTTTTTGTTTATCTTTGTGTTACACATATTTATTTCTAAATTCGCAATTTTAAAAGAAAAAATTATTAAATTGTTAATTATTTAGAAGAATTTACTTATATTATTCAAAAAAAATGAAAATTTTATTTCGATATTTCTTTTTTTTACTACAAATTATCTGCTCAAACGATCTTTTTGGACAAGAAGATTATTTGCGCTTTGATCATTATACCATCGAAAATAAAATTTCACAAAACGATATTTATTGCATTACACAAAGCAAACAAGGTTTTTTATGGTTTGGCACACAAGATGGACTAAACAAGTACAACGGTTACAAATTTAGTGTTTACGAATATGAGCCTTCCGATTCTTATTCGCTTTCTGATGGAAATATTACCGCTTTATTAGAAGATAGCAAGGGGGTTTTTTGGATAGGTACAAAAAATGGAGGATTGAACCGTTTGGATAGGGCAACAGATCGATTTGCTTCTTTTGAATTTAGTGATAAAAATCCTGAAAGTATTAGTTCTAATGAGGTCAAATGTTTGTTAGAAGACCAAGAGGGCAATCTTTGGATTGGTACTGCCAATGGTTTGAACAAAATGGATCGCAAAAGTAGAAGCAACAAAACGCGTTTTGTGATTTATAAAAACGATCAAAATATAGAAACTTCCTTGCCAAATAATATGATTACCAGCCTGATGGAAGACAAGGAAGGAAATATTTGGGTGGGAACAGAAAAAGGTTTGGCTTTTTTGGCAAAAACAAAAAAAGAAATTCCGATTTTTAAAAATTATTTTCAACAAGAAAAAAATGAAAATGCTTTGAGTAACGATGCAATTAGAAGTATTTATCAGGATAAAAAAGGCAATGTTTGGATCGGTACAAAAGATGGTTTAAATTTATTTCAAAAGCAAATTAATGGTTTTAAAGTGATTAAAAATGATCCATTGAATCCTAAAAGTATTAGCGGAAACGACATTTCTGCAACATTGGAAGATCAAACAGGCACATTTTGGGTAGCTACACGAAACAATGGTCTGAATATGTTGGATCGCAATGATTATACGGCAAAAATATTTCGTCATAGTCCAAGACATTCGCATACATTAAGCCATGACGATGTGGTTTCTTTGTTTGAAGATCGTTCTGGAACGCTTTGGGTAGGAACTTTGAATGGCGGACTCAACAAATTGAATAAAAGAATCAAGCCTTTTGTATATTATGACCCAAATCCAGGAAAATTAAATGCTTTGGGACACAGTTTTTCGCGTGGAGTATATAAAGACGTGGAGGGAAATATTTGGATTGGCACTGCTAGTGGTGGCGGAGAAGGTGGTGGATTGAAAAAATTTGACAAAAAAGTTGAAGATATTATTTCCTATGTTCATGATCCCAAAAACCCAAACAGCATTTCTAGTAATGCCATCTGGACAATATATCCAGAAAATGGTGTATTGTGGCTTGGCACAAACAAAGGTTTGAGTAAATTGGATTTGAAAACACAAAAGTTCAAAAATTATTTGAACGATCCAACCAATCCGAATAGCATTAGCCATAATTTGGTTTATGATATTTTCAGAGATCAAGACAGCACTTTTTGGATTGCGACACTTGGAGGTGGTTTGAATCGACTAATTTTTGATAAAGAAGAATTGGTTAGGGTGGTGGTTCATAAAAACATTCCACAAAATAGCAATTCATTGAGTAGCAACGAAGTTACGGATATTTTTAAAGACAGAGAAGGCATCATTTGGATCGGAACAAGAGATGGTTTTAATAAATTTGACCAAAAACGCGGTTCTTTCAAACAATACAAACACCAAGTTGATAACTTAAATTCTTTGAGTCATAACAACATCAATTCGATCACAGAAGACAAAGATGGAAATTTGTTGATTTGTACTTATGGCGGAGGAATTAATATTTTTAATAAAAAAACAGAAAAATTTGACTACATCACTGAAATAGATGGTTTGCCTAACAATGTAGTTTATGGAATTTTGTTTGATAAAAAAGGAAATTGGTGGATGAGTACCAACAAAGGCATTGCTTCTTATGATCCTAAAAACTTAAAATTTACGAGTTATGCCATGCGAGACGGTTTACAAAGTAATGAATTTAACAGAAAATCTTTTCATCGAGCTTTTGATGGCGAATTATTTTTTGGTGGAGTGAACGGAGTAAACGCTTTTTATCCTGAAAGAATTAAAATTAATCATTATAAACCTGATATTGTCATTACAGAGTTTTTTTTGTACAACGAAAAAGTACAAATTTCGAATGACAGCATTGTTTCGCCTTTGAAAGAACACATCGATTTGACAGAAGAAATTGTTTTGAATTACAAACAAAACTTTTTTGCCTTTGAATTTGCGTCTTTGCATTTTGATATTCCCGAAAAAAATCAATATGCCTACAAAATGGAAGGTTTAGACGAGCATTGGATCAAAGCTGATGTAGAAAAACGTTTTGCAAGTTATACCAATGTTCCTGCGGGAGAATATGTATTTAGGGTAAAAGCAAGCAACAGCGACGGCATTTGGAACGAGAAAGGAAAGGGAATTCGCATCATCGTTACGCCTCCTTTTTATAGAACATATCTTTTTTATATCCTTAGTTTTTTGACCATTATTGGCGGTGGTTATGGTTTTCTCAAATCCAGAGAAATGAGAATCCGTATGCGATCTGAAGAATTAGAAAAAATTGTTACAGAACGCACTTCTGAATTATTACAAAAACAGGAAGAGATTAATTTGAAAAAAAAGGAACTCGAAGACAAAAACAAAAAAATGACGGGCAGCATCAATTATGCCAAACGAATTCAGGATGCCATGTTGCCTTTGCCCGAAAAAATTCTTGCAGCCTTGCCCGAATCTTTCATCTTTTTCAAACCAAAAGATGTAGTTTCTGGAGATTTTTATTGGTACGAAGAAAAATACGGAAAACTGATTATTGCAGCCGTAGATTGCACAGGTCATGGCGTGCCTGGTGCGTTTATGTCTTTAATCGGCTCGTCTTTGTTAGACGAAATTATAATTTCTAGAGGAATTACCAAACCCAACGAAATTTTGGATAATTTACACATAGATATTCGAACTTCTTTGAAACAGCAAGCTACCCAAAATAGAGACGGAATGGACATTGCAATTTGCGTGATCGACAAAAGTAGAAAAATTTTGGAGTATGCAGGAGCTAGAAACCCTTTGCTTTACATACAAAATAATCCAGAAACACAAAAGCCAGAACCCAAAATATTAAAACCTGATAAAATGTCTATTGGCGGACAAAATGATAACAAAGGTTTTACTTTGAAGCAAATTGACATTAGCGAACCGACTTGTTTTTATTTGTTTTCTGACGGTTTTCAGGATCAATTTAGTGTCAAAGCAAAAAAATATACCAGCACCAGATTCCAACAATTACTTTTTGAAATTCACGAAAAACCCTGTGAAGAACAAAAATTATTATTGGAAACCACACTCAAACATTGGATCGGGAATACAAACCAAATCGATGATATATTGGTTATAGGCGTAAAAATTTAATCAACAAAATCAAAAAATATGTTTCAAATTAAAAATACTTACTTAGGCGATCTGCGCACAGAAGCGGTACATTTGTCTTCTCAAAACAAAATTATTACTGATGCGCCTTTGGACAATAACGGAAAAGGTGAGGCTTTCTCTCCAACCGATTTGGTTTGTGCCGCTTTGGCTAGTTGCAAAATGACGATCATGGGCATTGTGGCTCGCCGCGAAAACCTAGATTTATCTTCGATGACTTGCGAGGTACAAAAAATTATGACTTCGCAAGCTCCTCGCAAAATTCACGAAATTGTGGTAACTTTTGCCATGCCAAACATAGAATTAACCGAAAAACAAAGGGAAATGCTTAAAAATGCTGCCCTTACTTGTCCTGTGGCATTGAGTCTTGATCCGCAGATTAAAAGAACTGTCAATTTTAATTTTTAACAAAAAATAATTAAAAAAAAGGTAGTAGTAAAAAATATATGCTAGTTTTTTGCAATCAATATGTATTTTCTGCTGCCTTATTTATTTTCAATTTTATAGAAACTAATAAAAAAAGCAACTTTCATTTGATTTCCTTATTACTAAAATTTGTTAATCCTTTCACGATTTCTTACTTTCTATTTATTTCTTACGATATTGGTTTTTAAAATGAATTTAGC
>RDXG01000378.1 GCA_004292785.1 Bacteroidota bacterium
ACATCGATCCAAATTATATTCCGCTTACTTTTGCAGAACCGCATCGGGTTTTGGGCGTTTTGCAATGGATTTTAGACAAAAGTTTGGCAAATGAATCATGATTTTTTGGCTTAAATGCTAAATCCAATCAGCAAAATATCGTCTGTTTGGCTTTCTTTGCCTTCTTTTGTCCAGTTCGAAATAGCTTGATCAAACCTGTGCTGCTGTTGGGCAGATGAAAGACTATAATTTTGCAAAATCATTTCTTTTAGACGTTTGCTACCAAATTTTCGCTTATCAGCGCCGCCAAATTGATCCGTAAAACCGTCTGTAAAAATATAAAAAAACGAGTTTGGTGCGTAATCAATTTCATGACAATCAAAATTTCTGTTTTCTGCATAAAAAGGATCACCAATTGGGTGTTTTGCTCCTTTAATTTCTTTAATTTCTCCGTTTTGGACATAAAAAAGTGGGTTTTTTGCCCCTGAAAACCTTATTTTTTGCTGTTCATGATCAATCGCACACAAAGTCATATCCATACCGTCGCGGCTGTCATTAGAACGTTGATCCAAAGAGTCGATGATGTCTTCGCTTAATTCTTTCAAAATCAATTCTGGCGAAACAATATTTTTTTCGTAAATAATATTATTTAGCAAAGCACTGCCGATCATGCTCATCATTGCACCTGGCACACCATGACCTGTGCAATCGGCGGCAGCAATGTAGGAAATGCCTTTGTAGTTGGCAAACCAATAAAAATCGCCTGAAACAATGTCTTTGGGCTTATAAACAATAAAATGTTCAGGAATAAAAGCCGAAATTTCACGCACCGCAGGCAACATTCCTCGCTGAATACGGCTTGCATAAGTGATAGAACTGGTCATGTTTTTGTTTTTTTCTGATAAATCTTTGTTCATAACTTCCACCAATTCGCTTTGCGCCCTAATTTCTTCTTTTTGTTGTTGCAAAGCAAAATTTTGTGCTTGAATTTGATCGTTTTTGTCTGCCATAATTTTGTTCAATTTGCGAGTCGTGATCAAACCTCTGATCACAAAAAACAAGACGAACAAAAGCAAAATTCCAATGCCAATTCCCAAATATCTGATCTGTTTTTCTTGTGCCAAACTTTCGGCTTGCAACTTTTTTTGCACTTCTGCCGATTCTAATTCCTTTTGTTTGCCTTCTTTTTCGGAACGTTCTTTTTCTGCAATGAGCTTCTGTTTTTCGGTTTCTTGGGCTTGTGTTTCTGCCAAAAGTTTTTGTTTATCGGTTTCTGCGCGCTGTTTTACCAATTCCAATAATTGCTGAACTTGTTGTTTTTCAAGCTGTTGCGTCTGAATTTTAGACTTTTGCAACTCCTCGTTTCGTTTCAACAAATCTAATTCTTTGTTTTTCAACTGAATTTCTTTTTCCTGTTTTTGCCTTTCCAATTCGGACTGCGTGAGGGCGGCGGTTTGGCGTTGTTGTTCGGCAATTAGGCTTTTGAGTTCGCCTTCTTTGCGTTCTACTTCAATTTCTGTTTGCAAAGATTTTTTGATTTGAGCTTGCTTTTCTTCGGTAGAAATTGCCAATAATTCCTGATATTTTTGGTTAAAATCTTGGGCATTTTTGTAGTCTTCTTCGTTTTGATAAATCAACGCCAAAATTTTATAACTAGCCAATAAATTCTCCGAATCTTTGTTTCTTTCTGCAATTTGCATGGCAAACTCTGCATTTTCGAGGGCATTTTTGTTCCGATCCGACAAATAATCAGCCATTGCCAAATAATTGTAAGCCGATGCTTGTGTAAATTGATCTTCGGATTTTTCTACTAATTGCTTGGCATTTTCAAAATATTCGTCTGCCCTTTTGAAACTGTTGGCATACAAAAAACTCAAACCTGTGTTGATATTGGTAAAAATTTGCTGGTCGTTTTGGCTAATATTTTCGCTGTTTTTGATGGCATTGTTCAAATACATCAAAGATTTTGCAGGTTGATTCAATCTTCTATAAATTACACCCAAATTGTTATAAATGCGTGCTAATTCTTTCTTATTTTCTTGTTTTTTGTAAATTTCTTCCAAATTTAGGTTTGTTTTTAATGCCTTTTCATAATTTTCGGAGCGCTGTGCATAGTCAGAAATTTGATTTAGCAAAATAATTGTTTCGTTTTGGTTGTTTTGCGTTTGCAAATTTTCGAGCAACAAATCGGCAGTTTGGATGGCTTCTTTGTAATCTTGCAAAAAAATATAAGAATTGATTATTTTTTTATAACAATTTGCCTGAAAAATTGGGTTTGTTTGTGCGTTTTGCAAAGATTTTTGAAAATAATCGATAGACTTTTTGTAACCGCCACTTTGCTGATATTGCAAAGCAATTTGGTACGCCAACTCGCTTTTTTTTTGGCTGTCCTTTTCTGTTTCAAAATTTGAGAGCAAAACATTGACATCTTGCCCAAAAATATTGCTCGAAAACAATAAAAATATAAGAAAATAGAAGGTTTTTAGCATAAATCCAATTTTTTTATTTGAGATGATAAGTCATTTTAAAATAAATTTCTCTGCTCTGCCAAGGCAAAGCAATGCCCGAACTGTAATCGTTTTTCCAAGAAAGCAACCAAAAATTTCCATCTAACAAATTGAAACAACCCACACCCAAAGTCAAATTTTTGATCAAAAAATGGTGATATTGGGAATAAAGATTGATGTGCAATTCTTCCGCATAATTTAAGGTATTTTGAGGAAAAACTACCGCAGGAAGCGTAAATTTGTTCGTAATATACATAAAAGTTGGGTTAAAAGTCCAATTTGGCAAAATTTTGATAGATGATTGTAGCGTAAATTTTTGGGCAGGGATTCCGCCAAAAACTGTACTTGCACGCGGAATCGCCAAATCTGGCTGATTTTGACTAACCCTATAAAACGAATATCCTGCCGAAATATTGCCCCATTTTTGTTTCCATTTTCCTTCGGCTTCTATGCCTTGCGTGCCAATATTTCCATCAATATTTGCAAAACTTACAAAAAAAGTGGTGGTAGCAGCATCTCTACGAATGATATAATTTTGAATTTGCATATCATAAATATTTGCATTAATTTGAAAATTATCAGAAATTCTAAAACCTGCTTCAAACTCAATCAACCTAAATCTTTCTGGTTTGATGCCTTGATTTGCCGAATAACGAATATTTTGGATCGTTGGTGTTTTGAAAGCCTCCGTATAAAGTGCTTTTAGGTGAAATTTGTCAAAAGATTTGGTAATTGCCAAACGCGGCACCACCACAGGATCGATGCCTGTATATTTGTCAAATCTTGCTCCAAAAGTCAAATTAACTATTTTTGAAGTCAAATTCACTTCTGCAAAAGCTCCAAGATTGCTATAACTAATGCTATTTTCTCCGTTTTTAAACACCCGATTATTGCGGTAAGTAGAATGATCGATCAAAAATTCTGCGCCTAAAGTAAATTGTAAGTTGTTGTTAATCTGATAGATACCATAAATATTTGCCAAATATCGTTGGTCAGAAGTATTTGCAACATCTGCTTCTATTTTGCCTTTGGCGGGCAAATAAGAGGGCAAAGGGGGAGCATCATAAAAGGCATAAGGAATTTGGTTACGAAGCGATAATTTGGTATAAATTGCTAATTTTGGGTTTAAATCTATGCGATATTTTAAGCTAAACGAACTCAATGTAGAAATAGCTTTGACATTCCCAACGTGTGGAATTTGATTGAAATAATTGTTAAATAAATATTGAATTTCTAATTTTTTGTAACGAATCCCCAAATTGATATAATCCGACTGCACAGAAGACAAATCATTGCTAATATTTTCTATGTTTAGCCCGCCAAAATAGTTGATATTGGAGATTTTTCCAGACAAACGCGCCGCATTAATTTGAAGGTCAAAATTTTTGTTGATCTTGGAAGAAGTCCAAAATTCCATGTTATTTCGCATCAGCCCTCCGTTTGCAAAACCTACGGTTTGGTTTAAGCCCGCCTCAAATTTGGAACTTGTTTTTTTTGTCAAAACATTAATTACCGCCAAACCCGCCATTCCTCCATAAATTGCCGAACCTGATCCCCTGATAATTTCTATTTTGTCGATGTTGTGCAAAGGAAAGCGTTGCATAAGAAAAATATAGCCAATTCCTTGATCATTAATTTGCTGTCCGTCGATCAAAAACAAAACTTTGCCTTCGTTTCCGCTATTTCCTCGCACTGTCAAAACGGGAAGCAAATCCAAAGAAATGTCAAAACCTGGCACAGTTCTGATCACGTCCAAAACGTCTTTTGCCCCTGAATTTAGGATTTCTTCGCCTGTGATCAAACTCACAATTCCAGCACTTTCTCGCAAAGTTTTGGCAGAAAAACCTGCCACCGAAACAGTTTCCTCCTTTTTTCCTCTTTTAGATACTTTTTCAAATTCTTCCAAAATTGGTTTATAAAAAGTGTTTGTTGTGCTGTCTTGTGCTTGCAAAATGTTGCAAAAAAGAATAAAAATTAGGAAAAATTTTGTCATATATTTTATCTAAAATTATAACTTATTTTCAAATAAAACTCTCGTCCTTGCCAAGGCAAATTGATGCTCGAACTCAAATCTTTTCGCCAAGAAAGTAGCCAATATTTTCCATCCAAAACATTGAAACAACCCAAACCCACAGACAGATTTTGTGCTAAGAAATGTTTGTATTCTGTATAAAAATTGACTTGCAATTCCGCAGGAAATTCTGTGGAAACATTGTTATTCGCAAACGAAAATTTGTTGGTCAAATATACCAAATTCGGACTAACAGACCATTGTGGATTAATTTTGAAATAGCCTTGTAAACTTGCTTTTTGAGCAGGAATGGCAGGAAAAACCTTACTTACTTGTGCCAAGCGCAGTTCCTCATTGTTTTGACTAACTCTATAAAACGAATACGCAAAGCTAATTTGTCCCCATTTTTGTTTCCATTGCCCTTCCGCCTCGATGCCTTGCGTGCCTAGATTTCCTATGTTTGCATAAGCATACGCAAGCCCAATTCCTTCGATCAAATTATCTTTTCGAGCAATAAAATTTTGGCTGTGCATATCGTAAATGTTGGCAGTGATTCGCAAATTTTCGGAGGCTTGCCAGCCTAGTTCAAACTCGAAAGTTCTAGATTTCTCAGGCAAAATTTTGTCTTTTGCCAAAGCAATATTTTGGATTGTTGGGTTTTTAAAGCCTTCAGAATAAAGCAATTTGACATGAAATTTGTCGAAAGTTTTTGTAATTGCCAAACGCGGCGCAAATACAGGCTCAATGTTAGCGTATTGGTCAAGCCTTGCGCCCAAAGTAATGTTTGCAAAATCAGAACTAAAACTTGCTTCGGCAAAAGCACCAAAATTGGCTAAATTGATTTTTTTTGTGCCATTCTGAAAAAGCAAATCGTTTCTGTAAGCCGATTGATCAACAAAACTTTCCGTTCCAAAAACAAATTGCAAACGGTTCGATGCTTGATAAATTCCGTAAACATTTAACAAATATCGTCTGTCTAAAGTATTTGTAAATCCAATATTTGCAAATTTTTTTGTTGTAAGACCGTAAAAATCAGGCAGATCGGGAACGTCATACATAGCCGAAGGCGTTTGTTCGCGAAGTACAATTTTCGAATAAATTTTGAATTTAGAATCTATATCAAAACGGTAAGAAGCAGTCAAGGAGTTGAGAAAATCGGAAGTTTTTGCGTCGCCAAATTGCGGAAAACGGTTGTTGTTCGAATTAATAAAATATTGCAATTCAAACTTTTTGTAACGTATGCCCAAAATCAAACATTCGGCTTGCGAATAAGAATATTTGTTGTTTTCGACTGCTTTGTTGTACAAACCGCCCACATGGTCGGTATTGGTTAATTTGCCTGTCATTGAACTAGCCGAAAGCGTAAATTCTAGTTTTTTGTTGATTTTTCCTGCTGTCCAAACCTCTACATTATTTCTGATAATTCCGCCGTAGGCAATGCCTGTGGTTACATTTGCGGAAGCGTCAAAGTCGTTTTTTGCTTTTTTGGTGATGATATTAATGACTGCTAAACTTGCCATTGCTCCATAAATAACCGAGCCTGAACCTCTAATAATTTCAATTTTATCAATGTTTTGCAAAGGAAAACGTTGCATAAACGAAGCAAAACCCACACTTGCATCATTAATTTGCTGCCCGTTGATAAGTAACAACATTTTCGCCTCTGCACCTGCATTTCCTCTGACGGTCAAAATTGGCGCAATATCCAACGCAATATCAAAACTTGGCACATTTCGCAAAACATCAATCAAATTTTTTGCACCAGAATTTTGGATTTCTTCGCCTGTGATCAAACTTACAATTCCCGCACTTTCGCGCAAAGTTTTGGCAGAAAAACCTGCCACAGAAACCGTAGATTCCAATTTTTCTTGCCTTTTGATTTGCTCAAATTCTTCCAAAATTGGTTTAAAAAAATTGGTTTTGGTACTATCTTGTGCTTTAAGAAAATGATTTGAGAAAAGCAAAGTAATAAATATAATTTGGTAAATTTTCGCCATAAAAAAAAGCCTGATTCACATTCGAACAAATATCTGTTTTTTTTGTTCTTTTTGCAAGTTACAAATTCTTTTGCTAACTATGAAATTTTTTTTGGTTAATTAATGGACTTGTTTAGATGATTATTTCCTTCATATTTTTTAAAACAATAAATAAAATCCACATTTATTCAGCAAAATAAGAGAAAAATAACACGGAAAACATTTTGCAAAAACATTTCCTTTTTTTAATTTTACACAAAAATATAATATGCAACATCAAACGCCTCTATTTCTTCATTTAAAACTACCCAAAGGCATTATTTTTACTGAAAAACAACTTATGGAATTCAGAGAAATGAACCATAAACGGGTAGAAAGTACCATGGAAAACGGCTTTTTTACTTTAATTATCGATCTTATGGGAAATTTCTCGAAAGCTGTAAGATTTACGGCACAAATTATTGGTAAATTGATTATTTGGAATGAGGCAAGAAAGTTAGGCGAAGTTTATACCGAAACTCAAATGTATCAAGTTCGAGAACACACTTACAGAGAAGCCGATAGCTCTTTTGTGGCTTTTTCTAAGGTTTCTAT
>RDXG01000023.1 GCA_004292785.1 Bacteroidota bacterium
TTGTTCTTCGGCATTTTTGATTTGCGCATTTATTAGATTATGCAAAGTTTGACGTAGTGAACTATTTAGATAGTTTTTATTAAAAATATCAAAAATATGTTCATGTTCCATTTCTATTTTAGTTTCTGGCGAAACCGAAACGGCATCAAAAAGAAAATTTAGCATTTTTTCCTCTTCAATAGATTTGTCAAAAATTTTGCCTTTCCTCAATTCTATTTGAGTAGTCATAAATGTCTTGATTTCTGTATAAAACCCTGTATTGATCACAAAAGGCGTATGTATTCTGCCTGTAATTCTATTGATTTCTGCCAAGCGATCCAATGCTACAGGCAAAAAATCAAAATCGTCACTTGTGCCTTTTTTGATGACACATTTGCCATCCAAAATTACTCCTTTGTATTTGATTTCTTTAGCTAATTCTGCAAAACCTTCTTCAAGGTTCTGAAAATCAGTAACATAAACTTCCCAATTTCTGTCTGTGCCAACTTGATATGCAGTATTTTTGAGTGAATTACAAAAATCTTTGTTATCATCGATAACCAACAAATCTATGATTTGTGCCATATTTTTTGTTTTTTTTAAGTGTGTAAAGGCAATAAAATTTGTATTTGTGTGCGAAATTGATCCGCTTTTGAAACAGGCAACAAGGCAATTTTGCCGTTATGTAAACTAACAATTTTGCTAACCACATACCCACCAATTCCCGAACCTTTGGAAAAAACAGATTTATCCCCAAAAGTTTTGTATTTACTCATGTCATAGTTTTCTGGGAAACCTACACCATTGTCTTTATACAAAATTTTTACTTGTTTGTCCCCATTGATCATTTCCTCTTCGGATAAGATAAAAGCAATTTCGTAGAAACGACTATTTTCTTTAAAACCATGCGTAACCGCATTATTTATCAAATTTTCTATGACGCTACGAAAAGCATCTACGTCTAATTTGACCAAAAGCGGTTTTTCGGTAGGAATAATATCGATTCTGTAATTGCTACCACCAAACGAACCTTTAATTTCTTCAAAATAAACATTTAGATCAATGGTTTTCGACTCTAAAGTATCTTTTAGCAATACCTGAAAATCGTTAAATATTTTAGGCAAAACTTCGAGTTGTTTGTCTATTCTGTTGCATAACCTTTCGTAAGTATCTACATCTTCAGTAGGTTCTGAAGGGCTAGGTTTTCTGACAAATTTTGCCAAATCAAGAACGGCTTGTTCGCCATATATTTTTCTCAAAAACTTGAACAAATTAAAAAAGTCTTGTTTTAAAGGACTAATTTTATTTTTAAAACTGTGCGCTACTGCCCGAATCAAATCGTCATAACTGCGCGCCGACTCTTTTTTGTTTTCTTCTAATTGGGTTTTTACTTGTATATTTTCTTCAAGCACTAAGGTTTTTTGTTGAAGTGTGTTTTGTAATTGCAAAACAGTATTTTCCAAATCTTTGGCAAGTTGGATTTTTTCTAAGGCGTATTTTTTTATGTCTGC
>RDXG01000379.1 GCA_004292785.1 Bacteroidota bacterium
TTTGTAAAATAATTCGGATCATCACTTGCATTTATCAAAGCCTGCAATTCATCTAAGGAGCTAATTTGCTTTTTTAAAACATCGACTCTATTTTCATCTAGGGGAGAAATAAAATGTCTATGTCTTGCTATGATATTATCTATGATATTTTCTACAATACTTTTAGCCGTTTTTATTGAATTTATACATGGTTTAATAACTAAGCCATGTGGAGTTTTTAATTCTGAAATTTGTTTGTAATCAAACTTAACTAAAAAAATAGTTTGTTTCTTAGAATCTTCTGTGTAATAGTTCTGTATGTCATTTACTAATAAATCTCCTGTCGATTGATTGAACGAAACATTTTTTACGGAAGAACTATTTGAAGCAAAGTAGTTTGCATAAAAAATGGTACATTCTGTCGTTTCATGATAATCTTTATCATGTTTATTGTCAAAATCAAAATATGAAAAAACACTTAAATTATTAAATTCATTTTCTGATGAATGTTTGACTCTTTTGGTTAATGTTTGTTTTAGTTCATAATCTGTAAAAATCTCAAATTCATTTTCAGTTTTGCGCACAAACAAACCTTTAAAATATTCTCCAACAGTAAACATTGCTTCAATTAGCGTACTTTTCCCACTACCATTTTCCCCAATAATTGCCGTTACATTGCTAATATCTTTGTCAAAAAAGTTTTCGGGCAAAGCTTGTTTATTTTCTTTGCAAGTTAAGTTTTTGCTTTCAAAATCAAAGTCAAAATGATATTTTGGGCTAAAATTAAAGCCTTGTTTTTCAATATTTTTGTAGTTTTCAATCCAAATGTATAGCAGTTCCATAAATTTTTTTTCGCAAAATAAAAAACAAAAATCATAAAAGCAAAAATTTTTTAACGTTGCCAATCGTAGCCTCCCAACGTTTGCCAACGTCTGAAAAAAACGATTGGCAACGTTTTGGTTTTTTTAAGAAGAAAAATTATTTTTTCCCCGCAGGCAAATTGACTTTAAATTCTACCATAAACAAGCGTCTGATGGCAGGAGAACCTACAAATTCTTTTTGTTTGGTGTCAAAAATGTTGCTTACACTTGCCCCAAAATTAAATTTTTCGTTGATTTTGTAAGTAAGATTTAGGTCGAAAGTAGTGAAACCGCCCAAACTTCCCCAATCGAAGTTTTTGACATAAAAGCGATCTGTGCCGTTTACTTTTCCGCCATAAACTGCTCCTCTTTTGCCCTCTCCCGCTGCCGTTCCGATTTGGCTACCCGCATAAAAATCATAGGCTTCGAGCCAACGCATAGAAATACTTGCAGAAAGTTTGTTTTTGATCAAATTGTTAAAACCCAAATTGCTAACAATTCTGTTTTTTGGTGCGTTCAAACTTCTTTCTTCTAACGAAACGTAACCGTCGCGGTTTGCGTCATTTTTGATGTCGTCTTTGGTAATGTCGGAATCGAAATACGAATATTTAATTCCCAAAGAAATGTTGTCATTAAAGAAATAATTTGCGCCCAAATCCACTCCATAAGAATTTACGTTTCCATAATTAAAATAGGTCTGAAAAAGTCCGCCTGCCAAATTTCCTTGTGCGTTGGCTGCTCCTGGCACCACCAAAAAATTAATTGCATTGCTTCCCATTGACAAAATTCTTCCTCCAACAGAAATGGCAGGACTCAAAAAGTTTTCGGATTGTGCATACCAACCGTTAAAATCGAGGAATAATTTTTTGTTGATGATTCCTTTGTAACCCATTTCAAAAGTTTGTACTCGTTCTACTTTTAGTTTGTCTATGGTTTTGATTGCCGTTTGATCGGTTAAACTAGCTCCGTTTGGCACATAACTAATGCCATCTCCGCTTCCAAACACGACTCCGTTGGCGGCAATGTATTGGAACAAAATGATCGGCGCAGCCAATGCTTGTCCGTAACTTGCCCTAATGCTTCCACCCAAACCGTTCCAAACCAATGCCAATTTTGGGGCAAACAAATTACCAAAAACACTGTGATTGTCGTAGCGTGCAGAAGCAATAAATCGCATATTGGCGGGCAATTTTTGAGTCATTTGCAAAGCCACTCCTGTTTGCGTAATTTCTACTTTTTGGGTGGCATCTAAAAGAATTGTACCGTTGGTGTTTGGCAAATCTTTTTGGTAAGAGGCACTTGCGATCAATTCTGTACCTGTTTTTTCAAAACTATAATTGTATTGAATTTCGCCATTCAAACGTGCAGATTGCTCGTTTAGCTTTGATCTTCTAGCAAAAACTTCGGCTTGTTCGGGGCTTAATTTGCCAAAATTCGCAAACAAAGGACTGTCTTGTGTGTAAGGACTGTTCACTCGGTTGGTATAATCACGGGTATAATTTTGCAAATTATAACTGTCGTTGCCCAAATCGGTGGTGGTATAATAAATTTGTGCAAACAAACGCGGCGACACATAACGAAGTTGAAAATATTGGAAATTCATGTTTTTGCTACGATTTCTGCCCACACTATTGACCGTAAAATAATCGTTCAGACTTCCGCCATAAGACAATATTAAATCACTGTCTTTATTCAAACTATAATACAAAGAAGCCGAAGCCCTAAGGTGTTTGAAATTAAAATTGTCGTTTTTTTCGGGAACAGCATATTGAGTAGCCGTATAAGGACTGCCACCAACATAAACACTGTCGTAAAATTCAAAATCTTTGCCCGCCGTATATTCTCCCATCACTTTAAAAGAAAATTTGTTGTTTAGGATTTGTGCGTGTCGCAAACGTGCAGTCAAAACATTTTGGTTTCCTGCTCCGATGGCAACGATTGTTCCCGCAGAACTTCTTGGGTCTTTGGTCAAAACTTGCATGACTCCGTTGTGTGCATTAGGTCCATATAAAGCAGAATTAGGTCCAAAAACTACTTCAACTCGTTCAACATCTTCTTTGATATAGGTATTGTTGATAATTGCAGGCAAACCTGTACTTCCTGCGGTCATGGAAATTCTGCCGTCGGTCATGTTCAAAACTTTGGCATTGAAAGCACTATTAAAACCTCTGGCATTTAGGGTTACACTGTTTACGCCTTGCCTTGAAAACTCTATTCCCTGCATTTTGGAATACATATCTATCAAGCCCAAACTCGAATTTTGTGAAATTTCTTTGGCGGTAATGATGCTCATGGCGGCGGGTGCTTCGGTGAGTTTTTCGGGTCTTCGGGTGGCTGAAACTACCACTTCTTCGCCCATAAAAAACGATTCGGAAAGTTTGAGGGTTAAATCTGTAATTTTGCCCTGTTCTACCTGAATTTCTACCTTTTGAATGTCGTAACCAACAAAAGTAATTTCAAGTGTTTGTTTGCCAACCGAAACATTTTTTATTTCAAAACTGCCATTTACGTCAGCAGCAGCTCCAAAGTTGGTGTTCAGAACCCGTACACTTGCGCCGATTAGCGGCTCGTTGGTGTTGGAATCTACAATTTTGCCTTGAACAATTCCCTGCGAAAAAGCGGGAAAAGTAATTACAAATAGGATAATAGTAATTAAATTTTTAAACATAAGTGTAAAGAATAAGTTTGAAATTGAATGTAAGCAAAAATCATGAAAAAAAAAAAATTTTTTCTTAAAAAAAACATAAATAATGCTTCACTTGTTTTTATTTTGAATATAAACTAATGAATATTTGTTTTTAAAAGAAATAAATTCTAAATTTAATAAAAATTATATCTAAAAAAAATTGTATAAAAAATGAAAAAGCTAATTCTTATTTGTTGTTGTCTAACTTTCTTTATGCTAAATTCTTTGCTTGTTCAGGCTCAAAAAGATAGTCTAATTGTAATTGATGAAAAAAAAGAGATGTTTTGGGCAGGAAAAAAAGCAGCTGTTTTTTCCGATACTTCGGGCAAAATGACCATTGAAGATATTATTAAACCAGAAAATAAAGCAAAATTTCAATATAAAGATCAAAATATTTATTCAGCACAAGGATTCAACCCCAAAACAAATATTTGGTTGAAACTACACATTCTCAACCCAAATCGCGAAAAAGTATGGATAGAAGTCGGCAACACACTTATTTGGTATGTCGATTATTATCAGATGAAAAACGGAAAATATGAGTTGGCAGTACAAACAGGTTCTTATCAGCCACAAACCAACAAAGCCTATCCTACCAACTTGTTTTGGTTACCAATAAACAGAGATTCTGTTGAACAAACGGTTTACATTCGTACAAATAGTATTAGAAATCATATTAATATTCCAATTTTAGTTGGAACAGATTTTCAGTTGCAACAAAAAAAATCTGAATCCGATTTTTATGCAACCAGTTTTATAGGAGTTATTGCTTTTATAGCTTTATACAACCTCTTTTTGGGCTTCTCTACTCGTGATAAAACCTATTTTTGGTATGTCTGTGAAGCCATTTGTTTGACAGTTTCTATGGGTCATATGAATAACTA
Organism: Bacteroidota bacterium; assembly: GCA_004292785.1. Classification (GTDB taxonomy): domain Bacteria; phylum Bacteroidota; class Bacteroidia; order Cytophagales; family Thermoflexibacteraceae; genus RDXG01. The sequence goes on from RDXG01000379.1 coordinate 4,410, forward strand.
TCCATTTTTTACGTCTTCTATTTTTGATCACCCAACCAATCAGTTTTTGATGCGCTTTACGCTTATTTGGTTCAATGTCCAATTTTTTTTCAGAGGCTATTTTGTCATCTCTTTTTTAGATACCAAGTTGTACGTACCAAAATATTTTAATTTTTTTTTTAAGAGTTTAATTTGGTTTTTAGTATTGTTTCTACCAATATCTCTGGTCATTCAACTTTTGCCTTTTAGCATCATTACAGGTTTTTTGTATATAGCAGCTTTAGCTTTTGTGGGTACTTCTTGGATAATAGCAATTTATATTTGGTTATTTAAGAAACAAAAAAAAGCCAGATTATTTGTTTTAGGATATACAATTAATATATTTTGGACTTTTATACAACTTTTAGGAAATCACGGACATATTTCCATCGAATGGACTTACGAAAATATCAATTTTAGGTTAATGGGAACTGTGATTCAAGAGCTGTTTTTTGCACTTGCTTTGGCAGATCGGATCAATGTTTTTAGAGATGAAAAAGAAAAAGCACAAGCCGAAACTTTGTCATTGGTACAAAATCAAAACCAAATGCTCGAACAAAAAGTCAAAGAAAGAACGATTGAAGTAGAAAAACAAAAAGATTTGTTAGTAACTGCAAACGAAGAACTTACCTCACAACAAGAGCAAATTTATCAGCAAAATGCAGAATTACACAGCAATTTGGAATTGGTGTTTAGCCAAAACCAAGCCATCGAATACCAAAATAAAAAAATAAAAAAACAAAATCTTCATATCGTTTCATCGATCAATTATGCCTTGCGCATACAAAAAGGAATTTTGCCATCACTTTCGGAAATACAAAAATCTTTTACCAATTCTTTTATTCTTTACAAACCCAAAGACATTGTAAGCGGAGATTTTTATTGGTTTGCAGACAAAGGCGACACAAAAATTTTGGCAGTCGTAGATTGCACAGGTCATGGCGTACCTGGTGCTTTTATGACCATGATCGGCAACAACATTCTCAACCAAATTATTCACGATTTGGAAATTTATGAACCCAACAAAATTTTGAACATGATGCCTCTGATGCTTGCTCAAACCCTCAAACATTCGGAAGGAAAGATCAAAGACGGCATGGATATGGTGGTTTTGAGCTTATACCAAAATGATAATGTATTTTATAAGGCACGCTACGCAGGAGCAATGAATCCGCTTTATTATGTTCAAAATAAAGAAATTAAGGAAATTAAAGCAAGCAAAATGCCTATCTCTGCCGATCAGTATGGCATAAATAATTACCAAGTTCATGACGTTGATATTGATCAAACCAGCACTTTTTATTTGGTTACAGATGGTTATCAAGACCAATTTGGCGGACAGGAAGGCAGGAAATTCATGGTCAAACGGTTTAGAGAACTTCTGTTAAGTATTTCTGAAATGGAAATGGATAAACAAGCCCAAATATTAGAAAACACCATAGAAGAATGGATGCAAGCAGGAAGAGAAAACCAAACTGATGATATTGCAGTTTTGGGAATCCAATTTCAAGTATTTGCGAAAAATTGATACCCAAACGAGTTTCATAAATTTATATGTTTGGTAACAACAATAAGAATTTGGAAAACATGAAAAATATTCCCGAATCATTTATTTACGAAATACTAAATGGGCAAAAAATTTACCGTAAAGGTTATTTGTTAGCCCTAAAATTATTGACTCTAAATCCTCAAAAAATTCAAGAAATGGGTTGTAGCAGTTTACAGGCGTATTTGATCAAATGTATCGTTACGCATTTGGAACGCAATTTGTCCGCAAAAAAATGGTTGGTTTTGTTTAATGAAATAGGTTTGCACCTCGATTCTAATGATAATTTGGCGGGAGATATTGTAATTTATGACCGCAAAAAACACCAAAAACAAGATTTTTTGACCAAACATTTTCTTTCTTTTCCTCCTGAAATTGTGATCGAAATTGATATAAAAATTGAAGAAAAACAATTTGAAAATCCTGAAAATTATGTAAGAATCAAAACACAAAAATTGCTAGATTTTGGCGTAGAAAAAGTAATTTGGGTTTTTAGCGAAGAAAAAATAGTATTGTTTGCCCGCAAAAACAGTGATTTAGAAAAATTGACTTGGGAAAATAACATCGAATTGTTAGACAATTATTTGTTGAATATCGATGCGGTTTTGAAAGAGGATGAGCAGAATTGGGGAGATTAGATTTAGGAATTTTTTGTGAAAATTATCACGATTTAATCTCAAAATTTTCTAATTTTTCTGTTCTCCTACGCAACAAATAAGTTTGCCAAGCCCGTTCACTTTCGGCTACCAAAGACGGATAATAACGTTTGAAAACGGCATAAGTGAGTTCTTCCTTTGAAATATTTTGTTGATTTCTTTTAATGCCAGCTTCTACCATCTGCCGAGCTGTCCGACACATTTCTATGCCCATCATAAAGCGTTCAGCAGGAGTTTTGGAAAAAATGATTTCCATTTGTTTTTGATGAATAAAGTTTGAGGTATCTTTCATAACAAATCAAAGGTTTTGAGTGATAAACGTGTGATCCAATGATAAATATAAGGCATATCTACCAAAGAGTTTTCTAATAAATTCCGAA
>RDXG01000380.1 GCA_004292785.1 Bacteroidota bacterium
CGGGATTTTGGAAATTTTATCTGATGCAACAGAAGAATACGATAGAACCATAAAATACGAAAATTACAAAAAAATTCCTACTTTAAGGCAATATACTTTGATTTCACAAGATAAAATCCAAGTGGAGAATTTTGTTAAAAATGCTTTTGGAATATGGATTTGCACAGTTTACACTTCAAAAAATGATCGTTTTTCAATTATCGAAGATCAATTTCAACTTTGTGTAGGCGATTTGTATTTGCAAACCAGTTTAGACGAAAATTATTAGAAAATATGAATATTTTGGAAGACACAATTACCATAAACGGCAAAAGTTTCGAATTGAATGAAGACAGCATTTTTCAAAATCACATCAATATTTCTGTTGATGAATTTTGCGAATTATTGGATCAAAACCTATTGCGAAAATTTGAATTGTCGAATGGAATTTTAATTTATCATCAAATGACAACTAAAGACCACGCAGTTATTGAAGCAAATTTGATAACAGATGCTACTATTTTGTTCAGAAGGCAAAAATATTACTTGATTCTTACGGATAGTGTGGGAATTGCTTCTCCAAATTACGATTCTTTTTATTTGCCAGATGCCAGCATTGTGATCGGCAAAGAAATAGAATATGTCAAAGTTGGTAAAAACAAAAAAGTTGATGCGGTTGCCAATGCGATTGGAATTATCGAAATTTTGTCAGACAGTACAGAAGAATACGATAGAACCATAAAATACGAAAATTACAAAAAAATTCCTACTTTAAGGCAATATACTTTAATTTCACAAGATAAAATCCAAGTGGAGAATTTTGTTAAAAACGCTTTGGAAATTTGGATTTGTACGGTTTACGATTCAAAAAATGATCGTTTTGCAATTATCGAAGATCAATTTCAACTTTGTGTAGGCGATTTGTATTTGCAAACAAGTTTAGACGAAAATTATTAGAAAATTTATGTTAAAAGCAAACAATCTTCAAAAACGTTATCACGATTTGCAAGTCCTAAAAGGTGTAAATCTTCAGGTGCAGGCAGGCGAAATTGTATCTGTGGTTGGGGCTTCTGGTGCAGGAAAAAGCACTTTGTTACATATTTTAGGCACTTTGGATCGGGCTGATAGCGGTGATTTGGAATTACAAGGTCAATCTTTAGCCAATTTTTCTGACGAACAAATGGCGCAATTCAGAAATCAACACATTGGTTTTGTTTTTCAATTTCATAATCTTTTGCCCGAATTTACAGCCTTAGAAAATGTTTGTTTGCCTGCTTGGATCGCCAAAAAAGATTTTGCAGAAACCAACAAAAAAGCCTTAAATTTATTGGATCGTTTGGGTATTTCTGACCGAAAAGACCATAAGCCTGCGCAACTTTCAGGAGGTGAACAGCAGCGTTTTGCGGTGGCAAGGGCTTTGATCAATTCCCCAAAAATTGTGTTTGCAGACGAACCTAGCGGGAATTTGGACTCAAAAAATGCCGAAGAATTGCATCAACTTTTTTTTGATTTGCGAGCCGAACTCAAACAAACTTTTGTAATTGTAACGCACAACCCAACTTTGGCAACGATGGCAGACCGAATGATAGAAATGGTTGATGGACGAATTAAAATTTAAACAAAAATGGATTTAATTGCAAAATTTAGCGTTTTAGAAAAAACAAATCCTGCGGACAGCAAAGAACTTTTTGGTATTTTTTTAGCACCAAACGAAGAAATATTGCTTGCCTACAAACACATCAGGGACAGAGTAATTTTTACAGATTCCAAAATTATTTGCTATGACGTGCAAGGAATTACGGGAAGTAAAAAAGAATATAAAATTTTTCCTTACTCAAAAATAGCATCTTTTTCGGTGGAAACTGCGGGCTTTTTTGATGCCGATTCCGATTTCAAAATTTGGGTTTCTGGCGTAGGTTGCTTTGAAATAAAATTTGGAAAAAACTTAAATATCAAAGAAATTGGAGGCTTGATGGCAACCAAAATTTCGTATTAATGCAATTTTAAAATTCACACTTTTCAAATAATAAAATGAACAAAGAATTATTAAAACAAATGATTTTTGAAAAATTGGTTTCGGTGCAAAAACACCCAAAAGCCGATTTATTTATTTACAATTACACGCCAAGAGCGCAATATGACCGAATTTGGAACGAAATTACTTTGCAAACTCGCGGTTTAATTTTAGATTCTGAAATGAATGTCATAGCCAAACCTTTTGCCAAATTTTTTAATTTAGACGAACTTCAAGCCAATGAAATTCCGCAACTTCCTTTTGAGGTTTTTGAAAAGTTAGATGGTTCTTTGGGCGTTTTGTATTGGCTAAACGATCAGCCTTTTATTGCCACTCGCGGGAGTTTTGAAAGCCAACAAGCGGCGCACGCAAATGCTATTCTTTACAAAAAATATAGCCATACTTTTGACAAATTAGACAAAAATAAAACCTATTTGTTCGAAATTATTTATCCCGAAAACAGAATTGTTATTGATTATGGCGCACTCGAAGATTTGGTTTTGATAACCATTATTTGTAACAAAACAGGCAAAGAAAGTATCGAAAATATTGGTTTTCCGATAGTGAAAAGATACGATGGCATACAAGATTTGCAAACTTTAAAACAGATCAAAGAAGACAACAAAGAGGGTTTTGTGATCAGGTTTAGCAACGGTTTGCGGGTAAAAATAAAGTTTGAAGAATACATCAAATTGCACAGAATCATTACAGGAATTTCGAATGTGGCAATTTGGGAATACGTTTCAGAAGGCAAATCTTTTGAACAACTCTTGGAAAAAGTCCCTGACGAATTTTATGCTTGGGTAAAAAAAATACAACAGGACTTGACATCTCAATTTGACCAAATTCTTGCCGAAAACAAAGCCGTATTCAAAGAATTGGAAACGCGCAAAGAAACGGCTGCCTATTTTCAAAGTCAAAAATATCCTTCCATTTTGTTTGCTATGCTCGACGGAAAAAGCGTGGACAACATCATATGGAAAGCCATTCGCCCAAAATTTAGCAAAGCATTTAAAGTAGAAGAAAGTTAATTTTTTTGGTTTTTAAACTAAAAAAAGTAACTTAAGTAAACAGAAAAAATAAATGTAACACAGACTTTAGTCTGTGAATACTGTAACCTAATGAAAATCAGAATTTTAACAGAAAAAGTCTGTTTTACAAAATACACTTTTATTTTGCATTCTTACTTATAATTCCTAAATCCAAAAATAACCCTTACATTTGTCCCAAAAAAAATGTATGATCCATATTTATAAAACGTCTGAATTTGCAAACATACTTCGAGGAAAACATTTTTTTCTGTTCGACAATTATACCATTTTGTTTTGGAAAGAAGAAGAAAATGACTATTTCATTGCCTCGATTGATCCACAAAAAAATGATTATAATTTTGCCGACTATTTGCAATTACCCGATTATGCTCCTTACGAATTAGTGAACGGTAAATTTATTTTTATGGCTGCACCAAAAATTAACCACCAAAGAAGTATTTTGAAATTGGCTGTACTCATTACGCCTTTTGTTGTCAAAAATAAACTTGGAGAAGTGCTTATTTCTCCTTGCGATGTCCGTTTTGATGAAAAAAATTGTTGTCAGCCCGATTTGTTGTTTGTAAGCATTGAACGTTTGCCTATCATTGACGAAAACCGAGTCAATGAAGCCCCAGATTTGGCAGTCGAGGTGCTTTCCACAAATTCTAAAAACGATTTGGTTGATAAAATGGAAACTTATGCCAAATTTGGCGTGTTGGAATATTGGATTATCGATTTGAAAAGCCCAAAAATAGAGGTTTTTGAGAACCAAAAAGGCGAAATGGTTTTGGTGCAAAGCGCAGGAGCAGGCGGAAAAATTAGGTCAAAAGTAATTAAGGATTTTGTTTTGGAATTGAATGATATTTTATAATTTTACAAAAATAAAATCTCAAAATTTATGCAAATTGAAGGAACAGTAGTTTATCAAAAATTAGGTACAGGTTTTTGGGGCGTGCTTGGCGAAAATAACCAAAAATGGCAAATCAGCAACCTGCCCGACTCGCTAAAAGTGGAAGGAAAGAAAGTGAGCCTAAAAGTAGAAGAACTAAAAGGCGCAATGTCGGTGTTTATGTGGGGAAAAATGGTAAAAATTATTGATTAAAAAAAACTAAGTAGCACGATTTTAGGTCGTGTTGCTTCAATTTATCAAAAGTTTTCCTTGTTTTTTCTTAAACGAATGCCATCAAAATCTTCGTAATAATCGGGCAAATTTTTATAGAAAACATAGTTGTTTTTTTCGTAAAAAGTCCTCAAATGTGGTCGCATGGCACTTGTTTCTAGGTTAATAAATTCTATTCCTTCCAAAATTAACCAATTTTCTACGGTTTTGAGCATCATTTGTCCAATTCCTTTTTTTTGGTAATTTGGCGAAATTCCTATGACATAAACACGCCCCATCAACTTTCCGTTTGCCAACTTTTTTTTCAAGCCAATGCCAAAACCTGCCAATTCTGAACCCAATTCGCAGACAAAAAATCGTGCATTAGGCGATTTGAACAAAGATTTGAACCTTCGGAACGTAAATTGATCGAAGCCTTTGAAAATAACTTCCTCTATTTGGTGTATTTTTGCCAAATCCGTTCTTTTTGCAAGCCTGATTTGACAATTTAATTCTACATTTGACATCATTTTTTAAGAAAAATATTTTTAATCAACTTTTGTTCCTGCCCACGTTTTCAGTTGTCCAATTTTTTGTGTTTAATTGAAAAACAGGGCGATCCAAACCTAAAGAAATGCTATCTATTTGTGAAAAAACAAAATTTTAAAATAAAATTGTTGTTAATAAATTTTTCATTATTGTTTTAATTTTTGTGCAAATTAATATTTTTTACAAAAAAGTTATCATATTAACCAAATTTTTTACACTCAAACCGCAATCTTCTTGTAACTCATTGATTTTGCCGTGTTCCACAAAAATATTAGGAATTCCCAAACGTTGAACTTTTATAGAACATTGATTTTCTGCAAAAAATTCCAAAATTGCCGAACCAAAACCAGCTTGCAAACAACCATCTTCAAGCGTAATGACCGAATCAAAATTTTTGGCAATAAAATGTAACAATTCTTCGTCTAAGGGTTTTACAAAACGCATATCGTAATGGGCAGGAAAAATTTGCAAAAAAGCCAATTCTTTACAAGCCTCACGAGCCAAATTTCCAATATGTCCGATGCTTAAAATTGCCGTTTTTGTACCTTTTTGGATACATTTTGCCTTCCCGATAGGTATCAATTCAAAGGGCGTTTTCCAATCCAACAACACACCTTCGCCACGTGGATAACGAATAAAAATAGGTTGCATAGCAAACTGCGCTGTAAACATCATATTTCGTAATTCGGACTCATTAATAGGTGCGCAAACAATGGCATTGGGCAAGCAACGCAAAAAAGCCAAATCGAAGAAACCATGATGCGTTGCGCCATCTTCACCCACCAAACCTGCGCGATCTACACAAAAAACAACAGGCAAATTTTGCAAACAAACATCATGAATAATTTGGTCATATCCTCTTTGCATAAAAGTTGAGTACAAACTACAAAACGGAGTCAAAGATTGCGTAGCCAAACCTGCGGAAAAAGTAACAGCGTGCTGTTCGGCGATGCCCACATCAAAAGCTCTTTCGGGCAGGGCTTCCATCAAAATTCGCATAGAAGAACCCGAAGGCATGGCGGGAGTTACGCCCACAATTTTGTCGTTTGCTTGGGCAAGTTCTAACAAAGTATGCCCAAAAACATCTTGATAACGCATCGGTAAAGGCTTGTTTGCTTGCGAAGCATAGGCTTTTCCTGTCAATTTGTTGAACGTTCCTGTAGCGTGCCAACGAACTTGATCGTTTTCGGCGCGGTCATAACCTTTGCCTTTTACGGTGCGAATATGCAAAACCTGAATCCCTTTTTTTTGTCGATAATTCTTTAAAACCTTCAAAACCGCATCGAGATCGTGTCCATCAATAATTCCTTCGTAGGCAATTTGAAGGTTAGTAAAAAAATTATTTTTTGGATCAATATTTTTAAAATGCGTACTCAAAGCTCCCACATTTGGGTCGATGGACATTCCGTTTTCGTTCAAAATAATGAGCAAATTAATGCCTTGTTGATCCAAAAAACCTGCGTGATTCAAGGCTTCAAAAGCCATGCCTGCCGTAATTGCTCCGTCTCCAATCACTGCAATATGAATTTGATCGGTTTTTCCTAAAATCTGCGCTGCCTTTGCCATTCCCAAAGCTGCCGAAATAGAAGTAGAAGAATGACCTGTTCCAAAACTATCAAAAATACTTTCTTTGCGATTTGGAAAGCCTGCAATGCCATTTTTTCTGCGATTGGTATGAAAATTTGCACGCCTTTCGGTCAAAATTTTGTGTCCGTATGCCTGATGCCCAACGTCCCAAATAAGTTGATCTTGGGGCGTGTTGAAAACATAATGCAAAGCCACGGTCAATTCGACTACGCCCAAACTTGCCCCCAAATGTCCGCCAAATTCTGCTACAAAATGAATGATAAATTGCCTTAATTCTTCACTAATTTTGGATAAATCTGACTCTGGCATTTTGCGCAAATCTGTTGGTGAAAAAATATTTTCGAGTAAGGGAAAATTCATATTTCGTTGATTTTTTTCACAAATAAAGCTAATTTTATAAAATTAATGGTAAAATTGAGAACTATAAAGTCTTTTTGATAGGATAAACGAATTTTTTTTGCTAAAAAAAGAAAAACCTTCAAGAATTTGAAGGTTTTAGCTACGAAATTATTGGAAAAAACAGATAAAATTGTCCGACAAATGTCTGACATCAGTTTCTTTTTGCAAAAGGCTAATTTTATTTTGATCCAAACTGTATTTTATGAAAAAAATTGAAGCTAGAATTGCAATATAAGTTTCTAAAAACAACAAAAAACTTTCATAAAGCCCCAAAAGCCTTATAAAAGTTTCGATTATTTTTGTTGTATTTGCCACAGCCTGAAGGCTATGTTACATTTGTTTTCAGTTTAGGCGCCATAGTTTCTGCCATTTTTTCGGCAAGGGCTTTGTCTGAAAATGCTTGCAAGGCGGCGATCAAATCTGGAGAAACTGCTCCTGCTTTGCTAACAACGGCATCTACTTCGGCTTTGAGTTCTTCTACTCGCAAGCCCAAATTTTGTGCTGCAATTTCCAATTCAAGGTCTTCTACTGCTTTGCGTTGTTGCAATTCTACTGCGCCAATTAGTTTTCGGGTTTCTTCTGCCGCCAAATTTCCTTGCAATTCTTTTTCTTGCGTTTTCAAAGTGGTTTCCAATTCTACCAAATTCAAAGCTAATTGTTTGCTGGCTTCTTCGGCTTTGAGTTTCAAACCTTCTGTAACAGTCAAAGATTTGATGGCGGCGATGGCGCGTTCCATTTCTTCGGTTTTTCGGGCAAATTCTAACTCTCTTTGTTTGCCTTCAATCAACAATTTGTGTTTAATTTCTTCATGTTGCGATTCGTAGATGGTTTCGCT
>RDXG01000013.1 GCA_004292785.1 Bacteroidota bacterium
AATGACAATTACCTCATCGTTTGCGTAATAATAAGCAGGTCTGATTCCCGCAGGATCGCGCGCCACAAAAGACGTTCCGTTTCCAATGATTCCGATCATGGCATAACCACCATCAAAGCCTTTGCAAGCACGTTTTAGAACAGTTTGCATATTGAGTTCGTCCTCGATAAGCAAAGCAATTTCGTGGTCTGTAAATCCTTTACCTTGGTATTCGTCCCATAAACGCAAATTTTCAACGTCCAAAAAATGCCCGATTTTCTCTAAAACCGTGATCGTATCTGTTTTTTCTTTGGGATGTTGTCCAAAAGAAATGAGTTGATCAAACAATTCATCTACATTGGTCATGTTAAAATTTCCTGCCAACGCCAAATTTCTGCTTCTCCAATTACTTCTTCTGATGAAAGGATGGCAAAAATCGAGTGCGTTTTTTCCATGCGTGCCGTAGCGAAGATGCCCTAAAAAAACCTCTCCCGCAAAAGGCACGTTTTCCTTTAACCATTGCGAATTTTTGTATTTTGTTTTTTGATTTCTTTGCACTCGGTTAAAACGACTGCCAAGTTTTTCAAAAATTTCAACCAAAGGCTGATTACTTGTAGAACGTTGCCTGATCAAATATGGAAAGCCAGGTCGCTGATCGATGACCAAATTCGCAACTCCTGCGCCATCTTGCCCGCGATTATGTTGTTTTTCCATTAATAAATATAACTTATTGATGCCGTAGGTGGGCGTTCCATAACGTTCAATGAAATAAGACAAAGGTTTTCTTAAACGAATCAGGGCGATTCCACATTCGTGTCCGATAAAATCACTCATGGTTTTTTGGAATTAATGACAATATTTGCTTTAAATCTTTACAAAATTAAGTAAAATTTCTTGATTTTTGATTGGTATATAAAAAGTTTGAAATTTCATTTTATTTTTTTTAAAAATTTGCATTTGCAAAAATCTGTTTCTACCTTTGTGCATTATCTCTCAATTACGTCAGTAATTGGTTTATAGAGAAGAAGGGAGAGATTAGGCTCTACGAACTTCTAGCAACCTACGCATAGCAAGGTGCTAAATCCTAACCCAAATTTTTTTAGGGACATATAAATTAATTAACTATGAAAAATCTCGTAAATACTCCGTTTTTAAGTCTTTCAAACAGTTTTTTGTTCGCTAAAATTCACATGGCGGCTTGCTGTTGTTGTTAGTTTCTTTCAGGAAAATATTTTTGTTTTCTACAATCCAAATCTGTTGGCGTTTTTTGTAAAAACTTATTTTTTAAGGTTGATTTAGGTTATTTTTATATCCAAAAATTAATTTTAACAAAAAATAATAAAGCCAAAATTCTAAATTTGTTGTTTATCCTATTAAATCTATATTTTAAATCAAAACGTTTATGTCTCACAGATTCGAAACATTACAGTTACACGCAGGCTACGAAGTTGATCCGACCACGCAATCGCGCGCCGTTCCTTTGTACCAAACTACTTCTTTTGCCCTCAAAGAATTTGGAAATATTTATACCCGTTTGATGAACCCAACGACTGACGTTTTCGAAAAACGAATCGCCGCCCTCGAAGGTGGTGTGGCGGCGGTAGCGGTTTCTTCAGGGCAATCAGCACAATTTTTGGCTTTTCATAATTTTTTGCAAGCAGGAGATAGTTTTGTAAGTAGCCCATTTTTGTATGGCGGAACGTACAATCAGTTTAAAGTTGCCTTCAAACGTTTGGGAATTACGGTAAAATTTGCAGAAAGCGACAAAGCAGAAGACCTCGAAAAACAAATTGATGCAAACACAAAAGCCATTTATTTGGAAACCATCGGAAATGGGGCGTTTAGTATTCCAGACTTCGAAAAAGTGTCGGCTTTGGCTAAAAAATACGACATTCCTTTGGTGGTTGATAACACTTTTGGCGCAGGCGGATATTTGTTCAGACCTTTGGAACATGGCGCAAATGTAGTCGTAGAATC
>RDXG01000014.1 GCA_004292785.1 Bacteroidota bacterium
TCCCATTTTTCCAAAAACTTGCGTTTTACTTTTTCTTTTTTCAAGAAATGGAAATAATGCTTTTTTAACTCCATTTATTTCCAAAATAATAAAAATTGAAGAAATATAAAAAGGCATCATAACAATTTTATAGCGTACCAAAGAACCAAAATTTGCAGTTGTAACCCCCACAGCAAAGGAAAAAGTAATGGCAAAAGCCAAACCAACCAAAACCAGCGGTTCTTTATAAATGGTTTGCGCAATTTTTTTCAGGGACACATTTCGGAACAAAAAGAAGGTAATGTAAATGAAAAAACTAGCCTCGAAAGCGGCTAATTGGCGAACAGGATTAAAACCCGCTTCCCAAATAAAAGGTCTGAACAAAGAAACTGCCACCGCTTGGGGAAAATATTTTAGTAAACCTGTAATTGTTCCGTCAAATTCGCCCAAATAATAGCTTCCTCCTTCATTGCTAATTCTGCGAAGATAGTTTGAGGTTACTTGCGCTTTGTTGGCAATTTTATCCACACTGTAATCACTTTTTTCGGTGAGTCTGATTACCAAAAAATATCCCCCTACAGAAACCAAAATAATGAGGAAAGGAGTAAGTAAAATTCTAATAAAACGAGCCTTAATTCTTGATCCGAAATGCAAATAAAGCCACATAGCAAAAGAGGGAATCAAACAATACAAGATATATAACTTGATAAAAAAAATGGTATAGACTCCGATTGCCATCAAAGACAAATTTGCTAAACGATTTCTGCCTTTAATAATTCCAAAATAAAACCCACAAAGAGCCATACCAACTCCGCCAAATGTTAGCGAATCTTTGAGCAAACCCGATCCCCAAAAAAAGACAGAAGGCAGAAAAAATACAGAAATAGCCATTTTACCAACCATTTTTGGGTACAAATCATAAAAAGCCATAAACATTGCCCAACTTCCTATAAAACTATAACAAGCAAAAAATAAAGCAATGACCGAATAAGTCCCAAAACTAAAAATATGCCCAATACCTGCCAAACGTACAATCAAATAACTTGGCTCGTCTTTCATGTAAAAAAATTCAACAAAACGCGCATAATTAACGATTCCCCAATCGTTTAAGTTTACGTCTGCAATGGTGGTTGTAAGTACTCGATACGCTGTAACAATACCTTGTTCGTAAAAACTTCGCGCCAAAAATCCGCCTAATTGATAATATAAATAGGTATCTCCTTCACCTTTGTAAACTATTTTATAAATAATTCCAACAAAAATTGCCCCAATAACCTTAAAATGCAAGGCAGTAAAATAGTAATTTCTGGTGATGACATTGCTAAATTTTCGCCTGAAAAAGAAAGCAATTAGATAAATAAAAATAATGTATAAAGGAGTAACCAAAAAGTCTTGAATGCCCATAAAAAAAGTAATTGGGCAAAATTATAAAAAATAAACGAATTTTGTACTTTTGCAACCTGTAAATAAAATTTGTGAGATTTGAGTTACTCTTTT
>RDXG01000381.1 GCA_004292785.1 Bacteroidota bacterium
ACTTTTCCGCTAACTGCCTGAAAAGCAGTATGTAAGGCGGCAGATTTTCCGTAATTTCTGTTAAATTTGATGCCTCTGATGTGTTGGTTTTGTGCAGATAATTCTCGAACTACTTCCCAAGAATTGTCCGTACTTCCGTCATCAACAAGCATAATTTCGTAAGAAAAACTATTTTTTTCCATCACTTGCCTAATCCATTGGCAGAGTTCGGGTAGCGAATCTTCTTCGTTAAACAAAGGAATTACTACTGAAATTTGAAGTTCTTGATTCATAAATATTAGTCTGCAAAGACATCAGGGTTCATTTTTCTCATGACCAAACTCACTACCACCGCCAACAACATGGAAAAAATCATGTTTGATATCAAAGCCGCCGCCGCCAAATAAGTTGGAGTCATAAATTCTTTCACGATGTCCATCATTACTTTTATTTCTTCGTCGCTTTTGCCCTGATTTTCAAGAGCCATTTCTTGTATTTTTAGGGTTTGCGTAATGGTTTGTGGGTCATAATTAAGGTAAATAAACAAAAAAACAGTTCCTACAATGGTAGTTAATAAACTTATCCAAAAACCCATGCCCATGCCCTGCGAAAAATTCATAAAACCGCTGTTTGCCGTTTTGAAATCTTTGCAAGCCAGCACCATTGCCAACACCAAAAAAATTTGCCCCAAAGAACCCAAAAATTGGTCGGAAGCGTAGCCCAAAACCTGCAAAATAGCATTATAAACTAAGGAAATAAGGGCGGCAATGATGCCATATTTTAATCCTAATTTTCGTATCATATTTGTATTTTGAGGCAAAAATAGTTATTTAAAATCTTATTTTTTAAAAAATTTCCAAAAGTTTTAAAGTTTTGGAAATTTGAAAAAAAAAATTTACTTTTACTAAAGTTTATGAATAATTTGTAAAACGCACTTTAGGGTGTTTATAATTAACTGAAAATCAATATTTTATCGCACCCTGAAGGGTACGTTACATAAACTCTACTTTTCATAAAAAAATCTGTTTTATGTCTATCCAAAAAATTAACGAATATTATAAATGCCTTGTGAATGTCAAACAAGCTAGCGGCACGCAAAAAGAAAGCTCTATCAGACGTTGTTTTGCGAATTTGCTCTCTTTTTATGCCGAAAAAAAAACACTTTTTTTCGTGGACGAATTTCAGATAAAAGGCACAAGAAAAATTGCAGACGGAGGACTCATTGACAAAAATAGGTTTGTTTTTGGGTATTGGGAGGCAAAAGATTTAGGAGACAATCTCGAAAAAGAAATTGAAAACAAAATAAAAATTGGCTATCCTACTTTTAATATTATTTTCGAAAATTCCGAAACTGCCGTACTTTTCCAAAATGATATAAGGGAACAATGCGACATCAAAAACGCAAAGGCTTTTGACAAATTACTAAACAAATTTATTGCTTACGAAAGCCCAGAAGCTCGTAATTTTAGAGAGGCACTTGCCCAATTTGCCAAAGATGTTCCTGATATTATTTTAATTTTGGGAAATATGATACAAGAAATGTTACAAAAAAAAGACGAAAACCAAGATTTTGTAAGCAAAAGACTTCGTTTTATTGAACTTTGTAAAATTTGTATTAACCCAAATATCCAATATTCAGACATTGACGAAATGATTATTCAGCATATTTTGACTGAAGATATTTTTAGAAATATTTTTACAAATGTGCAGTTTTTGGAAGAAAACAACATTGCTAAATCTTTGATCGACATCGAAAAAACCTTTTTTGTAGGTGATTTTAAAGCCAATATTATCTACAAAATGGAAAGATATTATAAAGTGATTAAACTACACGCCCAAACTCTGGAATCGCATAAAGAAAAACAAAATTTTTTGAAAAATTTATACGAGGAATTTTACAAAGCCTACAATCCCAGAAATGCAGACAAATTGGGCATTGTTTATACGCCTTCCGAAGTGGTGAATTTTATGCTTAAAACCACTGATTCTTTGTTAGAAAAGCATTTTGACAAAAACCTGATCGACAAAAACGTGCATATTCTTGATCCCGCCACAGGCACAGGTACGTTTATTACGGATTTGTTGGATTATTTGCCACATAACAACCCACAAAAATTTATTCATAAATACAAAAACGAAATACACGCCAACGAAGTCGCTATTTTGCCTTATTATATTGCTTATATGAACATTCAATATACTTTTTTGAGCAAAATGCAGACCGTCATGAGTTTTGATAATTTGTGTTGGGTAGATACTTTGGACAATGTGGAGGTACTCAAATATGAAGGCAAACAAAACGATATGTTTGGCAATTTGGTAGAAAATACCAAAAGAATTAAGGCACAAAACGACCAAAAAATTTCTGTGATTATAGGAAATCCGCCTTACAATGCCAAACAACAAAATTTTAATGACCAAAACGCAAACAGACTTTATAAAGATATTGATAAAAGAATTAAAGAAACTTTTGTCAAACAAGGTTCTGCACAAAATCAAATTGTGCTTTACGATATGTATGTGCGGTTTTATGCTTGGGCAATGGACAGAATAGATCAAAACGGCATTGTGGCTTTTATTAGCAACCGAAGTTTTATAGATGGCAAAGCCTTTGATGGTTTTAGGAAAATTGCGCAAAAAGAATTTGAAGAAATTTATATCATCGATTTGAAAGGTGATATTAGGCAAAATAACTCTGCCCAGCAAGGCGGAAATATTTTTAATATTATGACAGGGGTAAGTATTGCTTTTCTTATCAAAAATGAAAACCAAAAAAACGAAAAGGCAAAGATTTTTTACCACAATATTGGCGATGGCATAAGTGGACAAGAAAAATTAGAAACTTTGCAAATGTTGGAACTTGATAAAATTCCTTTTGAAAGAATACGACCTGATGCCAAAAATAATTGGATAAATTTAAGTGAAAGCAATTTTCAAGAGTTGATTCCTTTGATTGACAAAGAAGTAAAAGCAGGAAAAAAGCAAGAGGCTGTTTTTCAGTTGTTTTCGAGAGGAGTTGTAACGCAAAGAGATGAATGGGTTTATGATTTTTCAAAAGAAAATTTGGCAAAAAAAATGAAATTTTTTGTCAATATTTATCAAAAAACACTTAAAAAGAAAAATTTTAAGGATAAATTTAAAATTAAGTGGGATTTCGAATTGACCAGTTACGCTAATAGAAAAATAGAAAAGCAATTTGAAATCGAGAAAATTGTCTTATCTAATTACAGACCTTTTACAAAAAAATGCTTTTATTTTGATAAGCATTTTAATGGAAGGACTTATCGTTGGGCAGATATTTATGAACCTATTGAAAATCAATTTATTGCATTTTCGGGGATTGCTCACAATAAAACTTTTCAGGCTTTAGCTTTTCAGGGCATTTGTGATTTAGGTTTTGTAGAAACTTGTCAATGCCTACCTTTGTACCGCTACCAAAATGGGCAAAAAATAGAAAATATTACCGATTGGGCGTTGGAGTTATTTGGGGCAAGGTATGAGAGTGTGGAGGAAGGAGGATCGAGGGTAGAGAATACAACTCTCAATCCTCGAATCTCTAAACTCGATACTCGAATCTCTAAAACCGACATTTTTCATTACGTCTATGCGGTTTTGCACAGCCCCGAATACCGCAAAAAATACGAAATAGATTTAAAACGAGATTTTCCAAGAATCCCGCTTTACGCAGATTTTTGGAAATACGCAGAGGCAGGTAAAAAACTGATGGATTTGCATTTGAATTACGAAAATATAGACACAAGAACTGTTAGTTCTGAACCCCAAGTCAATCGAAAACCTTTGGAAAGCCTTTTGCCCAAACGCAAAAATGAAGGGGAGTTGGCAAACGAAAAATTATTGCAAAAAATAAAACCCGATCTCAAACTCAAAGTAAAAGACGGCATCATCGAAATAGACGAATTAACAACTATTTCTGACATTCCTTCGGAAGTTTGGGAATATAAATTGGGCAGCCGAATTGCTATAGAATGGGTTTTGGATCAATACAAACCCTACCAATCAGGCGATGCCACCATTCAAGAACAATTTAATACTTACAATTTTTTTGACTACAAAGAGGAAGTGATCAATTTGCTTTTAAAAGTAATTTTTGTAAGTGTAGAAACAATGAAAATAGTCAGAACTTTGTAACGTACCCTTCAGGGTGCGTTCCTTAGAACTAATATTTTTTTGAGAAATGTTAGTTTTTGATAAGTAAGAACTCAAAATAAAAGTATATGTAAAACAGACTTTTTTGTTAAAACTTTGATTTTCAGTAGGTTACAGTATTCACAGAAAAAGTCTGTGTTACATTTGTTTTGTCTTATTACTTAATCATTTTTCTGCCCATTCCAAAGCCTTTTTTTCGGAATAAGTATGTTCGGAATTTGCCAAAGAAAAACCAACGTGTCCGCCTTGCTTGGGCAATTCCAAAAATATATTTTCAAATTTTTTAGCAATTTCTATCGGATAACATTCTTTACTCAAAATCGGGTCGTTTTGGGCAGTCAAAATATAGCTAGGTATTTGAATATCAGGCAGATAGAAACGAGAACTTACCGTTTTATAAAAAACTTCGGGGCTTTCGAATCCGTGAACGGGTGCGGTATAATAAAAGTCAAAATCTCTAAAATATTTGATTTTTGGCAAATGTTCGGCTTTAATTTCGGCAAATTTTTCAGATTTTAACAACATTTTTGCTTTTAAGGCTTTCATAAATTTGTCGTTGTAAATTTTGTAACGTGGCTTTTCCAAATGCGTGGCGCAGGTTTCCAAATCGCAAGGCACAGAAATTGTAAACGCCTTTTTGATGACAGGATTAAGGTTTTCTTTTTGTTCGCCCAAATATTTAAGCACCAAATTGCCGCCCATACTTGCGCCCACCAACACAATTTTTTTGTACTGATTTTTTGCCAACACATGATCGATGACGCAAGCCAAATCGTCGCTTGCTCCGTGATGATAAAAACGCGGTTTCCAATTCATTTCTCCGCTACAAGTTCTACAATTCCACGCCAAACCGTCATAACCCGCATTTTTGAAAATTTTGATCATGCCTTTTGCATAATGCCTACTCGAATTTCCTTCCAAACCATGCGAAAAAATCATGAGCCGATCCGAGCCGTTTTTTGCCCAATCCAAATCCAAAAAATCTTGGTCAGGCGTAAAAATTCGTTCTCTTTGGTACTCAATTCCTTCAATTTTTCTGAAATTGCTAGGAAGAATGGTTTGCAAATCTCCGTTGCCCAAAAAATACCATGGAGCGCGGTAGTTGCTTTTAAGAATCGGCATGAGGTTGTTTTTTTTCTCAAAGCTATTTGAAAATAAAATAAAAACTGTAATTTTGTATAAACTATTTTAAAAACACATAGATAATCAGGCGGTTATAAAGACAGATCAATGGCATAATTGGTAAAACGCTGCCAATCGTCTTTTTAGACGTTGGCAAACGTTGGGTTTTAACGCTAGGTCTTCGACCATTGCCAAGTTTAAACTTCCAAACCCAAATATCTTGCAGAAATTTCTTCTAAAACTTCACTTACTTCGGCTTCTGTTGGCGATTCTACCAATCTTTTTCTGAACTCTTTAAAATGATCCAAACCTTTGAAATAATTTGTATAATGCCTTCTCATTTCAAAAATACCAATTTTTGTGCCTTTCCATTTTACCGAAAAAGCCAAATGTTTTTTGCAAACATCAATCCGTTGGTCAATGGTTGGCGGTGCTAAATGCTCGCCTGTTTTCAAAAAATGTTTGATTTCGTTAAAAATCCAAGGATAACCGATGGCGGCTCTGCCAATCATCATGCCGTCCACGCCGTAGCGGTTTTTGTATTCCAATGCTTTTTCTGGCGAATCGATGTCACCATTTCCAAAAATAGGAATGTGAATATCAGGTCGATTTTTGACCTCGCCAATCAAAGTCCAGTCGGCATCACCTTTATACATTTGCTTGCGCGTCCTTCCGTGAATACTCAAAGCCTGCACGCCTACATCTTGCAAACGTTTGGCAACTTCTACAATATATTTGCTGTTGTCGTCCCAACCTAAGCGGGTTTTTACGGTTACGGGTAGTTTTGTATTTTTTACAATTTCTTCAGTCATTTTTTGCATTTTGGGCAAATCCAACAAAATTCCCGCACCTGCACCCTTGCAAGCCACATTATTGACAGGACAGCCGTAATTAATATCCAACAATTCAGGATTAGAATTTTCTACAATTCGCGCTGCTTCGCGCATAGAGTCTATATTTTCGCCAAAAATCTGAATCCCGATTGGTCGCTCATAATCATAAATATCTAGTTTTTGTATGCTTTTTTTGGCATCTCTGATCAAACCTTCTGCGGAAATAAATTCTGAATACATCAAATCTGCTCCGTTTTCTTTGCAAACAGCCCTAAAAGGCGGATCGCTAACGTCTTCCATTGGGGCAAGCAAAAGCGGAAAATCTCCGAGTTCGATGTGTGCTATTTTTACCATATTTTTTGTTTTTTTGCAAAATTAAGGATTTTTTAGGGAAAATGTGTTTACTATTTTTATTATTTATCTTTAACACATTTGCCTAAAAACAGTTATTTTTTTCCTTGTTTTTCAAGTTCTTCTTGCAATTTTCGAATGAAATCGTCTTTGTCTTGCAAGGCTTTTTCTTTGTCCAAAAGAGCTTTTTTGCCTTCTTCAATGGCTTTGTCTTTTTTCAAAAGAGCTTTTTCCGTATCTGCAATAATTTGCTTACTTTCCAAAAGAGCTTGCTCCTGTGCTGCAATTTTCTCCGCATCTTCGGCTGCTTTGCGCCAAATATTGTCTAATTGTTCCTGAATATCGTCTTCCAAAGTCATTTGTTTGCGCAACTCGTTTTCGCTTTGGGCTTTTTGCAAACGCCTGATAATTTGACGATATTTTTCAGGAAAA
>RDXG01000382.1 GCA_004292785.1 Bacteroidota bacterium
ACACATATTTTTTGTTTGGAAATTACAATTTGTTGTATTTTCATGAAAAAGAACAGAAATATGTACTTGCCCAAATTGATCCGCTTTCTGAAAATTATACGGCTTCTGATTATTTTGATCTACCCGAATCTGCTCCTTTTGAACTTATTCATGGAAAACTTATTTTTATGGCATCACCAAAAAACAAACATCAAATTTTAGCTATTGAACTAGCATCTATCTTGCACATATATGTTAAAAAAAATAAATTAGGACAAATTATGATTGCGCCTTCAGACGTTCATTTAGATGACAAAAACGTAGTTCAACCCGATTTATATTTTGTTTGCATAGAAAGAGCTGAAATTTTGGAAAACGATCCCACCAACGAAGCCCCTGATATGACCGTAGAAATCCTATCTGATGGCACAAAAGCAGACGATTACAAGCGAAAAATGCAACTTTATGCCAAATTTGGAGTTTTAGAATATTGGATCATTGACATTAAACAAGAAAAAGTAGAAGTTTACGAAAATCAAAAACAAGAGATGGTTTTGGTGCAAAAAGCCTTCACAGGAGGAAAAATAAGTTCGAAAGTAATTAAGGGTTTTGTATTGGAAAATAAGTTCGAAAGTAATTAAGGGTTTTGTATTGGAATTGAATGATATTTTTTAAATTTTAACAAAAAAGAAACTTATCCGACACTTTTGAGGCATCGGATAAATAAAAAAATTAGTGAATATTCAATTCGTGATGATCGCCATCTTTCAAAATATCTTCGGCATTTTTTACTTGATCAGCATTTCCATGCACCACCACCAAATATTTCCCATCTGTAAGGTGTTTGTGATAAGTAGCAACTCCCTCTTTACCCACTCCAACCGAGAGCAAAGCTCCAAAAATAGTTCCGCCTGCCGCACCCAAAGAAAAACCGCCAATAGAACCTACTAAAGCACCTGCCGCATACAAAACTCCCAAACCAGGCACAGCAATCATACTCAAACCTGACAAAGTTCCCAAAATAGTTCCTAAAACAGAGCCAATCACTACTCCTGTTTCAAAAACTTCTTCGCCTTGATGCACTTTTACGTGATCTTCTTCTATTTCTGCACGTCCTATAATAGAAACTTGTGTTACTGGAAAATCAGCATTTTGCAATTTTTTTACTGCCTCTACCGCTTGTTTGTGTGAATGATACACAGCTACGGTTGAATTAAGCATTTTCATAGAAAAAATTTGTTAAGGTTTATTTGTTATTATATACGTATCAGAAAAATATTAAGGCATAAATTTAAAATAAAAAGCATAATTTTCAACAAATTTTTGATATTTGTAAAATAAAATAACTTTTTACAAACAACACTAATTTTTAGTTTTATGGAAAACCTAATCCAATTTTTTGAGCATATTCCTAGCCTCTACCGAACTTTAATTTTGGTTAGTGGTTTGATGTTTTTTTGGCTGATTGAAAACTTTATTCCACTTTTTAAGCCCAATTACAACCGTTTCAAACACGCAGGGCTAAATTTATTTTTTACTTTGACTACTGCCCTTGTCAATTTGGGTTTTGCGTGGCTGATTGTTCAAGCTAGTGATTGGGCAAAAATAAGCAAATTTGGTTTGTTGCATTTGTTTGAAATGCCTGTTTGGTTGTTGATGATTGTTGGCTTGCTTTTCATGGATTTAATTTCTGCTTATTTTATTCATTGGTTACAGCATCAAGTCAAATTTTTATGGGTTTTTCATTTGGTTCATCACACGGATACTCACGTAGATACAACCACCGCAAACCGCCATCACCCTGGCGAAAGTGTGTTTAGAGCCGTTTTTACTTTGCTTGCAGTTTTTGTTACAGGTGCGCCAATTTGGTTGGTGATGTTGTATCAAAGTCTTTCAGCTTTGCTTTCGCAATTCAATCATGCCAATATCAATTTGCCAATTTGGTTAGACAAAACGATTAGTTGGGTCATTGTTTCGCCAAATATGCACAAAATTCATCATCATTATGTGCAACCTTATAGTGATACCAATTACGGAAATATTTTTTCGGTTTGGGACAGATTATTTGGTACTTTTGCCACAGTTTCGGATATGAAAACTTTGGTTTATGGCGTAGACACGCACATGGACTCAAAAGAAAACGACAATTTGAACAATTTGCTAAAAATACCTTTTCAACCGTACAGAACTCCACCAGAACAAAATAAAGAATAAAAAAATATGGAACACATTGAAAATCAAACGTTTACTTCTATAAAAATCGATGTAAGTGCTTTCACTACATTGACTTCGGAAAAACTTGTCGAGCTATCTGCTCGAAATCCTTTGTTAAAAATTGAGTCGGAAGGAAAAACTGTGTTGATTATCAATTCTGCCATCAACAATTTTGATGATCAACGAAATTTAACTCGCTTGCTTATTGAATTGGGCATTTGGAACGAATCAATTAATAAAAACGAAGGCGAATTGCTAGATTCTGGCAGTTCAATCGAATTTCCTGACGGTAGTGGCAAAATGCCCGATATTACCTATATTCTCAAAGAAAAACTGCGAGATCACCCTAAAAGTAAGGTTTTGTTATTCATTCCTGACTTTGTTGCCGAATACGTTTCTACTTACGACAGTTTGAAAGAAGCACAGCAAAAAATGGAATTTTATATGAAAAATAACGTTCCTTTGGCTTGGTTAATTGTTCCAAAAGAAGATCAAACTTACATTTATCAACCAAATACGGAAGTCAAAAAATGTGCTTTTCACGAAGTTTTAGACAGTGGAAATGTGTTGCAGGGTTTTAAAATTGTTTTAAGTGAAATTTTTGAATAAAATCATAAAGTCAGACATTTGTCGGACAATATTTCAACAAAAAATTTTGAATAAAAAAATAACCAAAGTCAGACATTTGTCGGACAATATTTTAACAAAAATTTTGAATAAAAATATATGCTAACAGTCATTACAGGTGCTTCCAAAGGAATTGGAAAAGCCATCGCAGAAAAATTTGCCTCACAAGGCTTTAATTTGGCACTTTGCGCCCGAACAGAATCGGATTTATTGATTTTGAAAAACGAAATTGAATCCAAATTTAAGATTCAGGTTCATATTTTGTCGACTGATGTTTCTAAAAAGTCAGAAGTTGAAAAATTTGCAAATTTTGTGCAAAAACTCAACGAAAAAGTAGCAGTTTTGATCAATAATGCAGGAGTTTTTGTGCAAGGTCAAGTCCATAATGAAGCCGAAGGAATTTTGGAAACCATGATCAACACCAATTTATACAGTGCCTATTATCTCACAAAAGCACTTATTTTGGGCATGATCGAGCAAAAAAAAGGGCATATTTTCAATATTTGTTCCATAGCGAGCATTATGCCCTACGCAAATGGGGGCAGTTATTCCATTTCCAAATATGCGATGTACGGCATGACCAAAGTTTTGCGTGAAGAAATGAAACCACTAGGAATCAGGGTTACGGCAATTTTGCCAGGCGCAACGCTAACCAATTCTTGGAGTGGGTCAGATTTGCCTTCTGAACGTTTTATCAAGTCCGAAGATGTGGCAGAAGCGGTTTTTTCAGCCTATCATTTGTCAGAAAATTCGGTTATCGAAGAAATGATCATCAGACCACAATTAGGAGATATTTAACATGAAAAAATTGTTTTCCGCCAATCCTGTATTTTGGGTATTTTTTGCCATTTTTGCTATTTTTGGCGGAATTTTGCTTATTTATTTGCCCAAAGGCGACGAAATTTTGTATTTGAATGGCTTACATTCCAATTTTTCAGACCTTTTTTTCAAATATGCGACTCATTTGGGCGACGGTTTTTTTATTGTTTTGCTCATTATTTATTTGCTTTTTGTGCGTTTTGTGCAGGCTTTTCAGATGGCAATTACTTTTGCTTTGACAGGAATTTTTACTTTTGTTGGCAAATTTTTGCTTTTTCCAAACGAAGTTAGACCGTTGGCATTTTTCCAAAAAAATACCTTAAATTTGGTTGAAGGCGTAGATGTTCATTCGTTCAACAGTTTTCCTTCGGGGCATTCGATGACGGCTTTTGCGGGTTTTTGTTTGTTGGCTTTGTTTTCAAAAAACAACAAAAAAGGGCTAATTGCCTTTTATTGTGCCTTAATGGTGGTGCTTTCGAGAATGTATTTGTCGCAACATTTTTTGAGAGATACCTACGCAGGTGCTTGGCTGGGCGTGTTGGCAGCTTCGATGGTTTTTGTGGGTTTTGACTATTTGCCCAAACGAAATTGGTTTGAAAGGAAAATTAGCTTTAGTAAAAAAAACATAAAACAATGAAAATCAAGGAAATAACACAATATTTAGAAAGCATTGCCCCGCTTGCTTACCAAGAATCTTATGACAATTCGGGCTTAATTGTTGGAAATCCGCAAACAGAAATTACAGGAATTTTGATTTGTTTGGATTCCATAGAAGACGTTTTGGACGAGGCATTGGCAAAAAATTGCAATGTGATCATTGCCCATCACCCCATTATTTTTGGTGGTTTGAAAAAAATTACAGGCAAAAATTATGTCGAAAAAATAATCATCAAGGCAATTAAAAACGATTTGGCTATTTATGCCATTCACACCAATTTGGACAATGTTTGGAATGGCGTAAACGCAAAAATTTCGGACAAATTGGGGCTAAAAAATCAAAGGATTTTGTTAAACAAAGCCAAAACGCTTCGCAAATTGACCACTTTTGTACCTGTCCAAGATTCCGAAAAACTACTCGAAGCTTTGGCAAAAGCAGGCGCAGGAAACATTGGAAATTACTCAAATTGTAGCTTTTTGGTGGAGGGAACAGGAACTTTTTTGCCCAACGAAAACGCCAACGCACATATTGGAAAGCCGAATCAGTTGGAAAAAGTAAAGGAAAACCGCATCGAAGTTATTTTTCCTGTGCATTTGCAACAAAATGTTTTGAACGCTTTGCAAACCGCACATCCTTACGAAGAAGTTGCGTATTATTTGCACGAATTGGAAAATCAAAATCAGGAATTGGGTTCGGGAATGATTGGCGAATTGGAAAATGAAATGACTGAAAACGAATTTTTGGCGCATTTAAAGCAAAAAATGGGGCTAAAAGTGATCAAACATACCAAATTTTTGAATAAAAAGGTCAAAAAAGTAGCAGTTTGTGGCGGAACAGGCAGTTTTTTGTTGAAAACAGCAATTTCCAATCAGGCAGATGTTTTTGTAAGTGCCGATTTCAAATATCACGAATTTTTTGATGCAGATCACCAAATTATGATCGCAGATATTGGGCATTATGAAAGTGAAATTTTTACTTGCGAATTGTTAAAAGATTTTGTAGAAAAGCGTTTTTTGGGACTTGAAATACAAATTACAAAAGTAGTTACTAATCCTGTGGAATATTTTTTGTAATTAAAAATAAAAAAGCAAACCAGTATCGCACCGCTACGCCATCTACCTTTGCTGCCTTCCGACCCTGGAGGGTTCAATAGGAGCTGGTCGTACCGATTTGCCGTTGCAAAGGTAAAAATGTTTTTCTTTATTCCAAAAAAAAAGGCAATTATTTTCGAATTATTTTTTATTGCCTTTTGTCGTGTTGAATAAATTTACTCATTTTTTCCTTTTCACCTGCTTTTAATGGGCTTAAATTCGAAATTAACCAACCTGTATTCAAACCTTTTCTATTAAAATTAGAAAGTTCGAAATACCAATTATTCAGTTGAAAGACATGAAATTTTAGATTAGTTACGGTTTCGAATTTCAGATTTCCCAATTTGATTTCGTACAAAAAGATGCTTAAAAAATCGACTCGCGCATTTTTTTCGGTAAAATATTCTACATATTCAGGCTGATCGAGCAGGACTTTTTTTAGGTTCATAAAATCCAATTCGTGGCTCAAAGGGTGCAAAAACAAATGTTTTCCTGTGCTATCGGGATAAAATTGTTTTTCCTGATCGTACCAATGCACCCGATTAATGACCCATTTTGAGCCTTGATTTCCTGTTACTTCGAGCTGCATATACAAATTAATGATTGTTTTTTTGCCTTTGTAAGCAAATTCAGTTTCTACCTCTGCAAACCAATCTCCACCTAAAAAACTAAGAAAAACAGGTTTTTTTACGTCTGTCATTTCTTCCAGAAATTTTGTTTTTTGATCTGATGGTATCGAAAAATTTTGGTTGTTGAACAGAATAGAAATATATTTTCTGCGCAAATCTCGGTTTCTGTACTGGGCATCTTTTTCCCAATAACGGTTGCCTTTTTCGTCTTCTTCTCCGTTGAATCGCCTAAAAAATTGGTTTACTTGCTTGGTTTCAGCATAAAAAGGCGTTTCGTCTGTAAAAATTTGTGCTTGAAGATTTACAGTAAAAAGAATAAATAAAGCAATAAAAAAAGTGTTTTTGAACATGATAAATGTATGGTAAAGTGTTTGAAAAATTAAAAAATCTTTATTTTTGATGATTTTAGTTTTTTATAAATCATCAAAAAATTTATTGCGGTTTAAATTTCGCCTGTTCAAAAATTTGTTGGGCGTTGCTCGTTTTCATTAAATCGGGCAAATTGGGTTCTTTTTGGCGTTCCATGTATTTTTTTACAATTTGCCAAGCCAACCAACGCCCAATTCTGCCAGGACATTCCGAACTAATATCGCTTACAAAAGGGGCTTCGTCGATGTATTTTCGTTTTTTGAGGATACTTTTTTCAAAAAACAAATTGTTTTCTACAAAATGCCCCCACAAAAACGCCTGATTTTCCGTTGCTCCTTGCCACTCTTTGCTGGTGTAGCCAATGATTAGCGAGTCGGGAACAGGGCAAACTTTTTTGGCAAAATATAGCCCTTTCCCATGAAAAATCATGTCGGCAAGCAAAGTTTTATCATCAGAAATTTCGTTGTAACGGTTAGACATAAACAAGGCAATTAATGGCACAATGGTTTCTTTTTTGTACCTACGCATCATATAATTGGGTACATCGGGTGGGCGGTAACGTGAATTTGCTCCCAAAAAATAATCTAAACCAATGATGATCAGGCTGTCAGAAACAAAAATATCATTTCCAAAACCTGTAACGGTAGTGTAAACAATTGGTGCTTCGAATTTGGGATAATAATGTTTGACCAAACGAAAAGTGAGGTCTAATTGGCTTTGAATATCACTCAAATCGCCAAAATATTTTTTCACTTCTCTGTTTAAAGTGTCAATATAAGGGCTGTTTGCAATTCTAAAAAAATCGTTGATCATCAGCGAATCGTGTGGAAGTTTGGATTGTCGCATATAATCTCGTGCAAAAACAGGATTTTTTAGCAAAACATCATAAATTTGTGCTTT
>RDXG01000383.1 GCA_004292785.1 Bacteroidota bacterium
TTACATTGATTTGATTATTAATCAGTTCGAATACAGGTGCAGTTAAACCAACATTCGAAGTAGAGTTATCTAGCGTCAATACTTTTCTCCAACTCCCTGAAGGATTCCAAGGAGTACCCCCAATAGAAACATTCCCATTATTATAACTAATCCCGTCAGTTGCTGAAGACCATTTACTCGGAGCAGTATTAGTCAGCGTACTTCCTGCAATGCTAATACCAGTTCCTGCTGAATAAGTAAGACTGTTAGCTGATCCATTTCCCGATTTTTCTGCATATAAGGCATAAGGAACGGAAAGTAACTGCTGTGAACCAATCACTGTGTAAGCATTTCCTCCATTTATATCCAACTCTACTCTCAAAAATTTACTGCCGTTTGCCCAAGTTATATTCGAAAAGTTTCCTTGTGAAACAGCACCTTTACCTATTTCTAAAACCACCATACCAAATTGGTTGCTAACAGGATTATGAATTTCTTGATATTGGATTGTTCCATTTATATTATTATCCAAAATAGAAATTCGAAAATTAACTGCTTTATTTGCCAAAGGATTTCCTGTATTATCTCTAACAACTGCTTGATAATTAAAACTTTGAGGAGATTGGGCAAATACAATATAGTGCCAAAATGTGAACAAAAATAAGAATACTTTTTTCATAGTTTTACGATTTTAAGAGTTTTTAGTAATTGAGATTTTGTATTAAAAAGATGAATAATATATACCCCTGCCACCAAATTTTCAAGATTAATGACATTGCCTTCAAAATTTTGGTCAATAACTTTTTTGCCAAATAAATCTGTTAAAATAAAGTGATGTAGGTCTAAGTAGTTTGTTGAAATTACTATTAATCTATCTGTTGGATTAGGATAGTAAAGCAAAAAATACTCTGACAAATTATCTAATAAACCTGTTGGTTTTGCTTTAAAGATAGCCTGTAAAAAACCCTGTGTCAAAATATTTTGACTCGTTTGTGAGGTGCTCACACACAGCTCTCCAACCACATATTCTACCAAAAATTGATTATTTTGAAAACTATTTCCTGAAGAACTCAATACACTTTGAGCCTGTAATTTAAAAATACCTATAAAAAAAGTTATGAAAAAGACAAGTTTTAGTTTCATGATATTTAGACGTTTGAAATTTTATTGACTTTCTATTTATTTGCAAAAATAATTTTATATATTTGTTTTTCACTCAAAATAAAGTACAGAAATGGCACTAAAAGGTACAAAAATGAAACTTGGTAATAATATTAGGGTTTTTAGACAAATAAAAGGCTACTCACAGGAAGTTATGGCTGAAAACTTGGGTATTTCGAATACTGGTTATGCAAAAATGGAACGAGGGGAAAGTAAAATAACAGAAGAGAGATTGCAAAAAATAGCAAATATTTTAGGAATAACAACAGAAGATTTACAAAATTTTGATGAGAAAATGATATTTAAAGATTGTAATAATTCCAAATTTACACAATTTGGTTATAATTACCAACAGCATACAGATTTTGAACATGAAAGGCAAGCCTATCAACAAACGATAGAGGTTTTGAAAGCGCAAAATATGCAACAGCAAGAAATTATCAATCAATTACTAATAAAATTGAGTGAAAAAAAATAGTTTTTTGAACACATAAATCTTGCCCGCATTCAAATCTTTTCGAAAAATCACCTTAAATTCACCTAAAAAATGAATGCACTAGAATTTTCAACAAAAATAGAGCAAGGCATTATTCGCCTTCCTAAAAAATATCAAGCGTATGATAATGCCCAAGTTCGCATTATCATACTCATTGAAAGCCCGAATAATTATCTTTCTCGCAAAGAAAAATTGTTACTTGCTTTCAAAAAAATGGAAAAACAAAATATGTTTCAATCCATTGAAAATCCAAAAATTTGGCAAAAAAAGTTAAGAAATGAGTGGGAATAAGGCTCTCTTGGATACAAATGTGATCATATTTGCTTCCAAAAAACAATTAGATATTGAAAGTTTATTACTTTCTTATGACGAATTTTATACTTCTATCATTAGTTTTATGGAAGTTTATGACTATGAATTTTCTTCTATCGAGGAAAAGGAATTGGTGGATGAGGTGTTCGAAAACCTTGAAATCATCGAAATAAACAAAAAAATAGCAGAACAGGCTATTATTTATAGGAAAAATAAGTTTAAAAAAATCAAACTTCCTGACGCTATTATTTTGGCTACCGCAAAATATTTGGGTGCTGAATTGGTTACAGACGATTGGGACGATTTTTTAGGCATCGACAATGAAGTCGTGATCAAAAAAATTGATGATTATAAAACCTAAAATTAAGTGATAAAGGTTTGTTTGATGGCAAAAATTTTCAATTTGCGAATTTGTTTATCTAAAAACAACGATTTTCACAAACATTTTTCCTTTTCATTGGTTAAACGCAAATGAAACAAATACTTTCTTTTGGCTTGCTTGCAATTTATTTGCTATTCAACACAGGAGTTGCTGTGTCATGGCATTTTTGTGCAAATCAATTAGAAAGTATTGGATTTTTTGTAAAAGCAAAATCGTGTACTTGTCAAATCAATTCTGAAAGTAAAAACGATTGTTGCAAAGACGAAAAACAGATTTTCAAAACTGATGACAATTTGCACAGTCAGCCAGATGTTGCGGTTTTTAAAGCCAACTTTTCAGACATTTTAGAAGCCGATTTTTCTGTTCATTATTTTTATTTCCATCATTCTTCTTTTCGTGTTTTTCGCTTAAAAAGTTATTTTCCCAAAATTCCTTCGTGGAAAATTCCTTTTTGGCTTGCCTTCCGTGTGTTGAGAATTTGAGAAAATAAAAAAATATTCCACACAGACTAAATTCTGTGCTACAAGTATTTTTTATTTTTTTCACTCAAAAAACACATTTTCTCATGAAATCATATTTCAAATATATTTTTATTGCCTTTTTTCTGATCAATTTTGCTCCGCTTTTCGCCCAACAGCAAATCAAAGGCGTGGTTTTGGAAAGCACAGACAAAGGAAATTTTATACCTGTGGCAGGCGCAACTGTGTATTGGCTTGGCACTTCCATCGGCACTAGCACCGACACCAGCGGGGTTTTTAACATCAAACACAACCCTAATTTGTCTAAATTGATCATCAGTTTTGTGGGTTTAAAATCCGATACTTTGCTTGTTTCTGAACAAAATATGCAAAATATTAGGGTAATTCTGAAAAACGAATCCCAACTCGAAGAAGTAAGCATCACCGCAGAAAGACAAGCCACCACCATCGACTATTTGAACCCCATGAAAACAAACGTCATGACCGAAAAAGAATTGTTTAAAGCTGCTTGTTGCAATTTGTCTGAAAGTTTTGAAACCAATCCTTCCGTTGATGTCAATTTTTCTGATGCAGTTACGGGTGCAAAACAAATTCAAATGTTGGGTTTGGCGGGAACTTATACCCAAATAACCACCGAAAATTTGCCTGATGTCAGAGGTTTGGCGGCAAATTATGGCTTGTCTTTCATTCCTGGTTCTTGGATCGAGAGCATACAAGTTACCAAAGGCATCGGGTCGGTGGCGAATGGTTACGAAAGTATGGCAGGACAAATCAATACTGAACTGCGAAAACCTTTTGGCGAAGACAAAATATTTTTTAATGCTTACGCAAATAATTGGGGGCGTTATGAAGCAAACCTAAATTTTAACCAAAAAATCGGCAAAAATTGGGGAACTACTTTGCTTTTGCACAACAACAATTGGATCGAAAAAATGGACATGAACCACGACAATTTCATGGATTTACCCATCGGAAAGCAATTTAACGTCATCAATCGTTGGCATTTTGACAATTCAAAAGGAATTTCTGCGCAAATTGGAGTCAAAGCCATGAAAGACGACAGAACGGGAGGGCAATTTAGCCATGATCCAAAGGACATTCACACAGGGCATTTTCCTTTGTATGAAGTCAAAATTAATACAGAACGTTTGGAGGCTTGGGGGAAATTTGGCTATGTTTTTCCGCAACAAAAATACAAAAGTATTGGTTTGATGGCTTCAGTTTTGGATTATTCGCAAAATTCGGGTTTTGGTTTTACAACTTACAACGCCAAACAGCAAAGTATTTATTCAAATTTAATTTATCAGTCGATCATCAACAACACGAATCACAAATTTAGGACAGGTTTGAGTTTTATTTATGACAAATATGACGAAACTTTTAACCAAAATAATTATAAACGCACCGAAATTGTAGGCGGAAGTTTTTTTGAATACACTTTTTCGCAAGAAAAATTTAATGTAGTAGCGGGCATCAGAACAGATTTTCATAATTTGTTTGGCTTGATCGTAACTCCTCGTTTGCACGCCAAATACGATTTTTCGCCAACGACAGTCCTAAGAATTTCGGCAGGCAGAGGACAGCGAACCGCCAATATTTTTGCAGAAAATTCGAGTGTTTTTGCAAGTTCCAGAAAAGTAGAAATCCAAAATAACGGACAAAGCAACAAAGCCTACGGTTTGAATCCTGAAACGGCATGGAATTTTGGCATCAATTTGACTAAAGAATTTCGTTTGTTTAACCGCGAAGCAACTTTAGAATTGGACTATTATCGCACCGATTTTGGCAATCAAGTGGTCGTAGATTTGGATAATCATTCGCAAAAAGTGCTTTTTTATAATTTGCAAGGACAATCGTATTCGAACAGTGTGCAGGCGCAAATTGCTTATGAACCGCTAAAAAACATGGAAATTCGTTTGGCTTACCGTTTGTTTGATGTAAAAACTACTTATAGCGGGCAACTTTTAGATCGTTATTTGTTGGCGCGCGACAGAGCGTTTGTCAATATTTCTTACAAAACCGAAAACGCATGGAATTTTGATTATACGCTTACTTGGTTTGGCAGAAAACGTATTCCGAACACGCTAAATAATCCCGAAGAGTTCAGAAAAAATACTTATTCGCCAGATTATTTTACCATGAATATGCAAGTTTCTAAATCCTTTTTCGAAAATTTAGATGTATATTTGGGTGTGGAAAATATATTGGATTTTCGCCAAACTGATTTGATCGTCAATGCCCAAAGTCCTTTTGAACCTTATTTTGATGCTTCTTTGGTTTGGGGAAATATTCAGGGCAGAATGATTTATGGCGGTTTGCGTTATCGAATCAAAAATAAAAAATAGTTTCACGTGAAACATTAACTAAAATATTTGATTTAATTTTAAATTTTTAAACCCAAATTATATGAAATTTTTATCAATTTTAACTTTTGTAGTAATTTTTTCTTTACTACAAATATCTTGCGGACACAAAAAAGAGCAAGAAAATTCTGAAAAAACAGGTCAAAGAACAGTTAAATACTTTGCTAATTGCATATTTTGCTGTGAAAGATGCTTTGGTAGAAACTGATAGCAAAACCGCAAAATACAATGCAGGCGAATTGGTGGCTACATTGGCAAAAGTAGAAAATAATTTGATGACCGATTCGCAAAAAAAACTTTGGGAAGAGAATGTTGCTAAACTCAAAACTGATGCCGAAAATATTGGCAAAACTGATGATGTAGAAATGCAACGCATTCATTTTGAGGGAGTTTCGAATGCTTTATTTTTAATTATTTCCTCTTTTAAGGCAAATACGGCTACGGTTTATCAACAATTTTGCCCGATGGCGTTTAATAATAAAGGTGGTGCTTGGCTTTCTGACAAAAAAGAAATCCGCAATCCTTATTTTGGGGATAAAATGCTCAAATGTGGAAGCGTGAAACAGGAATTTTAATTTTTTCACAAATCATGTTTCACGTGAAACATGATTTGTGAAAAATACTCAAACAAAAACTATAAAGCATTGTTTTCTTCAATATCCTTCTAAATTTAATTCATGCAAAATTTTTCTATTCACATTCCTACAAAAATAATTTTTGGGGAAGGTTTACTCAATGAATTTGTAAAATCATCTAAAATACTTGGCAAAAAAGCACTTATTTTGATCGGTGGAGGCACTGTTGAAAAACTAGGTTACCTTCAACCAGTTCGTGATGCCTTCGAAAAAGAGGGAGTTAGTACAGTTCTTTTTTCTGGAGTTGAACCAAATCCGCAAGTAAGAACCATTAATAAAGCTGCGCAATTTGCCAAAAATGAAAAAATAGATTTTATTATTGCCTTCGGTGGCGGTTCTGTAATTGATGCTGCCAAAGGAATTGCTATTTTATTGCACGAAAAAACAGACGATATTTGGCAATATGTGCTTGGCAGTCCCAAAGCGGGGCAATATTCGGGGGCATTTCCTGTGGTTGCCATTCCTACAACGGCGGCAACGGCTTCGGAAGTTACGCCACATTCTGTTATTTCGAATGACGAAGTAAATGGAAAAGCATCTTTGTCTAACCCTTTGTTAAGACCTGTTGTTTCTTTGCTCGACCCAACTTATACAAAATCTTTGAATGCTCGAACTACGCAAGATGGTGCAGCAGATATTTTTAGCCATGTGATCGAAAATTATTTGTTGGGTGGAAACGATTCGCCAATTGCTGACCGCTATTCTGAAATGGTTATGCTTACTGTTTTAGAAACTTTGCCAAAACTTTTAAAAGATTTGCAAAATATCAAATTGCGTGGAGATTTATTTTGGGCATCGGATTTGGCATTGAACGGTTATCAGACTGCGGGTAGAACTCCTGCTCCTTTTGTATTGCATTCGATGGAACACGCAGCCAGTGGTTTTTATCCTTCGCTTGCACATGGGCGAGGTTTGGCTACTTTATACCCTGCTTATTTTCGCTGGCTTTTAGAAAAAGGGCGTGCTGTGGATAGAATGGCAAAATTGGCTTTGCGTTTATTTGGAATAGAAAATAGCAATGAACAAATTGCAGCTTTAAATTTTATCGAAAAGTTTGAAAATTGGTTGAAAGAAAATTCTTTGTATCAATCTTTTCCCGATCTTGGCGTAATGCCTGAGAAATATGAAGCCATTGCAGATTACACGATTGAGGTTTACGGAAAAGGCAAAGCCATTCAGGTTCTTGGGGATTTTACAAAAGAGGATATTATAGAAATTTTTTATAATACCGAAAAATAAAGCCTTTCTTTTTAAAAAAATAACTAACAGTTTTTAGAAAACTGTTAGTTACCTAAGACTAAATTCTAGTGATCCAATTTCTTGTATCAGGAACTCGGTCATATTTTATGTCGTCTAAGGCAATTAAAATTCGGTTTGTCAAAGAATCCGATTTAATTTCAGGCAATTTGTAATCAGTTCCTTCAAAGCCAATGTTAGAAACAGGTGCAACTGTTGCCGCAGTTCCAACTCCAAAAGCCTCTTGAACTTCGCCTTTTTTTAGTGCTTCTACAATTTCTGTTACTGTAACTTTACGTTCTTCAACTTTAATATTCCATTCTTTTGCCAAAGTCAAAACACTTTTTCTGGTAACACCGTCCAAAATGCTATCACTTGTCGCAGCAGTAATCAATACATTGTTGATCAAAAACATCAAATTCATTGTACCTGCTTCTTCAACGTATTTGTGTTCGCTGCCATCTGTCCAAATTACTTGGTTGTATCCTTCCAACTGCGCCATTTTTGCGGGATACATCGAAGCCGCATAATTTCCTGCGCATTTTGCTGAACCTGTGCCTCCTTGTGCGGCGCGCGAAAAATGTGTTTCAATTTTGAGTTTTACTGGTTCGCTGTAATATTTTCCAACGGGACAAGTAAAAATCATAAATTTGTAAGTTTCCGAAGGACGCATTCCAATAAATTCGTCTGTAGCAAACATAAATGGTCTGATATATAAAGCACAACCATCTTTTGCTGGTGTCCAACCGCGATCCAAACTCAATAATTCACGCAAACCTTCCATAAAAATGTCTTCAGGAATGGCGGGCATACACATTCTGTGTGCCGATTTGTTGAGTCGTTCCCAATTTTGTTCTGCTCTAAAAACCAAAATATCGTTTTTGAAATTTTTATATGCCTTCATTCCTTCAAAAATAGACTGTCCATAATGGATTGCCATATTAGAAGGGCTAAAAGTTAGCGGTGCATAAGGTACAATTTGCAAGTTTTTCCACTGTCCACTTTCGTAGTCTGCGGAAAACATATGATCGGAAAACACTTTGCCAAAGGGCAAATTATTCATATCTAATTGTGGCAAACGGGATTCTGCCGTTTTGCGAATATCAATCGTGAGAGTATCTGTTGTCATAAAGAATGGTTTTGTTTCAAAATTACGAAAAATATTTTAAATAAGTGTTTAGTGTAACAATTAATTTTTTTTTATGAAAAATAAAAAATGTTTCACGTGAAACATCAAAGTATAAATTAGTCTGTGAAAACAAAATGTTTCACGTGAAACATTAAAAAATTTCTGATAAACCTGAATAAATGCCTTGCATATCTTTTCCTAAGCCAAAATCCAAACGAATATTTATTCTTTCTTTTTTGTCAATGCTAAATCTGACCCCCACTCCTACTGTAAAACGCGTTTTGCTAAATTCTAAATTTTCTATTTGATTGGCAACTTGCCCAAAATCTGAAAATAAAATCATTCCCAAACGTTTATAAATATGCCTGCGATATTCCGCTTGTAAAGAAATTAAATAATTATCTCTAAATCTGCCGTTGTAATAGCCTCGCATCAAATATTCTCCACCCAACATTCCTAATCTGTGAAAGGGTACCTCCCCTATTCTGGCGTTTAACATGGCTCGAAGGGCAATGGTTTGTCCTTCTTTGATATAAAAATATTTTCTGTATTCTAAATTTATTGCCAAATACGAAAAATCAGAGCCAAGTATTTTGTTATAACTCAATATAGATGCTTCCAAATAACTTCCTTTTGACGCATTCAAAATATTATCTCGGTGATCGTTGAAAATAATTGCACCTACTCCAAGACTTAAACCGCCATTTTTTCCGTGAATACGTGAATTTTGATCAAAAAAACCGCCATTTTTAGATTTTATGGCAAACAAATTATTATACAAAAGCTGCAATCCAACAAAAGAACGATTTTTTATTTTTCTTAAAGCTCTTAAAGTCCAATGAAATTGCTGAAAATTAATCTGTTCTGCATTCGATAAAATGGTTTCGTTTCCTATTCCGTAAAAAGTTTGCGGAAATTTTTGGTAAATAATATCTCCGTTCATATTGTATTTTTCTTCTTTAAAAAATAAATTGTATTGAATATCAGTTAAAATTTGTCGGTTTAATGTGTAAGTGAAACCCAAACGCACATTCGAAGTTCTGGCAATACTGTCTTGTGGTGAAATTTTAAATAAATTCATTAGCATTGCTCCGCCTGCCAAATTTGTTTCAGGGGTATAATAAATAAAAGGCAAGGGTAAAGACCGCAAATTTTTGGGTTTTATTTGCCCAAAAACCTGCGAAAATAAACCCAAAAAAGTCAAAAGAAGAAAAATAAAACGCATATTATTGAGTAATAGAACTAACGTATTTTGGAAAAACTGCCTGCCATTCGTGCCAATCGTGAATGGCGTTTGGTTTGTCGTCTAACCAATGGTTGATTCCTTTGGAACGCAAAATTTGCGAAAATTGATAATTGGCATTTTTGCAAATATCGTGTTCGCCTGTACTCAAAATAATTCCCATTTTTCTGATGTTTTCCAAATGCCAACTTTCGCCAATATTTGCCATATAATCTATAGGATTAAAAAAATAGGCTTGTTCATCATAATGTCCATCTAAAAAAGAACGATTTTCGAAGGCTGCAAACATACTGATCACATGAGAAACTTGCTCTGGTTTTCGAAATGCAAAATTAACCGCATGAAAACCGCCAAAACTGCAACCTGCCAAAATTACTTTTTGTTTGCCTGTTTCATGAAGTGCTTGGGGAACTACCTCCTCCATAATTACCCTTTCATAATTGGCAAAATTACGGATTCTGTCTACGGGGTGAATGGCTTTGTTGTACCAACTTTCTTTATCAAAACCATCTGGACAATAAATTTTGATCAAGCCTTGATCTACAAACCAAGACACAGAACCAACCAAACCTCGATCTTTGTTTTCGTAGTGTCTGCCATAGCTGGTCGGGAAAAGAATTACAGGCAAACCCGCATGACCAAAAGTAAGCATTTCAAACTCCCGATGGATTTTGTCTGAATACCAATTTTTATAATTTTCTTGCATAAAAAAACAGATTTACACAAAAATAGTTAATTTTAGGAATATTTTGCAATAAAAATTAATAAATTTGTAGGCAATTATACTTGAATAATTAAATTTAAAAATGAAAATTTTATGCTTTTTCTTGTTATTCTTTTTAATTTCTTGTGAATCAAAAAATAATTCGCAACAAAAAATTTCTGTTGTGGGAACTTGGAAATTGATTTCAGGAATGATTATCAAAAAAAATGACACCACGATTGTAGATTATACCAAAAATCAGACGATGATCAAAATTATTAATGAAACACATTTTGCGTTTTTGAAACATGATCTAAATAAAGGCAAAGATTCTACGGCTGTATTTGGTTCAGGTGGCGGAAGTTATTCTTTGGTAAATGATCAATATACTGAACATTTGGAATATTGTAGTTATAGAGAATGGGAAGATCATCATTTCAGTTTTACAGTTTCAATTAAAAATGATACTTTAATTCAGTCTGGTATAGAAAAAATTGAAAGCCTTGATGTGGCTCAAATAAATATTGAAAAATATATTCGAATAAAATAATGAAAAAATATGGGTTTAATGGTCAAAATACAATCTTTTATTCAATCAAAATTAACAAGTGGACAAATAGAAGACAAATTTTATCAATTTTTGAATAGGGTTTTTCTTAACATTTATGTTTTAGGATTTTTATTTTATTTGCTTTCTCCCATATTGATGCCAATATTCATAACAATATTTGTTTTGGAAAGGCTTAATATTATGAAAACAGAAGAAAGCAAAAATAATACAGATAATTCTTCCAAGATCGAAAATGGAGATGATTTGCTTGTTTATATATGTATTCGTGGAATAGATTTGCTATTATCTCCTTTTAAAAGAAAAGAAAAAAATAAAATATGATAAATAATTGGCTCGATAATTTGAGTTTTCCTTACTTTTTCAGAAAAATCTTAAAAAATGAACACAAAAGCAGTAATTTTTGACATGGACGGCGTGATGGTCGACAACAATGTTTTTCACAAAAAAGCATGGTTGGATTTTTGCGATCAGCACCATTTCAAACTCACAGATGCGGAACTCGAACAATACGTTTACGGGCGCACGAACACCGCAATTTTGAACTATTTGTATAAAAATAGCCTTAATTTGCAAGAAATTTCCGATTTTGAAGAGGAAAAAGAAAGTTTGTACCGAAAATTATATCTTCCTTATTTTCAAGAAGTTGCAGGTTTAACCGCTTTTTTGAAAAAATTGAAAAATGCCAATTTCAAATTAGCCATTGCCACTTCTGCCTACCGAAAAAATATAGATTATGTCCTTGACGAATTGCCGATCCGAGATTTGTTTGATGTCATTGTGGACAGCAGTTTTGTTACGGAAGGCAAACCAAATCCGCAAATTTACTTGAAAACAGCCGAATTATTGGGCATAAATCCTAAAAATTGCTTGGTTGTCGAAGATTCTTTGTCGGGAGTTGAGTCGGGTTTGCGGGCAGACATGAAAGTTTTGGGCGTTTCGACTACGCACACAGCCGAAGAGTTAAGCAATACAAGTTTGGTAATTCCAAATTTTGAAAATGTGGGCGTGGAAGAAGTGAATGGAATTTTGGAGATGTAGAAATCAAACATTTCCTAAGAAATGTTTGATTCTAATGACAAGCCTTGTTATATTTTTTGAGTTTGTAATAATTATAAGGCAGAGGAACAACAAAACCCGCCACCAAAGAGCAAGCCAAAGCAAACCAATAATATGGCTGATGCACGTGATATTGACCGCCTGTAAGCAACAAATCTGTGATATTTTCGGATAATTCCATCGCCAACATCGACAAAAAAGACATAGAAAAAGCCGTATTCAAAGATTGCGACCAATTAAAACCTTCGTTTAGTTTTAACCGTATTCAAAGATTGCGACCAATTAAAACCTTCGTTTAGTTTTAACAAAATGGTTTCCAAAATGATAGAAGTAGTCAAACCTGCGGTCATTGCCAAAATCATCATCATATACATCGACATTTGCGGATGGTAAGTTTGACAATAAATAATTACGCCAAAATCGCCAATACTGCAACCAATAAGGCAGTTTAAAGTGTTTTTTGAGGCGCGTTTCCAAACGGAAAAATCTTCCCAAAAACTTGCTTTCGTATTTGTATTAAGATTTTCTTTTACTTGAAAACCTGCTTTATTTACAATTTCAACAACCTGATTTTCAGTTAGATCGCTTTCTACAATCAAAATTTTGTCAGGATTTTGCGTATCTACTTTCCAACTTTGGATTTGGGAGTTTTCGTTCAAAAAAGGACTAATTTTTGCCACGCAATTTTCACAATTTATATTTGTTTTGAATGTGTAAGTTTTCATTGGCATTATTTTTTTACAAAGATATATAAAAAAATTGCTTATTTTTTATGAA
This sequence comes from Bacteroidota bacterium, assembly GCA_004292785.1. Taxonomy (GTDB): domain Bacteria; phylum Bacteroidota; class Bacteroidia; order Cytophagales; family Thermoflexibacteraceae; genus RDXG01. The sequence goes on from RDXG01000383.1 coordinate 12,523, forward strand.
ATTTTTGAATAAAAAAAAGCAAAACTACTAAATTTTTCACTTAGTAATTTTGCTTTTTTAATAAAAAAAGATTTATCTATTCCAAAATATCACCTTTAGCAACTTTTAAATCTACTTGGGCAAGCAAAGCGTCATAAAGTGCTGCGTAATAGTTGGTTTCTGCCTCACGCAAGGCACTTTCCGAATTAATCACTTCCAAATTCGAGCCTACGCCCTCTTTGTATTTAACATTTGACAAACGGAAAACTTCATTTGCCAATTCCATATTTCTTTTGCGAGATTCTAAGGTTTCCAAATTACTTTGCAAAGTCAAAGAGGATTGATTGATTTGCAAATCGATGGTTCTGCGAAAATCACGCATGGTATTTTGTGTTTTTTGGGCATCTAATTTTGATTTCTGAATCAAAGCACTTTTGCGAAAACCGTCAAAAATGGGTACTTGCAAATTCAAACTCAATGATCCAAAACCAAACCAATTACTAGGATTCGCCACTTTTGCAAAATCTCCCCCTGTATTACCCCCATAATTTGCGCCCAAAGTTAATTTTGGCAAATAACCAAATTGATGATTTTTGATGGTTAATTGATCTACTTTGGTTTGCGAAATGAGCATCGAATATTCAATTCTTTGCGCATAATCAAATTTTTCTGTTTTTTCGGGCAAACTTACTTTTACATCGGCAAGTTTTTCAGACAAAGAAATTTCATCAATAGATTCCATACCCATTTGATATTTTAACAAAATTTTGCTTAATTCAAGAAGTCTTTGAAAATTTTGTTGATCTACTTTTAGGTTGTTGTAAGTAACTTCGGTTCTGTCCACATCTATTTTTTCTGCCAAACCGTTTTGGTACATGGCTTTCATGTCTTTCAACAAACTTTCTACTCTGGCAATGTTGTTGTCTAACAAATTTCGTCTTTGCTCTTGGATCAAAACCGCATAATAGGCTTTATTTACATTGGCAACCAAAGTAATTTTTGTCTTCGTCATGTCTTTTTCTGCAACTTCTCTTGCCACAGGTACTGCTCGCAACGCCATAATATATGACGGATCAAACAAAATTTGTTGCAATCCTACTTGCCACTGTCCACTAAATTGCGGGCTGAACTCTACTGCAGCAAATGTGCCTTCTTCAGCCTTTGGATCGACTAGTCTTGCGGGCAGAAATGCCTTTGGAATCCTGTAATTATAAGTCGTTCCAAAACCTCCTGTAACTTGTGGCAAGCCGTCGGCGGTATATTGTTTTTTTTGTGCTTCGACTATTTCGATGCCAATTTGTGCGTTTTTAATTGCCACCGAATTTTTGAGGGCATAATCTACACACTGTTTTAGGCTTTGATTTTCCAAAATTACTTTCGGATTTTCTTGTGCTTGTGCTATCAAAGCGCAAAGCAAAGCGCAAATAAATAATATTTTTTTCATTAGATAACTTCGTTTTTTTGAGAAAATTGGGTATAAATTTCAAGACCTTTTTCACTAAGCATTCCTCTAATAAAATGATCGGCAAATTGTCTTTGTACTTCTTTCAAATCAAATTGATCCACAGGAAAAATATGGGTATCAAAACCTACAGGCACTTGTTCAAGACGCATTTTGGCAATGATTTTTGGCTGAATATCTGACCTAAAAACCCCGCTGGCGATGCCTCTTTGTATGGTATCAGTCAATTCGTTGTAAATATGTTTGTTCATGTATTCGTGATGTAAATCCCATGCTTTTGGATAATATTTGCGCAAATCCAACATAAAACAAGGATTTATTTCGGAAAGTCTTTGCTGAATCAAATGAGCTGCATGAATTAATCCCTGAATTGGGTCAGGACAATTAAAGAAAAACCTTACTTCACAATGATTTTTTTCAACCATTTGTTGCATTAAAGTCATCACAATTTCGTCTTTATCCTCAAAATATTGATAAATGGATTTTTTTGAAATAGACAAATTTTTGGCAATGTCATCCATCGTTACGCTACGAATTCCGTAGGCAAAAAATAATTTGTTGGTTTCCGCCAAAATCCTTTCTTTCATATTCATAAAATCTGCTAATTGAAATACAAAACTACGGAAACTTTTTTGTTTTTCAAAGTTTTTAAATTAATTTTTGCACAAAAAATATTCTGTTTTCCTACAAAAAAAACGAGCAGGAATGTTCGTTTTACAAAAAAAAAGCCCTTGAATTTGGATTTTCAAGGACTTTTTGTATGTTAAGAAAAAAGGCATTAAGCCAATTTTCGTTTGATTTCTTTAAGTTCATAAACTTCAATAATGTCTCCAACAAGCATATCGTGGAAATTTTTGATACTCAAACCACATTCAAAGCCAAATTTGACTTCGGCAGCATCGTCTTTGTAACGTTTTAAACCGCTAATTTCGGCTGGATTATCGCGGTTGCTTCCGTAAATGACAATTCCATCTCTAATCAATCGGATTTTAGAATTTCGTTTGATTACGCCTTCAGTAACCATACAACCTGCAACTGTACCAATTTTGGTAATTTTGAAAACTTCTCTTACCTCTACATTTCCTGTAATGGTTTCTTCGATGGTTGGGGCAAGCATTCCTTCAATTGCTGATTTGATTTCGTCAATGGCTGCATAAATAACAGAATACAAACGAATTTCTACTTCTTCACGTTCAGCCAATTTTTTAGCATTTACAGAAGGTCTTACTTGGAAACCAATAATAATTGCATCTGCGGTTGCCGCCAACAATACATCTGATTCCGAAATAGGTCCTACAGCTTTGTGAATAATGTGAACTTCTACTTCTTCTGTTGAAATTTTGAGTAATGAATCTGACAAGGCTTCTACCGAACCGTCTACATCGCCTTTGACAATGATATTCAATTTTTTGAAACTTCCCAAAGCAATTCGTTTGCCCAAATCGTTCAAAGTCGGTCTTACGGTTGTTCTGATGGTTTGTTCTCTCAAAATTTGAGAACGCTTGGTTGCAATTTCGCGTGCCTCTCTTTCTGTATTCAAAACGTGGAATTTGTCTCCTGCTTGTGGTGCGCCGCCAAGTCCTAAAACCTGCACTGGTGTAGAAGGTGGAGCAACTGAAAGTTTTTTGCCTACATAATCGTACATGGCTTTTACTTTTCCATAATGCGCCCCTGCCAACAAAATATCGCCTACTCTTAACGTTCCTCCTTGCACAAGGATAGTAGAAACATAGCCTTTTCCTTTGTCTAATTGTGCTTCAATAACCGTTCCTACGGCATTTTTCTTAGGATTTGCTTTCAATTCCAAAATTTCGGCTTCAAGCAATACTTTTTCAAGCAAGTCATCGATTCCCATTCCTTTTTTGGCAGAAATTTCTTGACATTGGAATTTTCCTCCCCACTCTTCTACCAAAATATTGAGTTCAGAAAGTTGCTGTCTGATTCTTGCACTATCTGCCTGCGGTTTATCAATTTTATTGATGGCAATCACAATAGGCACTCCCGCAGCTTGTGCGTGGCTGATGGCTTCTTTGGTTTGCGGCATCACGCTGTCGTCTGCTGCGATCACAATAATTGCAACGTCTGTAACTTTTGCCCCTCTGGCACGCATAGCGGTAAATGCTTCGTGTCCTGGTGTATCCAAAAACGTAATTTGTTTTCCGCTTTCGGTTTTTACGCTATAAGCTCCAATGTGTTGCGTGATTCCTCCCGCTTCTACTTCGGTAACTTTGGTTTTTCTTATATAATCTAGTAAAGATGTTTTTCCATGATCAACGTGTCCCATGATCGTAACGATTGGCGCACGATCTAGCAAGTC
>RDXG01000384.1 GCA_004292785.1 Bacteroidota bacterium
CCTCTGCCCAAATAACGTGTATAAAAATCTTGCCCAAAACCCACCAAAAACAATTCTGAATAGCTCAAACTGTCCGCTTCTGTGCGGTTTTGTGCCTTCATTGCTCCAACATTAAAATAACTTTTTCCTTTGGTAAACATATATTTCAACGAATAACCTGCATAACGTTGGGTAGAAACCGCAGGATTTGGCGATTCTACAAAAAGCATTGTATATTCCAAACCTGGCATATTGACAAAAGAAATGCCTTTTTCGATGCTTTCTTGATAGATTCTAACGCTTGCACTGTAACGCATAACTCTTTGGCGAGCATCGATTTGGTTGGCTTGCAACTGATAAATTTCTTCCTCCATGCTTCTTATGTCTTCCCAATATTTAAAATATCGGTTCGACATCGAATCCATTTTGCTAATTTCGTTTTGATAGGTTTGCATTTTTTTTTGTAAAAACACAATTCTAAGGCTGTCTTTACCGTTATTCTGCACGTCTTCAACGGTTTGCAAATTTCTGCTTTCGATATAACCCAAATTCAAAATCAGAGAATCCAATTTTTTTAAAGCATTTTCTGTCAAATTCATTTCGATCAAAAACGATTCTTGCGATTCCGTTTGGTTGCTTACGCTTACTCCTTTTTGGCGTGCAAAATTGACGAGTGCATTTTTGCCTTCCGTTTTTTCAGCACTGTAAATGGTGGCTTCTAGGCGCGTTACCAATGCCTTTTTTTGGGCAAATAGCATTTGACAAGACAATAAAAATAAAATGATTAAGATTTTTTTCATAAATGTCTAAATTTAGATTAACTTCGAAGACAAACGTAAAAACTAGATTTTAGATCAATTTATTTTGTTTTTTCAAAACCGAACAAATCCATCATTTTGTCGAAAATAGCAATATTTTCGTAAATTCCTGTGAAATTTTCTGCGCCAACTCCAAAAGCATAAACAGGCACAGGAACTGCGGTATGGTAAGAAGAAGTGAAAATTCCGCGTACTTTTGCTTGCGCAATGCTGCCTCCGTTTAAAGTCAATCCGCCTGTTTCGTGATCGGCAGTAATGATGACCAATGTTTCGCCATCTTTGGCAGCAAACTCAAAAACTTCCCCGATTACTTTGTCAAAATCAAGCATTTCTTCCACCACATAACGCAAATCGTTTGCGTGTCCGCCCCAATCAATTTGCGAACCTTCGATCATCAAAAAAAAGCCTTTTTCGTTTTGTTTCAACAAGTTAATTGCCGTTTTTGTAGCTTTTGATAGCATTTCGTCTCTTCCTTCGGAATATCTTGCAGGTTGTTCTGCTGCCACCAAACCCGCCAATTTGCCTGACTTAACTTTTGCAATTTCGTCTATGTTTTCCAAAACTTGATAGCCTTTATTTTTGAGTTCTACCAACAAATTTTTGCCATCTTTTCGTTTGGAAAAATGATCTTTTCCTCCGCCAATAAAAACGTCAATGTCGGTTTTCAAAAAATCTGTGGCAATGGCTTCGTACATATTTCTATGTTTTTTGTGGGCAATAAAAGAGGCAGGCGAGGCGTGTGTGATGGTACTTGTGGCAACCAAACCTGTGGCTAAGCCCTTTTCTTCGGCGTATTCCAAAATAGTTTTTACTGCAAGGCTGTCTTTATCCATGCCAATGGCTGCATTATAGGTTTTTACTCCCGCCGAAAAAGCCGTTGCGCCCGCTGCCGAATCAGTGATGTAACCGTCAGACGAATAGGTTTTGTGCAAACCTGTATGGCTTGCATTTTCGAGGTTCAATTTGCCTTTGTTGGCGGTCATGCCTGCATACATTTGCGCCAAACCCATGCCGTCTCCGAGCATAAAAATGATATTTTTGGGCTTTTTGCTTTTTGCTTGAAAAATAATTGGGCGAACTTCGTGAAATTTTGTATTGACAAAAGTACAATCTATGCCTGTCAATTTTTGGGAAAGATCGAATTTTTCTACGGCAGAAATTTTTGCAATTTTAGGACTACAAGAAAAAAAAGCACTAAAAATGCCTAGTAGTAATAGTTTTGATTTCATTTGCTTCTAATTTTTAAAAAATCTATCAAATTTAAAGGTTTTATTGAGAACAATCAATTTTGTGGAAATATTCATAAATTAATAAAATTAAGTACACTTTCCTAATTAGTAATGTTTTTTTGGGATAATGAGGGAATTTAGATGAGCCAAAAATGGTTATTTTTTCATAAATTATCAAATAAATAGCCTAATTCTTGTTTCATTATCAGTTCTTTTAAAACCTTCATGATAATATTTTTCGCCTTTTTTGTCTAGCAAAACAGGTTTTCCTTTGACAATATTTCGATCAAATAAAATAGATATTTTTGTAAAATCTTCTAAATTTGTTTGATAATAGGAATCAAGTATGGCATGAAGATACGCCAAAAAAGCCTTTGTACTTTTAAATTTTTCAGCAACATGATCAGCAGTTTCAGATTTGAGTTCCACCAAAAAAATGTACTTTTTTTGTTTTATTTCGCCAAAAACAATGGCATCACAGGCTTTTTTTATATTTTTTGCATCAAGAATCAATTTGTCGTTTTGCAAAAATTTATACCCTTCCTGATCTAATTTTAAGGCAAAATAAATTTTTTCAAATCCTTTAATTTCAACAGAACGAAGTTGAGTATTTTTACTATTTCCTTCTTCTTCTATTTTGATAAAATTTGTGTTTGGATCGAACAAAATATGTGCATTTTCACAAATTAGTTCTTGCAAGGCATTTTGTAGTTTTTCCATAATTTAAGGCTGAATGCTGTCGATATAACTATAATAAATATCGTTGGAACGTTGATTTAAGTCGTTGATAACCAATTCGATAGAGTCTATTTCGATGCCTTGTTCAGAAATTGGCACTTGCTTGCTATATCCATCTTTAAAAACATAAACTCCTACTTTTTCGGCGGGCAATAATTGGTTTTCTTGATATTCATATTTTTTTAGCAAATCCTCTTTTTCGGAAAAATTGTTTTTTAACAGAATTAAATTGCTTAATTCTTTGATAATGTAGTCCGAATGAGTGCTTGCAATGACTTTAAAACCCTCATTTACCAAACGCGCCAAAAAACGAGCCAGCAAAATTTGATTTTTGGGGTGCAAATTCAATTCAGGTTCGTCAATAATCATGCAATCGTTTTTTTGTGCCAAATGCCTTAAATAAAATGCCATTGGCGAAAGCGATTTTACCAAAGAAGACGTTAAATGAATTTCAAGTGCGGGTATTTCAGGGCTAGAATCAGGCTTATAACGCAAATCTCCGTATTCGCCTAAGGCTACTTTCCCGCCTAAAATACTTTGTTCTAATTCTACAGCCAAATATTCAAATTCGCTTTTTTGTTTGGAAAGCATTTGCAAATCTTCGGCAATTTCCAAACTGTCTTGGATTGGTTTTGGGTAACGGTTTACGCTTTTTTGAGCCAATTCGAACAAATCTTTTTTATTAGATTTTAAGATTTTATCAAAAAGTTTGTTTTTGGACAAAGCCAATTCTTTACTAAAAATATTAATTGCAGAACGTTCGGCTGTGAAAATGTAGGTAGAATTATTATGATTACTCAAAAAAGATGCTTTAAATAAAGATTTTCTAAATAAAAATGTAAAAATATAATTTGCCAATATTTCTATATTATCTATATATTTTGCTCTATTTCCTAATGAAAAAAGAGCAATGGAAGAATCTTGAACTTTAAACAAAAGTATTTCTCCCAACATTATTGCTTCTAATTGATATTTTAAAATATTATTTAAAATCTTTTCATCTGTTAAATTTATAGATAAAACAATATCTGATAAATATTTGCTATTAAAAAAATCAGATAATTTGTACTCATTAACAAACAAATTTATCACTTCTTTAAATATTTTTTCTTTAAAGGGTAAAACAATTTCTCTTATCAATTCAACAAAATCGACAGTAATCTTTTTCTCATTTTTTAATTGGTTTGTTAATTGATTTATTTTTTCCCATGCAATTAGCATAGATTCATGATTCCGATAAATGTTGTTTACTATTGTTATGGCATCTGAAAAATAATCATTAAAATTTTCTTTCAAAAAATAATAAATAGCATACGCCACATAGGTTTTTCCTGTGTTGTTGTCGCCACAAAGCAAAATCAAATCTTTGCTAAGATCAATTTCTGCCCCTTTGACTACGCCCAAATTTTGTATGTTAAAAATCATTTTTGTAAGAATTTTTTTGTTAAAAATAACAAAAAAAGCCCTGAAATAATCAAATTTCAAGGCTTTGTTAGTGGAGTCGGTGGGATTCGAACCCACGTCCAGGCATGGCGTTGTCGAGCTTTCTACATATTTAGCTCCTGTGAGATTTTCGTGAACCGAGCAAGCCAGTAGCACACCAACTTAGTCCCTTATTTGCTTTGATTTCGCCAGTTTTTCGCAACCTTAAACCGACTAGTTCCAATTTTTTCGATGCCTCAAATATAAAATCTGGTAGAACTTCAGACCTTACGAGACACAAGCTACTTAATACTCTGATTAAGCAGCAAGGGCGTATTGTGTTTCGCCGTTTGTGTTTTGAAGGTTCTTTTTACAGGGGAAACCTACAAGCCCTGATATGCTTACACGCAACTACTCACGCTGTCAAATCCAAGTCGACCCCTAATCTTTTTTAGGAACGCAAAACTACGAATTAATATGCTATACGCAAAACTTTTTGAAAGGTTTTTGAAAATAATTATGAAATGAAATGGAAAAGATTTGTTTTGTTGTGGGAAATTTTTTTTTATGTATAATTTCTATTAAATTGCGCAAAAAAATATTCTCGATATATGCTTATTTCTTTTAAAGTTTCGAACAGTCGTTCTATTGGTGAAGAACTCGAATTTTCTGCTATTGCAACAGAGGACACAATTTTGCCCGAAAATACTATTGATTTACCTAAATATGGCATTAGAATATTAAAAACTATGGCATTATTTGGGGCAAACGCAAGTGGAAAAACAAATATTTTGCAAGCTTTCGCAGATGCAAGAAATATCATTTGTACTTCTAATTTCAATAGAAAAAAAATTTCTTTTCCATTTAACCGTAACCATAGCGAAAATAATACGAAATCTATTGCTTATTCATTTACTTTTCTAATAGACGAAACGGTTTATAATTATTCTTTCAAACATGATCAGGAACATATTTTGGAAGAATTATTAACTGAAAATATTGATGCAGAAAAAGAACAAATTATTTATAGCCGTAAATTCAATACAGAAACAAAAAAATACGAATGGTTGCCTAAGAAGTATTTTAACAGTAAGAACTTTGAACATTTTATTTATGATAATGATAATCAAGATAGAATAGAAAAATTATTGTTCTTGACTTTATCACATAGTCCATTTCTAAAAAAAGATATTCTACTTGAAGAAATTTTTAATTGGTTTGAGAAACAATTAAAACCAACCCTAAGTCTAAGCGGTGCGGGTAAATTCTCAGGAGTTTATCCTATATTATCAAATAATGCTTTACAACTTTCTGCTGATAACAATTTCAATTTCCTAATAAATTTTATTCAAAAATCAGAAAGCAATAAAAAACTAATTCTCAATTTTCTAAAAAAAGTCGATATAAATATTGATAATATACAAATTGTAGAGTTGATAGGAAATGATACAACCACTATTCGGGCTTACAATTATGTAAATCCTGATAAAGAAAATGAAGAACAAGATGAAAAAGGAATAAGAGTGTTGATAAAAACTTATCACAAAGCAGTCAATGAAAAGAATGAAATAGTTTTAGAAGAATTTGATTTTCGTAGAGAAGAATCAAGCGGAACAAAAATATTTTTGGCTTGGCTTGGCTTTTGGCTTTACTCTTTTCAAAAAGAGGAGAAACCAAGTATATTTACAGTTGATGAATTAGGTACAAGTTTGCACCCAAAACTCGCCATGTACTTAATTAAACTATTTGCTAATAAAGAAACTAATCCCTATAATTCTCAATTAATTTTTACTACTCACGAAGTAAAATTAATGGATAAAACGGTTATGCGTCCTGACCAACTTTATTTGATTAATAAAGATAATCAAGGAAATACAAGCATGGAAAGGGCATCGGACTATGCGGAAATAGAAAAATATGTTCGTCTTGATACCTTGTATTTGAATGGCGGAATGAGTGGAACACCCATGATTAATCTCTAAATTAAAATATTTTATGAGTCAATTAGCACCTGCTTCTCAAGGTACAAAACCGATCAAATACGGTATTCTTATAGTCTGTGAAGACACCAAGAGTAGTTATTATTATTTGAACGATAAAGTAAAATCTTGCAAACCAAAGTCAAGTTCTACCAAAGTCATACCTGATTTTGATCTAAAAAATAGTGGTGATGCAGGCGGGAAAACGCAAACAAAAGAATTAGTAATATTTGCAATTAATAAAGCTAATGAACTGAATTTAATTGATAATAATAATGGCACAGAGTCAAAGGAAATATATTGGCGTGAAGTCTATGTTGTGGGTGATGTTGATGACAATGAATATAACAATGGGCAACACATTAGAGGAATCACAAATGCAATGAATGAATTGCAAACAGCCCAAGCAGCCAATCCTATCATCAAATACAAGTTATTACTTTCTAATGAATGTTTTGAAATTTGGTATATTCTTCATTTTCAGGATATTATGGAGAAACTTTATAGAGGAACACATGAGCAAGAGAATATAACAAAAGTAGTCAGACCAGATCATACGAATCGTATCAAAGATGTATTAAAAAATGTTACAGGTGTTTCGTTTAATAAACAAAAATCATCTTCCGAGTTTTTC
>RDXG01000385.1 GCA_004292785.1 Bacteroidota bacterium
TGGCATCAGGGAAATTGCCGATATTTTTCCTAAATACTACATTTTGAAAGTAAACAATTTTAACAATGTAGCCAAAGATACCCTTGACGAATGGATTTACTTTTTGAAAAATAGTGAAATTCCAAAGGATTGCAAAGCCAAAGGTTTGAAAGAAGCCTCCGAAAAACTGCGCATCGATCAACTTTCTGAACAGGAACGCAAAGATTATGATCGTTTTAAAGAAGACCGTTGGCTAGAAAAAGACATTTTGCAAACCGCAGAACGAAAAGGTATGCGAAAAGGGCTTAAAAAAGGCTTGGAAGAGGGTTTGCAAAAGGGCATGGAAAAAGGCTTAGAAAAAGGCAAAAAAGAACGAAATATCGAAATTGCCAAAAGCCTAAAACTCAAAAATATTCCTTTGGAAATTATTTCAGAAACGACAGGTTTGTCGGTGGAAGAAATAGAAAAATTATAAACAAAAATCCTTCCAAAAATCCTTCACGATTTGGTGAAGGATTTCGTTGTTTTAAAAAAATATTTGGAAAAAATTTATAACTTTGAAAAATTGATTTATAAAAAAACATGAGCCATAAACTAATTCCTTCAATATTACTTTCAATTATTCTTACAATTACTTGTTGGACTATTGGGCTGTTTTACGTTGGACTTGATTTGTTGTTTTTACCTTTAATGCTTTTGTTATTTTTAATTGGAATTTCTGGAATTATAACCATTCCAATCGGATTTTACAGATTTATTAAAAAACAAATCGTTGGGAAAGGATTAAGCATTTTTATTGGACTTTCAATTGGTTTCTACTTTGGGCTTTTACTTCAAAAACCTATTGACAATTGGGATACCGAACAAAGAAATCTTAGCGGACAAATATTGGCTACAGAACTTGAAAATTATAAGAACTTAAACGGCGTGTATCCTAAAAAATTATCTCAACTTAACCTTAGCAACCTGAATAATGAGCTACCAAACAACTATCAAATACAAAGATTTACATATTTTGTTCGTGATAACGGAAAATATGATTTAGATATTCCTATTCCGATCTTTGACTGTTGGCATTGGAACGAAAATAAAAAAGCATTTATCTATAACGACTTTTGACAAAAACACCAAATAATCGAAATCTATAAAAATGAGGTGAAGATACTTATCCACAAAAAATATCTAAATCCTAGTTTTCTTTTGGGCAAAGGGGAGTTAGTAAACAGAATTATATTTTTACAAATAAGTTTGTCTATTCATTCCACAAAAAATATTTGAAAAATTTTATAACTTTGAAAAATTGATTTATAAAAAACCATGAGCCATAAACTAATTCGTTTTGATTGGGCAATAAAAAAATGGAAGAAATAGAAAAATTATAAACAAAAAATCCTTCACAATACGTGAAGGATTTTTGTTTTTTTTACTGCACAATCAAAGTCCCTGCCCCACTATAAGACCGCATTGAGCCGTCATACATCGCATCTGCACTCACCGCACCCAAACGGAATTTGCCCTTGCTCACTGCCCGAACCACATAATAAAATTCCTGTGTTTTTGGGCTTGCCGTTGCAAAAATATTCACGCGGTCATCTCTAAAATCTACATATTGCGGAGTCGCTGGGTTTTTGATCCAATCCATGCCAACCACCACCCCAATTCGAGGATTTTCTACTTCCAAACCCGCAGGAAGCATATCTGTAACGACCACATTTTGCACTTCGCCCACACTTCTATCCGATTCTAGGCTAATTTTGATCACCAACAAATCGTTTTGTTTAAAATTCAGCCCCGAAATTCTGTTGCCATTTCTGTCAAAAAATTCTCTGCGAACTTTCAAATAACGATCTTCAGCCACAAATTTGCCCGAAGTATTTAAGCCTTCCAATTCCCAAAAATAATATAAATTTCCACTGCCTTTGGTCTGAATATCCACTTTTTTGCCTGCCACTTCTTGCGTAAATTTCAAAGAAATGCCCGACAAATCTGCTAATTTTTTGCCATCAACAGTCAAACTTGCTGTAACGTCTGAATTTACATTCTTTTTCGCCAATTTACCCAAAGCCAACAAAGCAAAAGCCGATTCTTGCGTGTTCAAATATTGCGATTGTTTGAGTTGCATCGACAAAGACCTCGCCATTTCAGGAATTTGGGCGTTTTGCGGATCGCTATCCACCAAAGCACTCAAAGAAATTGCTTGATCTCGGATATACGAATAAAAACTTCCCGAAGAAGAATTTACCGATTTTTCGCCCTCAAATTTGGCAGGCAAAAGTGCGTTATAAGCCGTTTTGTCGCCAACCAACAAATAAGTAACTGCCAACAAATATCGAGAATCCAAAGAAAGCAATTTAAGATTTGCCTTGTAATAGTTCATGGTTGCCAACTCTTGTTTTCCTGCCAAAGCAAGCACATAAAGCGAATAAAACATTTCTTTTGGGGCAATCAAAGTTGTTATTTTGTTTCCTCTTGCATCATTGTAAACGTAAGGACTCGTTTCTTTTTGGCGAACTTTGAAAGCCAAATAATTGTAAATGTTGGTCATAAACGCCTGATCCACCGAAAAACCTGCTTTTCTGGCTTCTAAGGCAAAATGCCCCGCATAAACCGAACCCCACCAATTATCTATATCGCCGCCCTGCCAATAAGTCAAGCCGCCGTTATAAATTTGCATGGTTTGAAGTTTGCGAATTGCCTCCTGCACGTTGAAATTTGCCGTTGAAGTTTCTGCGGTTTTGCTACCCAAATTTTCGCTTAATTCTGCAAAATACAACTGCGGAAATGCCGTAGAAATGGTTTGTTCTACGCAACCATAAGGATAATTGACCAAATAATTCAAATTTTTGGCAAATTCTACCACAGGCGATTTGCTGACAAACAATTTTGCATCAATCGAACTCGAAATGTAATCGGCTTTGAGATCAATATTTTGCAAATTTCCGCCTTTGATCATGCCCGAAGCCGAAGTTTTTAGCAAAGAAGTACTCGGTCTGATCGTAATTTCTGTTTCATTGACAAATTTTTCGCCCAAAGCCTGAACTTCTACGGTTACTTTGTCTTCGCCAATCATTTCTTTTGCAGACAAACGGAACATGACCTGTTTTTCGCTGTTGGCAGGCACAGTTACGCTTTCCTGCGAATTTCCTTGCAAATTCAATGCTTTTCCGTTTACTTGAATCACGGCAACGGCATTTGCGGGCTTGTCGGTTGTGTTTGTGATTGTAACAGGAACGCTAATTTCGTCTGACGGACTCAAAAATCTTGGCAAAGCGGTAGAAATGACCATCGGATCGGCAACTTTCATGTTCGATACCGTTGTACCAAATTTTTCGTCTTTGACCGCCACCGCTACAATTCTTAAATCTCCTGAAAACTGCGGAATATCGACTGTAAATTTGGCTTCGCCGTTGGAATTTGTTTTTAAAGTTCCACTCCAAAAAGAAACAGGTTTGATGCGTTTGTTTGCCAAAGGATTCGTTCTTTTGCCCAAATCGTAACCATCAGAACCGAAATTTCTTTGCAAACCTTTCAATTCTGGAAAAAGTCTTGGGTACAAATCGTAAGCATTGACTTCTAAGGCTCTTTTTTGGAAAAAGAAATCATAAGGTTCAGGATTTGGCGAATTTCGGATCGATAAAATGCCTTCATCAACCACAGAAACGGTCATTTCGATGTTCGATTCTTTCAAACTCGACTTAATGGTAATGTCTTGTTTGCGTTTGGAGCGCGAATTTTCGACAGCATTGACAGTCAAATTGATTTGATGTTGAGATTTGTTTTCAACGGTCATATTTTGGAAACCATGCGCAACCGTTAAAGGAATTGCCGAATCGTCAAGCGGTTTGATCAAAGTGGCACTTACATAAAAGTTTGGCAAATATTCTTTTTTGATTGGAATGTCAATACTTGCCGATTTTTTGTCGGTTTGAACGTAAAAATGTTCAAAAATTTTGTCTCTTTCTATCGTAACCAACATTTTTCCAGAAAAAGGCGTTTTGAAAAGCACTTTTGCAGTTTCGCCAACTTCATAATTACTTTTATTGGTTTCTATCTGAATTTCGCCTTCTTTATCTACTTCAAAAGAGGTCGTTTGCGTAGAACCGTATTGATAAGCGTAAAATTGCTGACTTACATACGTTCCTTCGGCATCAGGACTGCTAACTCGGACTTCGTAAGTGCCTGACATTCGCGGCGTAAACGGAAAATAAGAATTTCTGCCTGAAATTGTAATGATTTTGTCTTCCAAAATATTTTCGCGCTTTTGCGAAACATAACGGTAAGTTCCATAATTATTTTCCAAAACATTTTGCCATTCGTATTGAATAATTTGGACTCTAGCTTTGGCTGAAGTGGCAATTTGGCTTTTTTCATTTACCGCAATTAAACCAATATTGGTGGCTTGTCGGCTAGTTACGTATTCATCAAAACTTTTAATTCCGTAAAACAAAAGTTGCGTTAAAACATCAAAACCAACCATTCGGGTTACCGAACGACCAGATTCATCGAAAACGGTAGTATAAATTTTGCCTTCCAACATTCCAATATGTTTGAATTGACTAGAAATTTCAAAATCTTCTTCAATTTTTCCTTCCGAATCGGTTTTGCGTTCATTTCTCAATTCGTTTTCGAAAGTCAAATCATTTCTGCCTTGCATCGAAAAGTTGTATTCATTAAGTTTTTCAGGATAAAACGTTTTTTTCTGCAAACTCAATTCTACTTCATAATTTCTGTCTGCCGCAGGCGGACCAAAAAGATTTAAGGCTTGCGCAGTCAAAGTAATTTTTTCGCCTGAATTAATTGTTTCTTTGTTTAAAGTTGGCGTTACTTTTATTCTGTGCGGCACAAATTCCTCAACATTGATGTATTTTGAGTTTAAAAGCACGTCATTTGAAGTATAAATGGCAATTTCATAACTTCCTGTAACGGTGCTTGCAGGCAATTTGATGGAAGTGTCAAGCGTTCCTTGTGCGGAAAGCGTGCCTTTTTGGGTCAAAAATTCTCTGCCGTTTGGCAAAATTACTTTCACTTTTACAGGAATTTCTCCTACGGTTTGCCATTGTTTGTTTCTGACAATGGTTTTGAGTTTCATGGTTTCGTCGGGGCGATACAAATCTCGTTCTGCATAGATAAACGCCTGATAACCAGAAGCATTGTCCCGCAAACCGCCCACTTCGTAACGTGAAGTATTGACTTGATTGTGATCCAAATACAAGAAATTAAAATCGTTTCCTTGTGTGGCGGCAATCATTTTTACATTAAAATTTGGGGCTTTTTTCTGAATATCCGAAAATTTGGCAATGCCTTTTTCGTCTGTTTTTAAGTTATAAACATCTTGATTGTTCGAACTTACCAACGTCAATTCTACGTCTTTCAAAGGCTGTGCGGTCATGATCGAATTGACAAAAACAATCATATCATTTGGCGTTTCTTTGACAATAAAACCAATATCAGACACCGAAACCATTTTGCTTTGGTTTACCCAACGTTCTTCAGAAGAGGAAACTTTAACCATATAAAATCCCTGAAAAGGCTTAGTATCAGGAAAATCCATGTTTAACAAATATACGCCATCGGCTTTTTTGAGGTCTTTGGTTTCCAAAATTTGATCGTAAACTACATCACCGTAAGAGGCAAAATTGTCATAATAATTTTCGTATTCGTCTGACATATAGGTATTTGCGCCCAAATAATGAATGATGTTGTTTCTGTAAATTTTGTAGATCGTAACTGCAATTTTGGGCATATTTGCAATCCGCAAGCCGATATTTTTTGCACCTTTCGAGGTCAAATAAGCGGCTTTTTGAGAAGCAAAAGCAACCGTAGGCTGAATTGCGCCAAAAACGATCAACTGTTCAAAATCACCTTGCGGACTTGTGCCAAAAATGCCTTTTAGGTTTTTGTCGATTTTAATTTTGAAACTTCCTTGCCCAAACTCGCCTTTCAACAAAAAACCGTAATCCAATTTTTCTATTTCGTAGGCAATATTTGGCTCGATTTGTAAACTTTTTTTGATGGTTTCTTCATTTGCTCCGACTCCTTGATTGGTGTAAACGTGAATAAAACCGCGATTATTTTCTTCGTATTCTGCTGTTGCTTGCAAAACTCTAAAATCATCTTTGGAAGGAACTTCGATCTCGAATTGGATTGGCGAAGCCAAATAATTGGAATTTGGGGTTTGCAAACCGTTTGCAATTTGTATTTTTATTGCTTGCTGATCAAGCTGTTCGCCTGCTTCTTGCACTACCGCAATTTGGACAGATTCGCCTGCCGCCGTGCTGATCACTTTGTAAGGCAACTCTTTTGTACCGACCATCACTTTTGCCAATTTATTGACATCTGCGGGATTGACAGGATAGTTAAAATTTAGGCTCATTCTTACTTCAGGTGTTCCTTGCGAGTTCATTGCCCAATAAATATCTGAATTTTTGAGGTTCAAATATGGGGTATGAAAGTCAAAATTTTTGTCTTCTGCCAAAGGTTTGCCTGCCAATTTAGCCAAAGGTTCGGACAAAGTAGCCTTATAATTGGTGCTTGGGCTAAAACCTGCGTCAGGCGAAAAAACCAATTCGTTGGCAGATTTCCACTTAAATTTTCCTTTTACGGCAGGCGAAAAACTGATGTAAGGATCGTCTTTCCATTGATCCAACAAAGAATCTTTTGCAAGATCGTTGTTGAAAGTGAATACCAAATTTTGTCTTAATTCTATTTGTTCGGCAAAATTTCGGTTGCTCACCGACACCGCATCTTTGCCAATATTGCAAGAATTTGCGAAAAAAAGCACAAAAATTAATGCAAAAAATAATTTGTTAGAAAACATATTTTTCAGATTTTTAAGTAGATTTTTATTGAAACAATATACGCAAAATTATTCAAAAAAGTAGCAATTTATTGATTTTATTACGTTAAGCCAAATAGTTTATTTTCCTAAAAATGTTTAAGTTTGCAAAAAATACACTATGACCGACAAATTCATTAATCTTTTTACCGATTTTGGTTTCAAAAAAATATTTGGAGAAGAACCAAATAAAGACCTTTTAATCTCTTTTTTAAACGAATTATTAATCGGAAAAGAACGAATCACCGATTTGACTTACCTAAAAAATGAA
>RDXG01000015.1 GCA_004292785.1 Bacteroidota bacterium
AACAAGTGCTAATGAGTTTTTTAAGCCCTAAATCTTCGAATTTATAAGCGAAATAATGAAAAAACTTACTTATACGAGGGTCATCACAATTACAATAAACTACTTTATCTTTAAAGTAATCTTTGTAATGATTCATCTCATTAGAAATATCGGAGAGTTGTGTATAAAATTCGTCATTTTTGCCTGTTCGGGCTTTGTGTAAATTTTTGTTTGCAGATTTTTTTTCCATAAGAATACTGTTTTTTTCAAAGGTACAAAAATACTTTTTTTTCAAATTTTTTTTTATGGAAATCGTCTTTTATACATTCCAAAATACTCAAATTTTTTTTTATGGAAATCGTCTTTTATACATTCCAAAATACGTATCTTTGTGAAAATAGTCAATTCATTAAGCAAAACTCAAAAACTACCATTATGCAAATACAACGTACTTCTAAGCAAATTATCATTACTCTGCCTCTTGAAGTGGATATAGATGAACTTTGTCTAAATTTCGCAAAGCTTATTGGGAACTACATTTAGAAACTCATAACACCAAGCATTTTCCTTGTTCACTTCAGCAACTAATTTTTTATGTAAATCAAGAGCAGAAGTTCGTTTTTCTCCATTCAAATATGCCTTTTTGCATACATCAAGTCCCAATTATACGCCTGACGAGCCACTCCTACGTGTTTAGCAGCGAGGGTGGTTTGCTTATCATTGAGTTCCAAACGGATTTTAAGGATTTTCATAACTAAAAATAAAACGAATTTGATCGAAAAAACAAAGATTATTTGATCATAATTACTTAATTTCCTTGCTTGGTGAAACCTAAACATAAATAAAACAGCCTTTTGCCTTCTTCAGACCGACATAAGAACATAAATTGCGCTATTTTGAGCAGTCCTATACAAAGTTTTCGTCAGTATTTAAGAGCCTATAAATTGTTTGCCACAAGAATTAGATATAAAGTTTTGTGTGCCATCTTTTTTATGACCATTTTTTAGTATTTTTGCAGTTTGGCAATGAGGGCAGTTTATTTTTGTTGGTATTTCGCACATCATACAAAAATATGCCTATTTGACTTTTTTACAAATCATACATTCTAATACACAACCAAAAAACACACCATGCAAATTACACCTTACCAATCCAAACACAAAATTCGTATCGTTACCGCCTCTTCTTTGTTTGACGGACACGATGCCGCTATCAATTTGATGCGTAGAATTTTGCAACAATCGGGGGCGGAAATTATCCATTTGGGGCATAACCGTTCTGTCCAAGAAGTCGTAAATTGTGCCATTCAAGAGGACGTGCAGGCTATTGCCATGACTTCTTATCAAGGCGGACACGTGGAATATTTGAAATATATGTACGATTTGCTGCAAGAACGCAAGGCGGGGCATATCAAAATTTTTGCAGGTGGAGGCGGAACAATTTTGCCTTCTGAAATCCAAGAATTAGAAAATTATGGCATTTGCAAAATTTATTCTCCTGATGATGGCAGGCGAATGGGTTTGCAAGGAATGATCAACGATTTGCTCGAAAAAGCAGATTTTTCGGTTTTGCAAAAACTAGAAATGGAATTTCTAAAGCCATCTGATCACCAACAAATTGCCCAACTGATTTCTTTGGCAGAAAACGAACCTGAAAAATTTAAAACTCAACACTCGAAACTCAACACTCAACACTCAACTAAAATTCCCGTTTTGGGCATCACAGGCACAGG
>RDXG01000386.1 GCA_004292785.1 Bacteroidota bacterium
GCCGCCAAAGTATCCGCAGTTTCGCCTGATTGAGAAATGGCAATAACCGCATCTCCTTCGCCAATGATTGGGTTTCTGTAACGAAATTCAGAAGCATATTCTACTTCGACAGGGATTCGGGCAAGCTCTTCGATAATGTATTCCGCCACCAAACCTGCGTGCCAAGACGTTCCGCAACCCAAAATAACGATCCTTTTTGCGTTGAGCAAACTGTCCAGATATTTGTTGATTCCGCCCAAAAGCAAATGATTTTGTTCAGCATTGACTCGTCCTCGCAAACAATCTTTAACCGAATTTGGCTGTTCGAAAATTTCTTTGAGCATAAACGAATCGTAACCGCCTTTTTCAATGGACTCCAATTCCATGTCCAAACGTTGAATGTAAGGTTCGGCAGAAACATTGCTAATGTCTTTGATTTGCAAACTTCCCTTAGACATGACCGCAATTTGGTTGTCTTCCAAATAAACTACGTCTTGCGTATATTCCACAAATGGAGTAGCGTCTGAAGCAATAAAAAACTCTTGCTGATCTTTGCCAATCCCGATCACCAATGGGCTACTTTTGCGAGCCGCAATAATTTGGCGTTGATTTTCTTCTGAAATGATCACAATCGCATACGCCCCAACTACTTTATTTAAAGCAATTCTTACCGCTTCTTCTAGTTCGCAATTTTGATCTTTTTTTATTTGTTCAATAAAATGAATGAATACTTCGGTGTCGGTATCACTCAAAAATTGATGTCCTTTGTTGATCAAATCTTTTTTGAGTGCGCTATAATTTTCTATAATTCCGTTGTGAATAATCGCCATTTTGCGATCAGAGGAAAAATGTGGGTGTGCATTTCGATCATTCGGTTCTCCATGTGTTGCCCAACGCGTGTGTCCCATGCCCATGTTTGCGTGCAAGTTCTGCCCTTGCAAAGCGTTTTCGAGTTCAGAAACTTTGCCTTTTTTCTTATAAATGTTCAATTCGCCATTCAAAAGAGCAATTCCTGTACTGTCGTAGCCTCTATATTCGAGTCTTTTTAAACCTTTGATCAAAATCGGATAGGCTTCATTTTCGCCTAAATAACCAACAATTCCACACATATTTTTTTAATTTTTAAATTCACGTTCAAAATTTAACGTTAAAATAAGTGCCTTGTTACTTTTTAAGGCATTTATTTCGCCCCAAAATTAAGCAAAATATTTATGAATATTTTTGACTAGCAAATTTCAAACACAAAAGATCAATTTTTAGAAAATATTTAAAACATTTTGAGAAACTATTTTTTATTTTGTAGATTTACTATGAAAAAGTAGTAAAACTAAATTAGTTTAGAGTTCATTTAAGAAAATTTTAAATCAATACCTTTGTCAGACATTTGTCGGACAGTTTTTTTGGGATTTTATTGATAAAAAACTAAACTAATGGAGTTGTTTGTAAAATTTGTGTCCGAAAAAAAATTAAAAAATTAACATAAAAAATAAAATGATTCAGTGGGAAATTATTAAAGAATACAAAGAAATTATTTTTTCTTATCACGAAGGAATCGGTAAAATTAGCATCAACCGACCTGAAAAACACAATGCTTTTACGCCTTTAACCGTTCAGGAACTGCTCGATGCCATGACGCATTGCCGCTATGACGACAGAATTGGTGTAATTATTTTGACAGGCGAAGGTGGACAGGCTTTTTGTTCGGGTGGCGACCAAACTGTACGTGGACATGGCGGTTATGTGGGCGACGATGGCGTTCCGCGCTTGAATGTTTTGGATTTGCAAAAACTCATTCGTTCTATTCCAAAACCTGTGATTGCGATGGTGGCAGGTTGGGCGATTGGCGGAGGTCATGTGTTGCACGTGGTTTGCGATTTGACGATTGCCGCAGAAAATGCAAAATTTGGACAAACGGGTCCAAAAGTAGGCAGTTTTGATGGCGGTTTTGGGGCTTCTTATTTGGCTAGACACATCGGGCAGAAAAAAGCGCGCGAAATTTGGTATCTTTGTGATGTATATTCTGCCCAAGACGCTTTGGATATGGGCATGGTAAACAAAGTTGTGCCTTTGGAAAAACTCGAAGAAACTACTGTGGAATGGTGCAAAAAAATACTAGAAAAATCCCCGATTGCTTTGCGAATGTTAAAATGTGCTTTTAATGCCGAATTAGATGGTCAGGCGGGCATTCAAGAATTGGCAGGAAATGCTACTTTGCTTTATTATTTGTCGGAAGAGGCAAAAGAAGGCAAAAATGCTTTTTTAGAGAAAAGAAAACCCGATTTTTCTAAATTTCCTAAGTTTCCGTAGTTCTTTTATTGATTCCAAGTTCTCAAATTCAATATCTTTTAGGACTTACGCAAATCTTAAATTTTGAAGCCTGTACCGCAAACATTCCTGCGTTGCGTTTGTGGCTTAATCGCAAACAGGAATGTTTGCGGTACATTTTGCGTAAGTTCTAATCTTTGTAGAAAATAGATAATTTTTCTACAAAGATATTTCTACAAAATTTCAGTAAACTAAGACTCTTCAATTTTCAATTCCCAAACCGAAACAGAATGATCGTCTGAACAAGAAATTAACCAATCGTTAAAATCTGTCCACAAAAGCCGATTTACAGAAGTTCCATGCCCTGCATAACGCCCTTTGTCGATCACTTTGAGCAACTGAAAAGTCTGCGAATCCCAAATTTTAACCGATTTGTCTTTGCTACAAGTTGCAAATTTTTTGCCGTCAGGGCTATAAAAAATATCGTTGATCGTGTAAAGGTGTGCCACAATGTTTTGCTGTAAAACATAGTTTTCGCTTTGCCAAATTTTGAGATGTGCGTCGCGGCTTCCGCTTAAAAGATATTGATTATCAGGAGAATAAGTCAAACAAAAAACAGAATTTTGGTGTGCCTGCCAATCGTTTTTCAAAGAAAAAGTAACCAAATCAAACACTCGAATACAAAAATCGCTGTAACCTGCTGCAATTTCGTTTTTTTTGGAATTTATAGCCAAAGTTCTAATGCTTTTGTCCGATAATTTAATTTTTTGAATGGTTTTTAAGCCTTCTGCCTCTAAAATAATCAAAGTTCCATCTCCACAAGCCACCCAAATTTTTTGTTGATGATATTGAATATCGAAAATGTTAGAATCTGTAATTTTTACCGAAGCAATCTCTTTTTTTGTAAGCAAATCGATCTGGTGAATCCCTTGCAAATTGTGTCCAATGAATAATTCTTGGCGTTCTTGCACATAACACAAAGCGTAAACAGAATGATCGAGTTTGGCAATCAATTTTCCATTTTCGGGATCATTCAAATCCCATTCCGCTACCAAACCATCACCTGCTGCCGAAAAAAACGTATTTTTTTGGTATTTTTCTAAAGTATAAACGCA
Organism: Bacteroidota bacterium; assembly: GCA_004292785.1. Lineage (GTDB taxonomy): Bacteria > Bacteroidota > Bacteroidia > Cytophagales > Thermoflexibacteraceae > RDXG01. The sequence continues at coordinate 3,360 of RDXG01000386.1, forward strand.
GTCTCTGTGTCCTGCTAGTGTGCCTATTTTTTGTACGCCAATTTTCATGTAAAATATTTTTTTGATTTAACTAAATCTAGTTTTTTTTGTTGATATTTAATTGTAAATTTATTAAATTTTAGCAAAATCCAAAACCATGATAGCAGCAGCAGAAAGTATAGATATTCAAAAAGTATTTCAGGCGCAAAAACAAAAATCTTGGCAACTGAAAATGCAAAGTATTGAGGAAAGAAAGCAAAAATTGCAAAAACTTCACGACATTATTTTGACTTATGATCAGCAGATTTGTCAGGCAATTCATCAAGATTTCAGAAAAGCATTTCAAGAAACCAGAATCACCGAAATTTATCCTGTATTGTCAGAAATTAAGAACGTGATCAAAAATTTATCGGTTTGGGCAAAACCCAAAAAAGTGTCAAACTCTTTGGTGATGTTGGGTACAAATTCCTACATTAAACCCGAATCTAAGGGAGTCGCGCTCATCATTTCGCCTTGGAACTATCCTTTTCAGTTGGCAATTAGTCCGCTAACTTACGCCATTGCTGCGGGAAATTGTGCGATCATCAAGCCTTCAGAAATGACTCCAAATACTTCTGAAATGATCAAAAAAATGATTTCTGAAATTTTTGATTCTAAGGAAATTGCTGTTTTGGAAGGCGACGCTACACTTTCTACCGAATTGTTAAAATTACCTTTTGATCATATTTTTTTTACGGGAAGTCCGCAAATTGGCAAAGTAGTGATGCGAGCCGCCGCCGAACATTTGACTTCCGTAACTTTGGAATTGGGCGGAAAATCGCCTGTGGTTGTGGATCAAAGTGCAAATTTGGAAATTACTGCCGAAAAATTGGTTTGGGGAAAATTTGTAAATAACGGTCAGACTTGTGTTGCACCCGATTATTTGTTGGTTCATGAAAGTGTAAAAGACGAATTGTTGAAAAAAATACAAATTTGCATCGAAAATTCATACAATTCGCAAGGAAAAGGTATAGAAAACTCGGATTCTTATTGCAGAATCATCAATCAAAGAAATTGGCAGAGAATTAAAAATTTGATAGAAAATGCCTTAGAAAATGGTGCAAAAATAGAAATTGGCGGTCAAATAGATGCAAAAGACAACTTTATTGCTCCAACTTTGATCTCGGAAGTCCATTTGGAAATGAAAATCATGCAAGAAGAAATTTTTGCACCTGTTTTGCCTGTAATTGCTTACAAAAATTTGGAAGAAGCCATCGAAATTATTGTTGCCAAAGAAAAACCATTGGCAATGTATATTTTTAGTGAAAACAACGAAAATATTGAGTTGCTTTTGCAAAAAACTTCGGCAGGAGGCACTTGTGTAAACGATTGTCTGATTCATTTGGGGCATCACGAATTGCCTTTTGGGGGCGTAAACAACAGCGGAATTGGCAAAACTCACGGTTTTTTTGGCTTTGAAGCCTTCTCAAATATGCGCGCAGTGCTTAAACAACAAACTTTTTATAATACGTTCAAATTATTTTATCCGCCTTATAATTTTCGTACAAAAAAATTGGTGGATAAATTGTTAAAATGGTTTTAGTCAAAACTACAAGATTTTGAAAACCTTATAGCTTTGACTATCAATGATTTATATCAAATTAAAGTCAATTTTTGGTTTACTTCTAAAGCCATAGCTTCTTGGCGAAGTTCTATTTTGAGTTCTTTCATATAATCAATGACTTCGCTAAGATATTTGTTCATATCAGCATTGGTGGTGTAGGTGCTGACGATATGTACTTTTTCACCTACCAAACCGACTTCGTTGCTGTTCCAAACTCCGTTAGCTTCTCTGCTCGTAGCTCCGCCAAAACGTTCTGCCAAAAAATTTAAACTTTTCTGAACATAAAAACTAGTGTCTATTTGTTTATCTACATCTAGCGTAGTAGGAATAAAAACACTAATTTGATTGGTTCTTTCCAAACGGTCTGTAAAAGTATCCACTAAGTCCGATAGCGGTTTAGGAATATTCCAATTAGAACCTTCTAGTTGTTGCAAAGTTGGGAAATCAGTCAAATAAGGGATTTCAAAATCGTATGGCTCTTTTATTTCCACTTCTTTCATTTCCTCTTCACTTCGACTCACCACTTTAAAAACAATGGTTTCTTGAGTATTCATTCGACTACTTAGTTGTTTCATGGTGCGTTCTACGTCCGCCCAAACTTGCGGAAAAGGCGGAATAAGTATGATCATTTGTTTGACATAATCGAGCATAAGAATGGTATCTTCGCCTATTTTTTCAGACAAATCAGTTTTGACTACAATAACAATATTGTCATAATCGGTCATCAAATTGTCGATCATAGTGCTTGCATACATATCCTTTATGCCGCTTTTTGCCTGCCAAAGCGTAATATCTACCCCACAAGGATGTTGATACAATTTGCTTTTGGAATTGATGTTAAAATCGGTTGCGATTTTGGCAGAATTTGGGTATTCTGTAAAAACAGTAGGGTTTTTGTTTTTGTCTTTAAGTGCTTTTGCAATCATTAAACCCAAACTTGTTGCCCCTGTTCCGTTGAAAATATCAAAAATCAATACCAATTTTTCGTTGCCTGTATTTCGGCTTTGTCTGCGGTTGGCTTCGGTCAAATATCGCCCCAACATTCTGACCAATTCGATGGTTACTGTTGGATATTTATGTAAAATTGCCAAAAAATCGGAACGTTGAATAACCAAAACTTCAACATCTGTAACCGCTTCCACATTTGCCGATCTTGCCCTGTTTTCCATGATTCCAACTTCGCCAAAAGTGTTTCCTGTCATCAAGTAAGCCAGCAAATCGGCTTTATCTTTGCCATAATATTTTTTGATCGCCACAATTCCTTCGGCAATCAAAAACCAACTATCACTTGGATTACCTTGTACCACTAAGGTTTCACCGGGAAAATATTGGCGAATTTTGACCATTTTAGAAATGATGATTAGTTCTTCGTCTGTTAATTGCTGAAACAATGGCGAATGTTTCAACATGATTACTTTTTGGGGTAATTTTTGCTCTTTTTGGCTCATAATTTTTTTGGCAAAACAATTTTTTCGTAATTTCTGATAATTTAATCAAAATTACAAACATAAAAAGTGTTTTTTTTTCTTATTTTGGTACAAATAAAAAATAGTACAAAAAATTATTTCTTCAATTCCTTAATTTCAGATTCGAATTTTTTTCTTTACCAAAGTTGTCCGTATTTCAAAATTTTAAGGCTTTTGATTTGAGTATAAACGCGAATAAATAAAAAATCCATATTCGACAGTTCTTTTTTTTGGTATAAAAACGTGAATTTCGTACAATT
>RDXG01000387.1 GCA_004292785.1 Bacteroidota bacterium
GATCATCAAAAAGAGATTGTAACAAAGGATTTTAGCGAAATTTTAACAATTCCTTGCATGGACAATTTGGAAATTGATTTGGAAAAATTGTATCAAATTGCGTATAAAGGAAAGTAACAAAACATTTTTTTGAAATAACAGATAAATTGAATAATTTTGTCAAAAAATCTGATTTTATGATACAAAATATATTTTCTGTTCCTGTCCAAATTTTAGATAATTTGCCATTTGATTTGGAAAGCCGTTTACTTTTGCCCGAAAATGTGGCTTTTCAGACTACTTCTGCCGAGTTTTTGACTTTTTCCAAAAAATGCAATTATCCAACCGAATTTCATGAAGGTTTCTCTTTTTCTTTTCACAAAAATTTGCAGGAAAACAAAGAAAACGAACTTTTAACTCAAAATTTTTTGTTCCTAATCGAAAGTTTTGCCAAAAAAAAAGAACTCAAATTGCGAATTTTCCAAAACGATCCGCTATACATTTATTTAACGAAATCTTGCGTTTACAAGCCTGCTATTTCTATTTTCAAAGAAAAAAACAAATTTATGATTTATAAAGATGAGCAAGGCGACACCCAAAAAGCATCTTTAAATCCCTATTTAATTTTTGAAATTTGGTATGACGAATTTGATAAAACTGAAAAAATTAACAATTACAAACAAATAGAAACCTTAAAACAAATTGTATATGCAAAGGCTGATAAATCGGCTTTAATTTTGCATACAAGAAACAACAAAACTTGGACAGAAACGCATTTTCAAAACTCAAATGATGTCGTCAAAATTATGGATTGTCCGATCTATTTGAAAGACTTGTACAAAAATTTGATTTAAAATGCTATCTTTGCGGATTATTATTTAAAATTATGGAAAATGTATTGATCACAGGTGGAACGGGTTTGGTAGGAACAGCCCTCACAAAAGTTTTGCAAGAAAAAGGTTATTCAGTAAGCTATTTAAGCCGATCTACAAAAAATATTCCCGAAAATGTTAGGGTTTTTTATTGGAATATCGACCAACAAATTATAGACGAAAACGCCATTGCACAAGCCGATTACATCATTCATTTGGCGGGAGCAAATGTAGCCGAAAGCCGTTGGACAGATGCCAGAAAAAGAGAGATTTTAGAAAGCCGAACCTTATCTACTGAACTGTTAGTCAATGAGTTAGAAAAAGGAAATCATCATGTCAAAGCCTTTGTTGGCGCAAGTGCCATCGGAATTTATGGCTTAGATACCAAAGACCGCTGGGTTTCGGAAGACTGCCCCACAGCCAACGATTTTTTGGCGCAAGTCGTAGAATTTTGGGAAAATGAAAGCGATCAAATTCAAAAATTAAATATCAGATTAGTAAAATTAAGAATTGGCGTAGTTTTAAGCGAAAAAGGTGGAGCCTTAACAAAAATTGCCCTACCGATCCGTTTTTGGCTAGGCGCAAGTTTGGGAACAGGCGAACAATTTTTGTCGTGGATTCACTTGCAAGATTTATGTAATTTGTTTGTTTTTGCCCCAAATCCTGTGAGCAACAAAGAAATGACCAAAAAAATTGCCCACGTACTCAAAAAACCACTTTTTTTGCCAAATGTACCTGCTTGGTTTCTTAAAATTGTTTTAGGCGAAATGTCGGCTATTGTTTTGGGCGGCAATCGGGTTTCTTGCGAAAAAATACAAAGAGAAGGTTTTAAAATGAAATTTGAAAATTTGGAAAATGCTTTGATAGATTTGTTGAAATAGCGTTCTACACACAAAAAAAAATTGTTTTATGAAAATAGAAAAAGTAAAAATCCGCAATTTTAAAGTATTTAAAGAGGTAGAAATCAGAGATTTACCAAATATGTGTGTATTTTTGGGAGCAAACGGGGTCGGTAAAACTACACTTTTCGATGTGTTTGGCTTTTTGAGTAGTGCCTTAAAAAATAACGTAAAAGTGGCTCTTAATCAAAGAGGCGGCTTTAAAGAGGTTATTTCCAGAGATAGCGAAGGAGATATTGAATTTGAAATCAAATTTAGAAACTCAATTATTGGTAAAGTCAAATCGCCTTTGATTACTTATGAGTTGTCTATTGGGTTAAATGAACAAAAACAACCGATTATCACTAAAGAAATTTTGAGTTACAGACGAGGCAAACATGGTCGTCCTTTTCGTTTTTTGGATTTTTCCAAAGGAAAAGGTTATGCGATCACCAACGAAGACGATTTTGAGAGAGAAAAACAAGAATTTATAGAAAAAAGAGAAGAACAGACTCTAGATTCGCCCGATATTTTGGCAATTAAAGGATTGGGGCAGTTTCAAAAATTTAGGGCAATTAATTCATTCAGACGTTTGCTAGAAAATTGGTTTGTGTCTAATTTTCAAATCCAAGCGGCACAAAATATAGAAGACACAGGAATTAGTGAACATCTTTCCACCAACGGCAACAATTTGGCGCAGGTTACCAAATATATTTTTGAAAATTATCCGCTTGTTTTTGCATCTATTTTGGAAAAAATGAAAAAGCGAATACCAGGTATTTCAGATGTTAAAGCCTCTGAAACGGTAGATGGGCGCATTGTTTTGCAATTTCAAGATGGCAGTTTCAAAGACCCTTTTATAGCAAGGTATGTTTCTGACGGAACAATCAAAATGTTTGCTTATTTGGTACTTTTGAATGACCCAAATCCTCATCCTTTGCTTTGTGTAGAAGAACCTGAAAATTATTTGCACCTAGACTTATTGATGGAATTGGCGGAAGAATTTAGAGAGTATGCAAATAAAGGCGGACAAGTTTTTATATCCACTCACTCGCCTGATTTTGTAAATTCTTTGCAGGTGGAAGAACTTTTTTGGCTAAATAAAAATAAAGGATATACCACCATAAAAGCGGCTAAAAATGAAGAAATAGTCATAAATTTGGTCAAGGAGGGCGATTTGTTGGGGGCTTTATGGAAAGAAGGTTATTTGAAAGGAAGCGGAATCAAAAATTAGAACAAATGCCAAGAATAGAAATTTTGACAGAAGAAGCATCGATAAAGGAAGTTTTAGAAATTATACTTCCCAAAATTTTGTCTGAAAAATGGATTTTGGGCGAAAACTATTTTGTGCGCGCACACGAAGGAAAATCGGACTTGCAAAAGTCTATTCCAAAAAAAATGCAAGTTTTTTCTAATTTTCATGAACCTGCGGGAGTAGTTGTTGTTCAAGATCAAGACAGTTCGGATTGTTTGATCCTTAAAAATAAATTGCTTGAACTTTGTCAAAAAAATGGAAATTGCCCTACACTGATTCGAATTGTTTGCAGAGAATTAGAAAGTTGGTATTTGGGGGATATGCTTGCTATCGAGAAATCTTATCCTTCTTTTAAAGCCGACAAATATTTACGCAAAATGCAATTTAGAAATCCCGATTTGTTGAATAATGCTTCACAAGAATTGCGCAAGATGCTTCCAGAATTTCAAAAAGTAGCTTCTGCCAAAGCCATTTCGCCAAATTTGAATCTTGATTTGAATCATAATCATTCTGAAAGTTTTAAACAATTTATAAGTGGAATCATTCGTTTTTTTGCTCAATTTGAATAAAAAAGAATAATTTGATGCAAAAATACTTTAAATTTTGGCTTTGGGAGATATTTAATTAATTAAAAAAACTAAAAAAAAATGTCTATAAAAATTGTAGTTACTTCTCGATCTTTTTCTTTGAACAAAACTTTGCGCATCGAATTGTTGCAGCATTTCCCTGAAAACGTGGTTTTTAATGACAAAGGTTTGTATTTAGACGGTCAAGCCTTGCTGGATTTTGTGCAAGGAGCTGATATTTTGGTGGTTGGTTTGGAAAAAATAGACGAAAATGTGTTAAAAGTTTGCCCAAATTTAAAAATGATTTCTAAATATGGCGTAGGTTTAGACAACATCGATCTGGAAATTTGCCAAAAATATGGCGTAAAAATTGGCTGGACAGGCGGTGTAAATCGGCTTTCGGTGGCAGAAGTGGCTTTGGGTTTTATGCTTGGACTTTGCAGAAACTTGTTTTTGACTTCTTTACAACACAAATCGGGAATTTGGAATAAGTCAGGCGGCTATCAACTTTCAGGAAAAACCGTAGGAATTATAGGAGTCGGTTTTATTGGCAAAGAATTGGTGCGTTTGCTCAAACCTTTTGGCTGTAAAATTTTGGTAAATGATATTATTGACCAAAAACAATATTATTCTGAAAATAATTTGACAGAAACTAGCAAAGAAGACATTTTTCGCCAAGCCGATTTGATCAGTTTTCATACGCCTTTGAATACAGAAACTACGCATTTGGTACGCAAAGAAACCCTTGAATTGATGAAACCAAGCGCATTTTTGATCAATACCGCCAGAGGTTCGATCATCAAACGAGAAGATTTGAAATGGGCTTTGCAAAACAAAATGATCAAAGGCGCGGCGATTGACGTTTATGAAGAAGAACCGCCCACAGACCTAGAATTTTTGCAATTAGAAAATTTGGTTTGTACGCCTCATTTGTGCGGAAATTCGGAAGAAGCAGTTTTGGCAATGGGCAGGAGCGCGATTAGACATCTGGTTTAAAAAATTACCTATAAAATTTTATAATATATATTGAAGAAGATTAATTTTTAATAAAAATATTTTTTAATTCTCAAATTCCATGAAACATACATTGACAGACGGCAAACAAATTTATTACGAATATGATTTGCAAAACAATCAATATCAAACCGTTGTATTTTTGAATGGGCTTTCACAGTCCACGCTTTCTTGGAAAAGTTATGCAGAGAAATTACACAAAAATTTTAATGTCTTACTTGTAGATTCTATTTTTCAAGGTCAGTCGGACAAAACAGGCGAAAGTAGGAGTTTTGATCAGCACGCTGCCGATCTGAAAAGTTTGTTAGACGCTTTGGGCTTGCAAAAAATTCATTTGATCGGCATTTCTTATGGCGGCGCAGTTGCGATGCGTTTGATGGCAAACCACACAGATTTTGTACAAAAAGCGGTTTTGATGTCCACTTTTGCCCATAAAACTTCCTATTTTGAACAAGTGGGTTATGGTTGGCAAAAAGCGGTACAGGCAGGTGGTTATCCGCTGATGTTTGATGTAATGTTGCCGATGGTTTTGGGTAAATTTTATGTAGAAAACCCATTAATTCCTTTGGAATCCATGCGAAATTTCAGAAGTGGAATAAACGAAAACGCAGACGCTTTAGTCAAATTGATGCAAGCCACTTCCGAAAGCGGAGATTATAGACCAAACTTGCGAAAAATAAAGATTCCAACTTTGATTATTCACGGAAAAGACGATATTCTGACCACACCCGAAATGGGAAAAGAAATTGCAAAAGCCTTAGAAAATTCCGAATTTGTGTTGTTAAAACAAAAAGGACACACTTTAAACGTGGAAGCCATCGAAGAAACCATTGAATTAATTTCTAATTTTTTGATGAAAAACTAAAAAATTAAAGACATTTTATTTGCTAGAAATACAATGTCTTTACAAATTTTCTTCAAAAATTTTCTCAAAAACAGCCAACATTTCCTTATTTTCGCTGTAATACAAATTAATATTTCCTCTATCAGTGTCTTCCCAAAAAGTTGGACTAGAATTTTTGATTCGTTCATAAACCATTTGCATCGATTTTCGCAAATTTTCTTTACCTAAAAATCCTTTGTCTTCAATCAAATCAGCAATGATCACTTTTACAAAACTTTCTTCGTTCATTTGCAAATAATACAAAGCCAAATTACATTGTAAAACCCTAATGCTGAACGCAAATTTCTTTTTTTCTGGGGCAAGATTAGTCAAATTGTCTACTTTCAAGAACATTTCTAACAAATTTTGCTGAAAATCTGTTGGAAAAGAATTTTCGTATAATTTAACCAATAATTTTTTGAGTTCCCAAGCAAAAACATCCACCAAAAAAGCAATGGCATCTATTTTTTGGCTATGTCTATAAATTTCGTTCAAGTAAATGTTCAAATAAACGCAAGTTTGTTTGACCATTTTTAGGTCTTTGATCAAAATGAGTTCGTCAATAAATTTTCCATAATGAAAAATGGCGTTATAAAGGTTTCTAGGCTCGCTTTTTCTTAAAACGTGCTTGATTCCAAAACGCAAAAAAGTATTGAAACGAATAACAGTAGCGTTGATCATTTCTGTATCGCCTTCTTTGATCGCTATTTTCCCGCATTGACAAACTTCGTGTATGCACAGAGACGCAAGATCAAATTCTTCAGTTTCCATGAGATCAAAATAGGCGTTTCCAATAATTCTATATGTTTTTTGTTCGTAAAAAATTTGCTTTTTTTCGATGTCAAACAGTTGATCAGTAATGGTTTTGAAAGAAATATCGTTGCGAATGGCAGAAGTAATCTCGAAAAAATTAGCTTTCAAATGCTTTTTGACTTGCAAATATTGTTGCATTAATTGGCTAATTTTATGAATAATATCGGCTTGTGGTTCTTTGAATTTATTAAATTTGAGCAATTCATCAAGCTGATTCAAGGTGTCAAACATGAGGGCTTGATGGGCAGCAATGTTTTTGCTTTTGTCCAACATTCCAAATTTGCTATAATTTTCCAAACGGCTAATTCGGTTTTTTCCGTACAAAAATAGCTTTTCTATCACATTTTTGTTTTTGGTATAACGCAAAATATACAAAATATAAGGCACAGCCAAAATTAACCCAATCGGCAAAAGTACATAATTGTTTACCAACAAACTAAATTTATACAAAGCAATGTTTTTGTCAATGGTTTTCAGGAAATGAACCGACAAATTATGCAAAGAACCGCAGGCAATGAACCAAATATAAAATAAACTTGTCTGATCTTTGATGTACAAATCGATGAGTTTTGGAGTGCTTTGCGAGGCGATAGAAATGACCACAATCAGCGTTCCAAGCACCAAAGTAAGCAAATCGAGCCAAATAGAAGGAATATCAACATCAGGAGCATTGTCTTGTTTGAGAAAATAATTTAGGCTTTCCAAATCAACAAATTGATACACTTTAAAAAGCAAAATATCGAGCAACATCACAACCAATACCACCAATAAAAAAGTGAATAAAAGTTGATATTTGCGGTACAATACCGACATCAAAAATGAAAATCTTAGGAAATTTTTTTTCATATTTTTGCGAATATACTTTATTTTTTCAAAGAAAAATAATTTTTAAATAGTAATTTTACAAAAAATAAAGCAAAAAAATGAATATTTTGGTAGAAAATTTGGGAAAAAAATTTACAAATGAATGGATTTTTAGAAATTTATCTTTTTCTTTAACATCAGGCGAAAATTTGGCGGTGATTGGGCAAAACGGCAGCGGAAAATCTACTTTGCTCAAAGTTTTGGCAGGTTTTACGCCTCTTACACAAGGAAAAATGCAGTTTTCGGGACAAAAAAGCATTACTTCCGATTCTTTATTCAAACATTTGTCTTGGGCTGCGCCTTATTTGCAGTTGATCGAGGAATTGACCTTAGAAGAACAAATTGATTTTCACGAAAAATTTAAAAAATTAAGTATTTCCAAACAGCAACTTATTGATTGTCTGGATTTTAGCAAATCTTCGACTCGTAAAATGATCAAATTTTTTTCGTCGGGAATGAAGCAAAAACTAAAATTGGCTTTGGCTATTTATTCGCAAACTTCCTTGCTTTTGCTAGACGAACCAACCTCGAATTTGGACTCTAAAAACATTGCTTGGTATTTGGAAACCATCGAAAAAAACAAAGAAAAGCGAACAATTATTGTGGCATCTAACCAAACTTACGAATACGATTTTTGCCAAAAACAAATTAATATTCACGATTGGAAATGAATATTAATTTGTTTATTCCGTTATATCCCGTAATTTCTCTATTTCTTCGAGAGTCAAGCCTGTATAATTGGCAATGTCTTCGTTTGAAAGCGGACT
>RDXG01000388.1 GCA_004292785.1 Bacteroidota bacterium
ATTTATCGTATGCCAAACCAAACTTCACAAGTGGTGGCAGCTTTATATCCAAACGGTTTTTTACCTTTGATCAATAGTAATATTGTAGATAAATCTTTTTCGCTTGGAATCAGAGGGAAAATACAAGATTGGAATGTGGATTTTAGCAATACTTATGGCACAAATTCCTTTATGTTTGGCGTAGAAAATTCTAATAATGCGTCTTTGGGAACAGAATCTCCTACTTCTTTTCAGTGTGGAGGCTTTGCTTTTACCCAAAATACAACCAATTTTGACATGAACAAATATTTTGACAAAGTTTTGTCTGGTTTTAACGTGGCTTTTGGAGCAGAATTTAGAGTTGATAATTACGAAATTTTTGCAGGAGAAGAAAAATCTTACAGAAATTATGGTTTAAGAGACATCGTAAACGTAAAAACCGTAACTCGCCCTGACGGTACAAGTTTTAATTATAACGAAGTAGTCGGACAATTTGACGCACTCGGAAAAGTAGGCGGAGCGCAAGTTTTTCCTGGTTTCAAACCTTCAAATGAAGTCAATAAATACCGAACCAATGCCGCCGCATACCTAGATTTGGAGGCAGATATTACCAAAAAATTCACCATCGGAGCAGCAGCACGTTACGAAAATTATAGTGATTTTGGTAGCACTTTGAACGGAAAATTAACCGCCAGAGTAGTTTTGGCAGAAGGTTATTCGCTTCGTGGAGCTGTGAGTACAGGTTTTCGCGCTCCGTCTTTGCAACAATCCTATTTTAGTGCGGTCAGCACCTTGTTTATTGGCGGCGCACCTTTCGAAACAGGTACTTTTACAAACGATAGCCGCGCCGCACAAATTTTGGGTATTCCAAAACTCAAACAAGAAACTTCGGTGAATGCAAGTTTGGGAATTACGGCAGAACCTGTAAAAGGACTCACTTTATCTGTTGATGGCTATTACATCAAAATCAACGACAGGGTAGTTTTGACAGGACAATTTAGAGGAAATGCAGCAGCAGCAGTTGGCACACAAGACCGCACCATCAACGATTTGCTGTTTTCGGTGGGTGCAAACACAGGACAATTTTTTACCAATGCCATCAACACAACGACTATGGGTTTAGACGTAGTAGCGGCTCAAAAATTTGATATTGGGAAAGGCAATTTAGACGTAAGTTTAGCAGCCAATTTTAATAAAACAACCGTAGGCGACGACATCAAAACCACAGATTTGTTGAAAGGCAAAGAAGCAAATTATTTTGATCGTGAACAAAGAGCCGTTTTTGAAACAGGAAATCCACAAAACAAAGTAAATTTGACTTTGACTTACAAAATTAACAAGTTTTCGATCATGGTCAGAAATGTTCGTTTTGGCGAAATTACTTACAGACATCCTTCTGACGGTGGCGATCCTAGTGCTTTTGTCTTGAATAATTTTACAGGTCAAAAAGAAACCCGTGATCAAACATTTTCAGCAAAAATGGTTACAGATATAACTCTTTCTTACCAAATTGCTAAAAATTTAGGTTTAACGATTGGTGCAAATAACCTTTTAGACGTTTATCCTGACCGAAACGCACATTCTGATAATGCAAGTTCTGGTCGTTTTCCTTATTCTCGCCGTATTACGCAATTTGGGTTTAACGGAGCTTACTATTTTGGTCGTTTGAGTTTTAGTTTGTAAAAAATTGTTTTACATGAAATAAAACCACAAGAATTTTAAATTTTTGTGGTTTTATTTTGTTATTTTTCAAATAAAATGATAGTTTTATACATCAAATAAAAAATAAGAATCCAAAATTCACTATTTTATGAAAATCAGTATTTTAACCATTATTTTTTGTGCATTTTTTGCAAACACATTTGCCCAAAATGTAGTCCAAAAAGATTATGCCATTCAAAGAGGCGATAACGTAACCAGCATTGCCAGAAAATTTGGCATGAACGTAGAACGTTTGAAAGAATTAAATCCGCAAGTTATGTTTAATTTGAAAGTTGGAGAGAGTTTGCAGGTAGAAGAAGCTCAAAATGCTAGTCAAACCGTTGATAACAAAGCTGTTACAGTAAATTCTGATCCAAATGCAGGAGCAGATCACAATGTGGTCAAATACAAAATTAGATCGGGCGATAACCTAAACGGAGTGGCGAAAATGTATATGGTCAATGTGGAAGACATCAAAAATGCAAATCCTGAAATTATGGTCAACGGTGCGATCAAAGTTGGGCAAACGCTAATCATTCCAATCGGCAAAAATACGCCTGTGAACAATGCTAACAGCGGATCAATGATCGGAAGTACTACAGTTGCGTCAGAAAGTTTTGAACCCAAAACCACAACCGTTGAAAGTACCTCAATGATCGGAAGTACAGCAGTTGCTTCAGAAAGTTTTGAACCCAAAGCCAATAATCCTGTACAATATAAGGTTTTAGGTGGCGATACTTTACTAAATATTGCAAAAAAATTCAATTCAACCCCTGAAATTATCAAGGAATTGAACCAATTAACCAATGACAATGTAAAAATTGGGCAGGTTTTGAAAGTTTTGCCAAAATAATAAAAAAACGTTTGTCAATGAAAAAAGTCAGACGCAAGTCGGACACTTGATAGCAAAAGGTTTTGTTTGAAAAAATGTCCGACTTGCGTCTGACTTGAGTTATTATATTTACATTTGTCAAGGCTTAAAAACGACCTTGACAACGAAAAAACAAATTTTTAATTGACATGATACAACTCAATCATTTTTCTTTTGATCAAAATTCCATTCTCGAAGTTTGCAAAAGAATCAAGCCTTACATTCACCAAACGCCAATTTTAACGTCTCAAAGTTTAGACAAAATGTTTGGGGCAAATTTGTTTTTCAAATGCGAAAATTTCCAAAAAACAGGAGCTTTCAAAATGCGAGGCGCAGCAAATGCGGTTTTTTCTTTGTCTGATTCGGACATCAAAAATGGCGTTTGCACCCATTCTTCGGGCAATCATGCGCAAGCACTGGCTTGGGCGGCGCGTTTGAGAAACGTTCCTGCCTACATTGTGATGCCCAACAATTCGCCTGCGGTCAAAAAGCAAGCGGTTTTGGGTTATGGAGCAACCGTTATTGAAAGCGAAAATACTTTGCAAGATCGTGAGAGAAATTTGGCAGAAGTGATGCAAAAAACCAAGGCTTTTTTTGTGCCGCCTTACAACGATTATGCAGTAATTGCGGGTCAGGCGAGTTGTGCAAAGGAAATTATTGACGAAACTCCCGATTTGGACATCATCATTTCGCCTGTTGGAGGCGGTGGTTTGTTGAGTGGAACGGCAATTTCTACGCACCTTTTTTCGCCAAAAACAAAGGTTTTTGCTGCCGAACCAATACTCGCAGATGATGCTTTTGAGTCTTTTTATTCTGGAATTTTGCAAACGCAACGCCCACCAAAAACCATTGCAGACGGTTTGAGAACGTCTTTGGGAGAAAAAAACTTTGAAATTATCCAAAAATATGTGTCCGAAATTAGGCTTGCCACCGAAGAACAAATTGTTCAAGCCATGAAATTGATTTGGGAACGCCTAAAAATTGTGATCGAACCTTCTTGTGCCTTGCCTTTGGCTATTATTTTGGCAAATCCGCAAGATTTTGCAGGCAAACGAATTGCCATGATTTTGACAGGCGGAAACGTTGATTTGTCAAGTTTTTTTGAAAATCTGTTGAGTCAAAAATAGAAATAAAAGTAGCTTTTTTTAGTTTATTGTAAAATATAAAAAAAATTTGTTATTTTGACAGATTAAATCTATAAAATTTGCACAAATGCTACAAATACAAAATATTTCAGTAAAATACAAAGATAAAAATGTGTTGCAAAACCTTAGTCTTAATTTAGAAAAAGGGCAAATTCATGGACTGATAGGCTTAAATGGCGCAGGAAAAACAACTTTGCTGCACAGTTTATACGGTTTGGTAAAAGCTATAGAAGGACAAATTTTGTGGGAGGAAAAGCCTTTGAACTACCGAAATATTGCCTATTTGGAAAGTCATAATTTTTTCTACCATTATTTGACAGGGCAAGAATATTTGAATCTTTTTCAGGCTTCCAACCAAAATTTTGCTGTTCAAGAATGGAATCGGATTTTTGATTTACCATTGAGTCAAATGATCGAAAATTATTCGACAGGAATGAAAAAAAAATTGGCTTTAATGGCAATTTTGAGTTTAGATCGCCCAATTATTGTGTTGGATGAACCCTCGAATGGTTTAGATTTGGAAGGAAATCAATTATTGAAACAAATTTTGTTGCGTTTGAAAGAAAAAGGGAAAACCATTTTGATTACTTCTCATTTGTTAGAAATTTTAACAACTATTTGCGATCAAATTCATCATTTGAAACAAGGAAAAATTAAATTTTCTTATCAAAAAGATCAGTTTAAAGATTTGGAACAACATATTTTTGCTGAAGAAAATCAAGAAAAAATGATTAAATTAGACTCTTTAATTTGAAAAATATGATCATTAGCGTCAAAAATACAGATATTTGCCATGCAAAAAAATTAGTTTTGAAAAACGTAAATTTCGAAATTGAGGCGGGAGAATTTGTGTATTTAGCAGGAAAAACAGGCAGCGGAAAATCGTCTTTGTTGCGAACTTTATACGCAGATTTGCCCGTTTTTAAAGGAAAAATAGAAGTAGCAAATTATGACGTTTCGAGTATTTCAGACAAAGAAATTCCGTTTTTAAGGCGAAAAATTGGCATTGTTTTTCAAGATTTTCAATTATTTACAGACAGAAATGTGGCAGAAAATTTGGCGTTTGTGATGGAGGCAGTTGGGCAAAAAGATCAGCAAAAAATCCAAAATCGCATAGAAAAAGTGCTTTTTCAAGTTGGTTTAGAAAATATGCAAAACAAAATGCCTTACGAACTTTCGGGAGGAGAGCAGCAGCGAGTTGCCATTGCAAGAGCAATGATTAATGAACCTGTTTTAATTTTGGCAGATGAACCTACAGGAAATCTCGATTCAGAAGTAGCAAATAGTATTTTAGAACTTTTTTGGGAACTCAACCGCACAGGAACGACCATTTTTATGGCAACTCATCAACATCTTTTTTTCGAAAAATATCCTGCCAAAATCTTTTTTTGTGAAGAAAAAGAATTAAAATTTGTAAAATTAGTTTGAAATACAGTTTTTGTAAAAAAAAATGTACTTTACCAAATCATTTAAAAAAAAATCTATGAAAAAAATCTTTTTCTTTTTATCGTTTTTTATTGCGCAAAATTTATTTGCTCAAGACGATTTACTCAATATGTTACAAGACAAAGACAGTAATGAAGTGAATTACACTACGGCAACTTTCAAAACTAGCCGTTTAATTAATACACACACCACAGAATTACAACCTGTAGGCGAGCTTCAATTTTTGATCAATCACCGTTTTGGATTAATTTCAGATGGTTTTAACAAATTTTATGGTTTAGACGCAGCCTATGTTCGTTTGGGCTTTGAATACGGAATCAATAAATTTTGGTCGGTTGGTATTGGTAGAAGTGGAGTGGATCGGCTTTATGACGGTTTTACGAAAATCAAACTTTTAAGACAGTCTTCTGGGGCAAAAAACATACCTATTTCTGCGGTTTTGTTTTTGGGTTTGGCAGCTAAAACCCTTGATTATTCAGACAATACCGTCAAATATGAAACCAAACATTATTTGACTTATACTTCCCAATTAATTGTTGCCCGCAAATTTAATGAAAATTTTTCTTTACAACTTATGCCAACCTATGTACACAGAAATCTTGCAAATACGCAAGCTGATGCCAATGGTATCTTTGTGATGGGTATTGGTGGAAGACTAAAATTGACTAAAAGATTTGGAATTATTGGTGAATATCACTACATTTTCAATGATCAACTTAAAAAAACTTTTTATGATCCAATAAGTTTAGGTTTTGAAATTGAAACAGGAGGACACGTTTTTCAGTTACACGTTTCTAACTCTCGCGGCATGGTCGAACCGCAATATCTCACACAAACCGAATGGAGTTGGGGAAAAGGTGATATTCATTTTGGATTTAACATTGCTAGAACTTTTAGCCTTAGTAAAAAAGCTAGAGGATTATAATTTAATAAAAGCCCTTTTAAAGGGTTTTTTATTAAACTATTGATTTGATTTGCATAAAGTTAAAGTAATGGAGTTTGACATAACTTATTATTAAGTAATCATAAATCAATAGACTTAAAGCATGACAACTTTATTTAATTGATAACATCATTTTTTATAGCTTGTGATTATCAAACAAATATTTCTCTTTACTTTTAGAAGAACTAAATAAAGACTACTGCTTATAAGAGTGTAACCAAATTGGTATTTTGAAAATAGCTTTTAAAAATATTAATGAAATTTATTTAAAAAGAGTTATCTAAGGTAAAATAATTGTAAAAAATAAAGTCAATTATTTTTAATTTTGTATAAAAAAAGGGGTTTACCTGTTTTAGGTAACCCCTTTTGTAGTTAATGTATCTTTGGCACGTACTTACTCTCCCGCCTGTTACGGTAGTACCATCAG
>RDXG01000389.1 GCA_004292785.1 Bacteroidota bacterium
TAAGTTGATTATTCAAACTAATATCGTAATTATAACTCAAAAAGTCAAAAGTTTCGCCCTGCCCATTGGTTCTATTCAAAGTTAAAATGTTGCCATTGGATAGGAAAAAAAGAAAAAATAGGGCTAAAATTTCTCCTAAACGTCAAACTTACTACAAAAACAATCCTCCACAAGTTTTTAGCATTTTTTTAGTTTTGTTTGAACTCAAAGAACAAAACAAATAAATCTGTAAATTGTGTTAATAAAAAATGCTTAGAGTAGGCTAAAAACCTAACTCTAAGCACATACAGACAAGAACCAAAGCAGAAAAAATTATTTACGCCACCCCTCAAAAGTTTCATCTGTAAGCAAATTTCCTTGCTCATCCCATGTCCGTTTTTTTATGGTAAGTCGTCTATCCTTGATTTTTTCAACTGCCAACTGCCCATTTTCATGCCATTCTCTACTATATTCTTCTGTTGATATTTCTTTTATTTTTCGAGAAACATACCACGTTTTACCAAACCCATAAAATTCTCCATCTAAATAAAAATTTTCTGAATACATTATTTCTTTATCATATATTGAATGAGAAATACCTGTGAAAAATACACCATTATAACAATAACGCCCTAATGCATAGTCGTAGTCCAAGTCTTCATAGCATACCTTTTGACAAGCTGGTAAGCCATTTGTAAAAGATATTCGCAAAAGCACCAATTCGGGTTGCTCTCTCTCTACTGCAATGCCTGAAAAAAGTTCTCCTTGATAATAATAACGATTATCTTCAAAGTTCAGCATTAAATTTTCTAATAAAATAGTTGTTTCCATTATTCTTTTCTTGGTGTAATGTTTGGTGCTGCATTTTGAGTAGTTCGCACAGGTTTAGTTATCTCCTCACAATCTGGACATTTGATGATAAATGAATAAGCTGATTTACTTCTTAAGCCTACATTATGAATAAGAAAAGAACCTAAATCAGCCTCAGTTAATTTTTTCCCTGTAAGTTTCTCACGTGCCTTAAAAGCTTGGTCTAAAGCATAGATTTCTGAATGAGAGCCTGCTCCCTTTGTATTTTTATAACCTGTACCACCTGCTTCTTCAAGAACATCTACTGCGTTTTTTATTAGAGGGTGTAAATTGTCAGGTAAATCACCATTTTTATTATTCATTCCAAAAAATATTTCACCTGTTGTATTATCTAAAACCCCAGTTAAAACGGGACCCATTTCGTCTTTTGCCATTTGATAGGTGGGATTACCAGATTTGCTAACACTCACAGGAGTAAGCAACTCTTGTGCTTTATCTACTGTTGCCATGACCAACCTATCAACAGACTTTTTAGTAAAAAAGTTCTGCATAGCATTAGCAGATTTCCTTACATATCTCCCTACATCATCTCCACCAGTAAATGCGATTTGGTCTTCTCCACCTGCAAGACCATACGCAAGTCCAACAAGATTAGCTTGTGCAATAGGATTAAGCATTAAACCTACCCCATATTTGGCAGCTGCACTTGCTACAATAGGAGCTGCATAAACTGTGCCTGCAGCAACAGCAATAACACCAACACCTAATGCTGCTCCTAATGCTGCTCCTTTATGAAAGTCTTTAAGTTCTTTTTCTGTTACTGATCCCTTTAAATAGCCAACTTCCATTTGCCTCAAACGAATGTTAAAACCTTCCTCTGCTCCATCTACATCAATAAACACAATTGGCTTATTCCCTGCAAACTGATACGGAGAATACCAAGGGTATTTCGCATTCAACGGATCCACACTCAAAAACTTACACAAATTTTCCTTATAAATCCTAAACCCATAATCCTGCCCCTCAATATCCTCATCATTTTCCTTGCCATTAAACCCCCACCTATACTTCCTCTCCTGTTTTTCTTGAAAACTCCTCTCCGTCATCACCATCCCAAAAGGGAAATAATCCTGACTACTCAGCACCCTTGCCGAAACTCCCCCTGTAGGGGGCTGGGGGGCGTAATTATCCGAAATCGTCGTCAGCACATTGCCCAAGTGGTTGCTCAGTTCATAAGCCTTGTATCCCAAAGTTAGCGTATTTTTCGCAATTCCAAAAAATTGGTTTACATATTCATTATACACAGGCGAATAGGTACCCAGACGAGAGCTGCCATAAATCACAAATTCCACCTGATTTTTATCATGCCTTGTGCCATTCAAATCTCTGTAACCACCCGAACTTTCGGTTTTTAATACATTGCCTTGTGCATCTCGCCAGTAGGTAGTTTGGTGATTGCTAAAAAAATTTCTTAAATGATTTATATAATTATTTTACGACGTTTAGCATTCAATTATCACTTATATTTTCGCAAGATATTAGAGCAATCTGCTATCCATAAACCATCTTCACAACTTATATAGTAATAAACATAGGATGGCATCAGGTCTATTTGGATACATTGTTTCTGTTTTTTAAAGTATATCTTAATGGTTTGTTTCTTTATACCTTTCTTGATTTTTATAGGAAACTGAACCATCGATGGATGCATTAAAGATTTAATAGACATTTTGCTTGCAATAAGAATATTATTACTATAAATGTCTATTGTATCTAAAAATTTCCCTTCTAAAAAAAGGCAGGAAGAATCTAATTCTATATTTTTATTAGAATGAGACGTATCATAAACACAGTCCACAACAACACAATCTAATTTATTGTTATATTGTTGTGAAACACAAGATAATATACTGCTAAACAGCAGTATCAACATATATTTTGTGGAATATTTAGTCATCTGCCATTGGTTCTCCATTAACTCTTCTTTTCTCTATATTTTTCCGAATCACATTCAATTGGTCGGGGCTAACCTTTGTTGCATTCTTCTCAGTACCTCTAACTTCTGAAACTTTTTTGCCATCAACAACAAACATTCCGTATAACATAATATTGTAAAATATATCAGGAATAATTGTAGTTGCAGTTGTTTTATATGTGAGATTACGATTAGCATCATCTTTAGGCAATGTTTTTGGATTAACCTTTTCTAGTGCTACATCCTCAGCAGGATTTGTTTTATTATTGGGATGTGTACTACCAATTCCTTGATGTATTAATTCATGGACACAATCAATTGCCATTAATTCTATGTCATTAGGAATATAACCATCTTTTGTATATTCATTTGCATAAACTTGTGTATAACCAACAGCACTAAACCCAGCTATAGCATTACCCTCAATTTTAGGTGCATCCACTAAATCCATTGTTATAGTAGCTTGATTATCATATAAAATTTCCCCTGAATATTGTATATTACGCTTATTGTCTAACACATTAAAGGTTTTTGTAAATTGTTCTTGTGTTTTTAACAATAACGAATTAAAGGCGTCATTACCCATAAGATTAGATGCGTTTACAGGCTTAACAGTTATTACTATTTTAATTTGTGTTATTCCGTTATTATCTATTGTTTCTTTTTTAGAGAATTCTTTCCCTTCTAAATCTATCCCATCAATAACCCTATTCTCTGCAAAAGCATACGGACTATTCCAAGGATAAGAAGCAGCCAAAGGGTCGACAGACCAAAATTTACCTATCCTTACATCTTCAATACGATACTTAAACACAACCGCACCCTCTTCTAAATCATTATCGACTTCCTGATTATTAAATCCCCACCTATACTTCTTCTCTGTACTTTCCACAAAACTCCTTTCTGTCATCACCATTCCAAAGGGGAAATAATCCTGACTACTCAGCACCCTTGCCGAAACCTCAGCAGTAGAGTTTTGGGCAAAATAATTATCCGAAATCGTCGTCAGCACATTGCCCAAGTGGTTGCTCAACTCGTAAGCCTTGTAGCCCAAAGTTAAAGAATTTGCTGTAATTCCAAAGAATTGGTTTACATATTCGTTATACACAGGCGAATACGTGCCAAGCCGAGAACTACCATAAATCACAAATTCCTCTGAGTTTTTGCTTTGCGTAGTGCCATTCAAGTCCGTAGCATAGCCTGTGGTTTGGGTTTTCAGCACATTGCCTTGAGCATCACGGCAGTATTACCACCATATTTGAATATTGGGGTTATTAACTATTATTTTCTCAATAAAAGCTATACGTTCTTCATTCGTGGTACAAATATTTGTGCCAAGCATATTCAACTCCTCCAAATTTTTTAAATTATGAATACTTTCTGGTAGTTTAGTAATTTTTGTATCTTTGAGTATCAATTTTTTTATTGATAATAATTCATCTATATCATCAGGTAATGAAGTTATATCTGATTTTGAA
This sequence comes from Bacteroidota bacterium, assembly GCA_004292785.1. Classification (GTDB taxonomy): domain Bacteria; phylum Bacteroidota; class Bacteroidia; order Cytophagales; family Thermoflexibacteraceae; genus RDXG01. The sequence continues at coordinate 4,243 of RDXG01000389.1, forward strand.
ATATCTAAATATTCTAATTCTTTCAGACAAGTAATACTGATAGGCAATCCACCCTTACATTCTACTAATTTTAATTTTTTAAGACGAGGCAAAAAACAGAAAAAATTATCAGGAATTACCAATTTATTAGCAGATAAATCTAATTCATTTAGGGTAACATTAATTTCAGTTGGTACTTCGAGAGTTAGCTGTTTTACAAAATTAGATGACTGTACAGCAATATTGAGTTTTTTTAAAGAACTATGCTTAAATACATGACTATTTATTACTGGTATCCTATTGAATTCTAATTCTATTTGTTCTAATTCAATTATCTCATGTATCCAACAAGGAATTTCTGTATAAGCAAAACCATATAGAATAATATGTTTGACTTGTTTCAAATTTCCAAGGTAAAAAGTAATATTTGGATTTTTATATCCATCAAATTTAATTTTCCTTAATTTAGGACATTTTTCTAACAAATCAATATTGATAATACCATAATTATATACTTCTTCTACATAAGGAGTGTTTAACTCTGTTACGTCTTCAGAAGCAAATCTAAATTTGTCTTGTGAGTAAGCTTCTGTATAACACAGAAAAAAATAAAATAGGAACAAAAAACGCATATTAATTTTTTTAATTTAGTCTTTTCTAATTTCAGTTGTTGTAACAATTCCCCTATCCCCAGAAACAACATTGGCATCTTTCTTTTTCTCCAGAATTGTTTTATTTATTTCTCTCCCATCAGTGATTAGATGTTTACCTTGAAGTCTTTTACTTGCTAAATCTTCTGCTTCATCTATTTCTGATAAGCTATTTTTGACGTACTGCATAATTCTTCTTTGCACTTCTAAAGGGGTATCTTTTAAATTTTTAATAGTTGGAAGTTTGTAAGTACTTGCTACTGCATTATATTGGTCTAACAATATTTCATTAAAAGCTTCGTCATCTAAACCCCAATCTTCTAACTCTTTAACAGAGACCCTTGCTGTCAAACCAGCTCCTTTATAGGTAGTGTAATAATACTCTTTCATCGCATCCATATCTGCATGGGGTGTCTTTGCCAAACCTCTAATACTTGCATGAGTAGCTAAAAAACTCTCAACCATTTCGTCTGTATTAAGGATAAGTAAGTTGATGTTGTTAGAATTATTAGTTAATCTTTTTTGTGTATCAACATCATCTATGTTATCACCAGCTACAACAGGTACACCACTCTCACATGAAGCATTAATATTAATGTTGATAAAAGTATTTCTGACCAAATTTTGTCCAAATCTTTTTTCCACATCCTCTAAAGGTCCTGCATGTCCTGCATAAGCCATTGTACTACCATATATTAAAGCTTTTACTTGTGCTTGTGTTGGTTTAAATAATATTAGCGTATTACTACGAGAGTCATAAAATGCTTTAGGTGGTATATCTCCTGATGGGTCGTTAAACAGAATAGGGCAATTAAAAAAACAAGCATACCCACTTTCCCACACCTTTACTACAGGGTCAATATTCCACCTTCTCCCAATCCTCCCATCATACTCCCAAAACTCCGCAGTATAATGATTTCCGTTTTCGTCTATGTCCAAGTCTTTCCTTTGCGTATTGAACCCAAAAGCATAGCCACTGCCCCCAATTTCGGTATAGCCTCGGTTGGTCATCGCCATGCCAAACGGAAGGTAGTCTTGAGAGTGCAGCACCCTTGCAAGCCCCCCAGCCCCCGAAGGGGGAGCAACAAAGTAATTATCCGAAATCGTCGTCAGCACATTGCCCAAGTGGTTACTGAGTTCGTAAGCCTTGTAGCCCAAAGTTAAAGAATTTGCTGTAATTCCAAAGAATTGGCTTACATATTCGTTATACACAGGCGAATAAGTGCCAAGCCGAGAACTACCATAAATCACAAATTCCTCCGAGTTTTTGCTTGTCTGCACCCCATTTAAGTCCGCAGAAAAACCAGAAGTTTCTGTTTTCAGCACATTGCCCTGTGCATCACGCCAGTAAGTAGTTTGGTACTTACCCCTACTACTACTTGACATATTCCCTGAATTATCCTCTTTGACAACGCTTTTATGCACCCGATTGCCCATCGCATTATAGAGATACGTAACTGTTGTAAGAATGTTTGTTGCCTGATTTTCTTTGACAACCGTTTCCAACTTCCCATAAATAGTCCACGTCATGCGAGAGGTTTCGCCATTGCCTTCCAAGTAAATTAAATTACCAATTTCGTCATATTCATATCTTTCGTAGTTGTCAAAATCATTAGAA
>RDXG01000390.1 GCA_004292785.1 Bacteroidota bacterium
GTTTCTGTTGTCAAAAAAGAAGTTGAAATACAAAGTTCAGTAAACGAAAACAGATTTTATTCGCCTTTGGTTTTGAATATTGCCAAAGAAGAAAAAATTTCAATGACTGACTTGGAAAAAATTGCAGGTACGGGCAAAGATGGCAGACTCACTAAAAATGATTTGCTAGATTATTTGGCAAAAAGAACGCAAAATCCTGTAACAGAAACATTGGAAGTTGTTGAAATAAAACAAGAAAAAGCAACCGAAATTGCTAAAGTTGAGCCTGTTCAAAGCACAAACAAACCCGCAGTTTCTTATTCGGGAAGTTCGCAGGGTAGGGTAGAGGTGATGGAAATGGACAGAATGAGAAAAATGATTGCGCAACGCATGGTCGAATCTAAACATACTTCGCCTCACGTAACTTCTTTTGTGGAAGCAGACGTAACAGGAATCGTGAATTGGCGCAAAGCAAAAGTAGAAGCATTTAAGAAAAAAGAAGGCATCAATTTGACTTACACCCCGATTTTTATTTGGGCAGTAGTCAAAGCTATCAAAGATTTTCCGTTGATCAATTCTTCTATCGATGGAGATAAAATTTTGATCAAAAAAGACATTAACATTGGCGTTGCAGTAGCTTTGCCATCTGGAAATTTGATTGTGCCTGTCATTAAAAATGCAGAACATTTGAATTTGAGTGGTTTGGCTATAAAAATAGATGATTTGGCAAAACGCGCACGAGAAAATAAATTGAGTCCTGACGAGCTTTCTGGCGGAACTTATACGGTTTCTAATATTGGTTCTTTTGGAAATTTGATGGGAACTCCTATTATTTTGCAACCGCAAGTAGCGATTTTGTCTTTGGGGGCAATCGTCAAAAAACCTGCCGTTATCGAAACTCCAGAAGGCGATTTGATCGGGATCAGACAAAAAATGTTCCTTTCTCATTCTTACGATCACCGAATTATTGACGGAGCTTTAGGCGGAATGTTTGTCCGAAAAGTTGCCGATTATTTGGAACAATTCGATGTCAAACAAAGCATTTAATAAACCCTTAAACCTTTTTTTACCTAAGTCAGACGCAAGTCGGACAGTTTATTTACAAGTGTTTTGTATAAAAACTGTCCGACTTGCGTCTGACTTAGTTGTTTAATCCTCAAAAAAATGAATCCAAATCGTACCCAATGGATTGTGGTGAGTTTTGCAACTGTGGTGGGCTTGCTCTCTATTTTTTATACCAACACTTTGGTTGAAGATTTGTCAAGACGCGAAAAAAAGCAGATCGAAATGTTTGCCAAAGGGCAAGAATTTATAGCCACCGCCGAAGCTGATGATGATCTGAACTTTTTGGTCGACGAAATTATCAATGCCAACCAAACCATTCCTGTTATTTTGGCTGATGACAAAGGCAAACCCATTGACTCTAAAAATATTGATATTCCTGACAATGTAAACAAAACCGATTTTTTGGAAAGGCGAATGTTGCAAATGCGCAAAAAATATGACCCGATTTATGTAATTTTGCCCGAAATAAAATACATGATTTGCTACGAAGACTCGTTTTTGGTTACGCAACTCAAATATTTTCCTTTTTTGCAAGCCACCGTTATCGGAATTTTCTTTGTCTTGATTTATTTTATTTTTAGTTCTACGCGCCGCGCCGAACAAAACAGCATTTGGGTAGGTTTGGCAAAAGAAACTGCTCACCAATTAGGAACTCCGCTTTCGTCTTTGATGGCTTGGGTCGAATATTTTCAAGCTGACGAAAGTGTAGATCAAGACATTATTTTGGAACTCGACAAAGACGTAAAAAGGCTCGGCACTATTACAGAACGTTTCTCGAATATTGGTTCGAAACCTGCTTTAAAAACTGAAAATGTGTATTTGGTTACTTTAAATATCATTTCTTATTTGCGAAAAAGAGTTTCTAGCAGAGTTATTTTTAATATTGATGCCCAAACTTCGGATAGTTTTGAAGCTCCTTTGAGCAAAGCACTTTTTGAATGGGTGATCGAAAATATTTGTAAAAATGCGGTAGATGCAATGGCAGGAATCGGTAAAATAGACGTTCAAATTAGTACGCATATCCAAAATATCATTATCGACATTCAGGATACAGGCAAAGGTGTTCCACATTCTAAATTTAAAAGCATCTTTGAGGCAGGTTTTACTACCAAAAAACGCGGTTGGGGTTTGGGGCTTACCTTAGTCAAAAGAATTGTAGAAGATTATCATCAGGGGCAGGTTTTTGTCTTGCGTTCAGAACTGAATGTTGGCACTACTTTCAGAATAATTATTCCTAAAAAAACATTGTTAAAAACATAAAAAAAAGACTCTCTTGCGAAAGTCTTTTTTTATGGAAAAATACTAATAACCAGGATTTTGAACAATATTTGGGTTTGCATCAATTTCTTGAATAGGAATTGGGAACGCCACGCGGAAGTTATCAGCGGCAACATTTACTTTACTCAAAGCGTTGTTGTCAGTAACTGTACGGTTTTCGTTTTTGCGGAACATATCGTTTGTTCTGAAACCTTCGCCAATAAATTCCAAACGTCTTTGTTTAGAAATTTCTTTTTTGACATCGTCAATGGTGGCAGCAGTTGAAGCAGCCAATCCTCTTCGGGCGCGCAAAGCGTTTACGTCAGTCAATGCTCTTGCCAAATTTCCTGTTTCTGCATAGGCTTCGGCGCGGTTCAAAATTACTTCAGAAACACGCAAAATTTTAACGCTAGTCATACCTACTTGACCTTCGGCAGTATTTCCAGGGAATTTATTTAGGTAATTTTGTCCTGACCTTACAATGACTTGTCCTGCACGTACATCTCCCGTTTCTAACAAAGCTGACCAAGTGCTAGAAGGGCGAACATCTCCATAACCTGTTGGGTTTGGAAGATAAATTCTGCCCCAGTTATCAGCTCCAAGAGCTTCTGGCGAAACAAATTTGAGTGTAAAAATTTCTTCTGAACTCAAATCAGCTGTAAAAGCAGCAACTACTGCTGTCGGTTGCCATAAACTGTATTTGCTTGCAATTTTGTCCGCCTCTGTGATGGCGTTTGCCCAATCTCCTTTATGAACGTATGCTCTAACCAACAAAGCGGTTGCGGCATCTTTTCCAGCGCGAATAATGCCATTAGAAGCGGGTGCAAGCGTTTGCGCCAATTTCAAATCTGCAATAATTTGGGTAAAAGTTTCTTCCAAAGTATTGCGTTTTGGTTTGAAAGCAACAGGATCATCAAAAGGCGTAACTACGACAGGAATACCAGAATTGGCATCATTTGGTTTTGTAGCAACATTGGTGTAAGGTCTACAATAACGTCTTGCCAAATCGAAATGAGCCAAAGCACGCAAAAAGTAAGCCTCTCCGCGCAAAGCATCATAATCAGTAGTTTGTGGTGTTTTGGTAATGACGTTATTTGCTGCGTAAATGGCACGATAAGCACTTAACCAAAAACCCAATTGTGCTGACAAAGTGGGACCAAATTGGTACTGAAACTCTGAAAGAAAACGGTTTGAGTTGGCAGCTGTGATGAGCATATCATCTCCACAAACTTCATTTACTACCATAAAATCTCTGCCGTAATAGTTGAGTTCTTGTAGTCGTTCGTAAATACCCAAAACCGCGATTCCTGCATCATCAACAGTTTTTAATGCTTCGCTTGGTGGCAAAGAAGAATAAGGTTTGAGATCAAGGCGATCATTGCAAGCTCCCATAGAAAAAGTAAGAGCAGCAGCTAAAATATATGTATAAAAACGATTTTTTTTCATGTTAAAATTAAAATTTTAGATGTTTTTGTTAAAATCAAACCTATAAGATTTTAGAAACCTTATAGATTTGTGTCTATTAGAATGAATTAAAACCCTACATTGATACCAAAAGTAACTGTTTTTCCGTTGGTATAAGGGAAAAATTCTACACCACCTTGTTCTGGAGTTGTACCTGTTACACCTACAGGAGCTGTGCTAATGTCTGGATCAAAACCTCTGTAATTGGTAAAAGTAAGCAAGTTTTGAGCTTGTGCATAGATATATACTTTGTCTGCTTTAATTTTGCTAAGCAAACTTTTAGGCAAATTGTAACCCAAACGTACATTTCTTAAACGAATGTAGTCGTTGCTTTCCAAAAATCGAGAAGAGGTATTTGCTGAAGCACTTCCATTTCCAAAAACTGCTTTTGGATTTTCAGAAATATCACCCGCTTGTTTCCAATAAGTCAAAGCGTCTGTGCTTTGGTTAAAGGTACTTCGAGAACCATCAGAAACTAAGAAAGAACGGCTACTGTTATATACTTGACCACCTGCCACAAAATAGAACATAAAAGAGAAATCTAAACCTTTCCAATTGAAAGTATTGGTAATACCACCTGTATAGTCGGGCAATGCTTTTCCTACCCAACGACGAACTGCGGCGGCGTAACTATTGGTAAGGTTTCCATCTTTGTCATACCATTGTGGAGCGCCTGTTTCTGCATTTACTCCCGCCCATTCAGGCATAAACCAAGACGCAATTGGGCGACCTACTTCCAAACGTTGGTTTCCGTTTCCAGGATTTGTCAAAAATGTTTGACCGTCTGTTAAACCTAAAATTTTGTTCTCTAAGGTGGCAATATTAAAATCAACTGTCCAACGAAGGTCTGCTTTATCAATAATTACACCTGACAAAGCAATTTCCCAACCTCTGTTTTGGATAGCCCCAGAATTACGAGTTTGTGAAGAAAAACCTGTAGTTCTTGACAAAGGCACATCCAACAAAAGAGCTTCTGAACGTTTGTCGTAATATTCTACCGAACCTGTCAATCTTCGGTTAAATAAAGAGAAGTCTATGCCAATGTCAAACATTCCTGATTTTTCCCAACCCAAATTTGGGTTTCCTGGTGAAGAAGGAATAGAAGCAGGCAAATTGTTATAGCTTGCACTAAAAGAATAAAGTCCTTGAAAAGGATAATTGCTATTCAAAGCTGCATTTCCTGTAGTTCCGTAACTTACTCTCAATTTTAGATCATCAACAAAGCTAACATCTTTCATAAATTCCTCTTGAGAAATTCTCCAAGCAGCACTTGCAGACCAAAAATTACCAAAACGATTATTTGGTGCAAAGCGCGAAGAACCATCAATTCGGTAAGTACCTCCTACAAAATATTTGGATTTATAATCGTAGTTTAAGGTTGCCAAATAGCCAATAAAAGAACTTTGCGAATTACTACCGCCCACAGCAGCAGGTTTGGCAGCTATATCCAAGACTGTTAAAGCACCAGATGCAATATTTTGTCCTGAAGCGGTAAAGAAACGACGATCATTAAATTGGTATTCAAAAACGAGTCTTGTACTCAAATTGTGTTCTCCAATATTTTTTTGGTAACTCAACATATAGTTATTCAAAAAAGAAGAAGAAAAAGTTGAGGCTTCGGTCAAATAACCGCTTAGTTGCGCACCGTCGTAAGTAGTTGGATCACGATAAGATTTTTCTGTGATCACAATCAAATCGGAATTGATATTGGTAGATAAACGCAAACCTTTAGCAATATTCCAACCTGCTTGTAAATTGGTAATGTTTCGCAAATTGTTGTTCAACACATAGTTTCTGTCCAAAGAATGTAAGAAATTTCCTCCTAACAAAGTTGGGCGAAAATTCGCAGGAATTCCTCCAAAAGCCTCATAACCAACCGTTCCAGGAACTGTGCCTCTAAAACCATCTGGAGCTGTGCCATCAGGATTGCGAGCAGGAATAAAAGGAGAGTTAAAAAACGAACCCAAAATTGGACTTGAAAAAGTATTGCCTCCTCCTGCATTAAATTGGTTGGTATAAGACAAATTCATTCTTAAAGACATATCAAATTTGTCTGAAAACTTGTTATCCAAATTCAAACGAGTGCTAAAACGTTCAAAATCAGAGCCTTTCAAAATGCCCTCTTGTTTGAAATAATCTCCTGACACAAAATAACGAGTTCTTTCGTTTCCGCCAGAAATAGACACTTCATAACTTTGCGTTTTTCCAGTACGGTAAGCCTCTGAAATCCAATCAGTGTTGGTATTTGCCAAAGCATCTGGTCGTAAAGTTGAAGAAATATCAGAATCACTAAAACTACCTCTATTTTTAAGAATTTCTCTTTGATAACCCAATAATTGTTGAGAATTCATGAGTTTTACCTTTCCTTCTTGACGTTGAGAAAAACCATATTGTGCAGAAAATTCTATTTTAGTTTTGCCTGCTTTTCCCGATTTTGTCGTAACTACAATCACACCGTTTGCTCCTCTAGAACCATACAAAGCTGTTGCAGAGGCATCTTTCAAAATCGTAATGCTTTCGATGTCGTTTGGATTAATGTTTGACAAAGGGTCTTGACTACGAGCCACTTGGCTAATATTATCACTTTGCACCACCGCACCGTCAATTACGTACAAAGGTGCAGAACCTGCCGTAATAGAGCCAACTCCACGAACACGAATGTTTGTAGAAGAACCAGGTTGTCCAGAATTTGCACCTACCATTACGCCAGGTGCGTTTCCTTG
>RDXG01000391.1 GCA_004292785.1 Bacteroidota bacterium
CAAAATTGACAGGTTTAAGTGAAGATCAAATTTTAGAATTGGATTGAAAAATTTTATAAAAAAAAGTTAAAAAATCACATGAGAAAAAAAATTGTAGCGGGTAATTGGAAAATGAATCTCGACAAAACAGCGGGTTCTCACCTTATTTCGCAATTAGTTTCACAAAATTCGGACATTTTAGCCAAATGTCAAGTTGTTATTTGCCCACCTTTCCCACATTTGGGTTATGCCGCCTCAATGGTGGACAATGTAGCCATTGCTTTGGGCGCACAAAATTGTAGCAATAAAGCCTCTGGTGCATATACAGGCGAAGTTTCTGCCCCAATTCTCAAATCTTTTGATGTGGAATACGTCATTTTGGGACATAGCGAAAGGCGCGAATATTTTGCGGAAAGCAATACGTTTTTGGCTGAAAAAGTAAAACAAGTTTTGGAAAATCACATGACTCCTATTTTTTGTTGTGGCGAAACTTTGGAACTACGCAATCAAGGAAATTTTGTGGAATTTGTGTGTAATCAGCTTACAGAAAGCCTTTTTGACTTGTCTAATGAGGATTTTGCAAAAATTGTGATCGCTTACGAACCCATTTGGGCAATCGGAACAGGCGTAACTGCAAGCACGCAACAAGCGCAAGATATGCACTTCGAAATTCGCAAACATTTGGCTACAAAATATGGCGAATTGGCTCAAAAAACGTCTATTTTGTACGGTGGAAGTTGCAAAGCAAGCAACGCCAAAGAACTTTTTGCTTGTCCAGATGTGGATGGCGGGTTGATTGGTGGAGCATCTTTGACTGTGGCAGATTTTGTGGGCGTAATCAAAGGTTTTTAGTTTTTGAATAATAAAAAAAGGTTTGCCCTAAATAAATAGCAAACCTTTTTTATCTTAATATTTAACAAAAAATTATCGTTTTCTTAAAGTAGCCGAACCGCCAATCCAACAACCTACAGAAATAGACTCACCTAATTTTTTTTCAGGAGTATGCGTAAAAATTTCCTCCATACTAGGGAATTGTCCTTGTGCATTTGCCATTCCGCTGCTATTTCCTGCACGAGCATACATTTCGTAAGCAGCCAAATATGCCACACGGTTTTCGACAGGATTTTTTCCTACACACATTCCACCACTTTGCATATACATTGCGCCAATGAAAGAATAGGCTTCATAATCTGTTTCCTTATGTGCTGCAACGGCTTTTAATGCGTAATCACGTGCTTGCCCAAACTGTTTTTTCTTATAAACAATTTTTGCCATGATCATGTAAGTATCACTTTTCAAAGAGTCTTCTTTTGCTAAAGTTATTGCTTTTTCGCAATATCCCAATGCTTTTTCGTCATTTCCAGCTTCAAGGTGCATACCTGCAATAGTTTGACCCAATCCATAACTAGGTTCTGACGCAAACATTGCCTCCGCTGTTCTTAAAAACAAGGGTTCTTTGGTACATTTGCCGTTCATCATATATTTTAAAATTTGTTTTGCCAATTTGAGATCACTTGGGTTTTTATCCAATTTTGGACCCAAATTATCCAACACAAATTTACAGTCAATTGTAACGCATCTGGTCAGAGTCTTGTCAATACCATCTTGTGCTTGCTTCCATTTTTCTACTTCTTGTTCTTTGGCAATATTTGCCTCAATAACCTCTGAAATAGCATCATAACGTTTCAAAATATCTTCGTCCTTGAACTGTCCTGCTGCTTTTTTGAGACAAGCCACCGACATCATAAAAGTCAAATGTACACTAGAAGTGTTGCCCTTCATGACCTCAAAAATACGACTGTAAAGCGAATCCAAACTTTGTATCACCGCAGGGTTTTGCTCCTTTCTATTAATCAAAAAGTTGTAAGAAACATTTCCGAGTTTGGTCAGAATAAACTCTTCTTCTCCGTACAATTTAAAACGATCATAAAACATTTTCAAAACTTTGTCTTGATACATCATTTTTTTTGTGGGGTCTTTCTCAACTTTTTCAAGCTCTTTGTAAATTGTTTCTCCGTTTTGATAGAGAGATTTATTCAAATCTGGACAAGTTTTGAGCAACCATTCCAAAGGCTCTATTGCTTTTTCATACTCTTTTGCCTTGACCGCATCAGCATAAAGCGTATTTTTTTCGATGGCAGTTGTTTTTAGAGCAGCATCTTCGGGCCATTTCCAACCTGCTTGTGCAAATAAATTGACGCTACAAAATGCAATAAGCGAAGCAGATGCAAAGATTTTCTTAAAGTTAAGCATAATTTTTTGTTTTTTTTTGTGATTTGAGTAAAAAATAAGTTTGTAATAAGAATAACGCTAATTTAAGCTAGTTCTTGTTATGCAAACATAACAATCTATTCATATATTTTCAAATAAATTTGACAAAATAATAATGAAGGTAAATATAGTTTTTTTTTATATGCTTTTTTTTAAAATAACTATCTGATTATCAATTTTTTAGACAAAAAAATACTTTATTCCTTTATTTTTTGTGTAGCGCTAAAAATTTCTAAATTTGTTTAATATTTAAAAAATAGATATTTTGTTGTTTTAAAAATAACCTAGACTCAAAATAAATAAATGCCATGAAAAATATATTAATTTTAATCGTATTTTTGTCATTTTTTGCTTGTAAAAATGCTCAAAAAGCAAATTTTGACACCAATATTTCTTCTCAAAAAATAAGTAAAGAAGAACAAATGAAAAAATTGGCTGCCGAAATAGACTCTTTTCAAAATGCCTTACAAAAACGATTGTCGAAAGAACCAAATAATCCTAATTTTCAGAATGTAAGCCGATTACTGAACGAAATTAAAGAGGAAAATGACGACAATTTGCAATTAATCAAAAGTTATCAACAGGAAAGCATTATCGAAACCCAGCATTTTTTGAGTGAGCAAGAATTTAATAAAAACAAAAATTCGGCTGCACTTATTGTTTTGATGGGCATGATTTCCGTAGATTCCAAGATCATTAGTGCCGAAAAATCTTTTGGTTTGGGAAGCTACGAACTAACCAAAGAAGGAAAAGACACTATCAATTTGGTGCTGAAACAAATTGAAAAAATTGCAAAAGATTATCTGCAAAAACAAAGCGAAAACAGAATGATTATTTCGGGCATACTCAAACAAGATACCACCAAACTCAAAAAAGAAATTATAGAAATTGAACAGCATTTGAGTTTGTTAAAAAAACGAAAAAATCCAAAAGATGCCACAGAAATCTTAGAAAAGGAAAATATCCTTAAAAAACGCCTAAAAATGATCGAAGAAAAAAGCATGGAATTGGCAAAAAAACCTGAAATTAAGTTCCGTCTGACTGCTTTAGGCTATTCAGATAGCCAAGATTTTAGCCAAAAAACCGCAGACGATTTGTTGCTTGCCACACAAAAAAATTTGCCTTTTTTTACGCCAAATAACGAAAACGAAAAGTTGGAAAATAGAAAGTTTTTGAACAAATTGTTATCCCACAAACGGGCAGAATCTGTGTTTAATTACATCAAATCTGAATTAAAATATCAAATCATGGAAGACCGTGAAAAAGATATTTTGGGCATGGGTGAGGAACAATTATCTCGAAGAGTTTGCAAGTTTACCATCATTCCTGTTTCTATTAAATAAAAAAAACAAAAAGATGCTCAAAAAAATCCGTATCCAAAACTACAAAAGTTTGGCAGATGTCAAACTAGATTTGCAAGCATTAAACGCTTTTATTGGCGTAAATAATGTTGGCAAAAGCAATGTTTTTAAGGCTTTCAAAGACATTTCGCGCTATTTTAAAGGCGAAAATTTAGCAAATTTAGATCAAATCAAATTTGATGCAAAGCAAAATATTGTGGTCGAAATTGATGGTTTAAAATTCAATTTGTTCAAAGATTCTTTGCCAAAAACCATTAAAAAGATCGAGGAAAAAGGCAAAACTTATATTTTAGATTTTTTCGAAAATGTTTTGATTTATTCGCCTGAAATTCCTTTTCTCAAACAAAGTTCTGAACAAAAATCGGACAATTATTTGTCGGAAAACGGCTCTAATTTGGCTTCTTTTTTATGGAATTTGAAAGAAAATCAAGTTCAAATTTGGCAGGAATTTTTCAAAGATTTTAAAGTTTGCCTTCCCGAATTTGTAGAAATTATTTTTGAAAAAAACGATGGTTTTGTCAAATTTGGCTTGTTGGATTCGCAAGGAAAAACGTTTTTTGCTGAAGATTTATCTGATGGCGTTTTGTTGATCATTTTTCATTTGTCTTTGGTTCATCAAGCCAATTCTCCAAAATTGTTGTTGATCGAAAATTTGGATCATGGGATTCATCTTTTTGAGTTGCGCGAAATATTTGAATTGTTTGAATATTGGTGTGTAGAAAAGAAAATTCATGTTTTTTTTAGCACGCACAATGCTTATTTGCTCAATTATATGCGTGATTGGACTGATTCTGTTTTTATGTTTGAGAAAACAAATGGCAAAACTCAAATTTTGAATATGGAAAAAACGATTTTCAAAAGACTTCGAAAAGAAGATAAAGAATTGGATATTCCTCCAACCGCTTACGACAAATATTTGGGTGAGTTTTGGATGATTGGAACTCTAAATAGTCATAAATTATGAAAACAATAGATTACGGTTATCTGTGCGAAGACAATGCACAAACCTTGTTTTTAACGCAAATTTTGCCATATATTTTGACTTTTTTGGGCAAAAATTCAGATTTTGAATGTAACATAGCCTTTAGGCTGTGAATTTAGAAAAACTACAGACTAAAGTCTGTGTTACATTTATTTTGTTTTGTTACTTAGTTTTAAACATTTTTTTTCGCAAATTCAGAAATTTATTGCTTATTTAGAAAAATAAAAATTTTATTCATTAAACCCCAAGAGCCTTGTACGCAATTATTGATATAGAAACTAGCGGTGGAAGCTACCAAAATGAACGAATTACCGAAATTGCAATTTTGGTTTTCGACGGCAAAAAAGTGGTTGATCAGTACCAAACTTTGATCAATCCTGAACGAATTTTAGCTCCTTACATCACGCAACTCACAGGAATTACCAACGAAATGTTGGCAGATGCCCCAAAATTTTATGAAGTTGCCAAAAAAATTTTTCAAATGACCGAAGGGAATATTTTTGTGGCGCACAATGTTAGCTTCGATTATTGGTTTGTCAAAAGTGAGTTTAAACGTTTGGGATCAAATTTTAACCGAAAAACGCTTTGTACGGTCAAATTAAGCCGAAAAATTATTCCAAAATTGCCTTCTTATAGTTTGGGAAAATTGTGCGAAACTTTGGGAATAAAAATCAAAAATAGGCACAGAGCAATGGGAGACGCAGAAGCAACTGTGCAATTATTCGAACTTTTGCTCGAAAAAAAACCCGATTTGATCACGCAAAACAACGAGTTTAACATTTCAGGTTTGCACGCAAATCTGAACCGATCTGTGATTGATGAATTGCCAGAAGAGGAAGGCGTATATCATTTTTTTGATGAAAACGGACAGTTAATTTATATCGGAAAAAGCAAAAATATTCAACAACGAGTTAGATCGCATTTTTATAGTGCCAAAACCAAAAAGGCAATAGAAATGAAAAATTTAATTGCGGATATTTCTTACGAATTGACTGGAAATGAGTTAATTGCGTTGTTGCAGGAATCGGTAGAAATCAAAAAATCTAAGCCACTTTTTAATCGGGCGCAAAGGCGTTCAGGCAAAAATTATGGCATTTTTCTTAGCGAAAACGAAAACGGATATGTTTGTTTGAGTTTGGAAAAAACGAGCCTCAAAACACAGCCGATTTTTGTGTTCGAAAGCCCTGATAAAGCAAAACAATATTTGTTCAGAATCACCGAAAAACATCAACTTTGCCAAAAATTAACGGGACTTTACAAAACCCAAGATTCTTGTTTTCATTACAAAATAAAACAATGTTTGGGGGCTTGCATTGGCGAAGAAAAAACTGAAATTTACAACGCCAGAGTCCAACAAGCTATCGAAAGTTTTGATCTGAAAGAAAGAAGTTTTTTGATTGTGGATAAAGGCAGAGAAAAGCACGAAAAATCGGTTATTTGGGTCGAAAACGGCATATATTTAGGCTTTGGATACGTCAATATAGAAGAAGGCGCAGAGTTAGAAGACCTAAAAAACGCAGTTGTTTCGCAAGAAGACAACCAAGAAGTCAGGCAGTTGATCAAAACTTATTTACGAAATCATAAAGTAGAAAAAATTATAGAATTATAAAATTATGGACGCATTTTGGACAATTTTAGCGGGTTCTTTGGTAGCAGTTTCCTGTGCTTTGTTGGGTTGTTACCTTGTTTTACGCAAAATGGCGATGGTCGGAGATGCCATTTCGCATAGCATTTTACCGGGAATTTTGTTTGCTTTTTTGCTAACTGATAGCCGAAATAGTTTTTCGATGCTGATTGGTGCAGGTATTTTTGGCGTTTTGACCACTTTTTTGATCGAGTTTTTTCACAGAAAAGGCAAAATTTGGCGTTACTTTTACTTCACTTTTTGCCTTAGGCGTTATCCTTATCACTGTTTTTGCTGATCAGGTCGATCTCGATCAGGATTGCGTTTTGTATGGCGAAATTGCCTATGTTCCGCTTGATCTTTGGATCACTGAAAACCAAACCAATTTGGGACCCAGAGTCGTTTGGATCATGGGTGGCGTGTTGGTTTTGATTTTGGCTTTTATTTATTTTTTCTACAAAGAACTATTTTTGACTTCTTTTGATCCTGCTTTTGCGGCGGCAATCGGAATTTCTACTTCTTTGTGGCACTATTTGTTGATGGCGGCGGTCTCTTTGACTACAGTAGCGTCTTTTGAGGCTGTGGGGGCTATTTTGGTCGTTGCTTTGCTGATTTGTCCGCCTGCAACCGCTTATTTATTGACCGAAAACCTTAAAAAAATGTTAATAATTTCTAGCATTTTAGGTATTTTTACTGCCATCGGAGGCTATTTTTTGGCAAGTTTTTTAGACGCTTCCATCGCAGGCGCAATGTCGGCAGTAGCAGGAATATTTTTTACGTTGGCAATTTTTTGGCAACAATGGCAAAAAAGAATGAAAGTAAATGAACCTAAATTTTCTTAAAAATGACCGCTTTAACACAAGAAAGAATAAAAATTATCGATGTTTTAAGAGGCGTTACGCTACTTGGCATCGTGATTGTTCACATGATCGAACAGTATTATGGCGGAGGAAAACCGCAAATGGGCAATCCAGACGACAAAAACTTGATTGATTCGATAGTTGAAGGAATTTCGTTTGTGATCATTTTTGGAAAATTTTATCTCATTTTTGCCTTTTTGTTTGGGTTAAGTTTTTCTATCCAGTTGGTGCGTGCAAAGGGGGCTAAGACCGAATTTATTACTCGTTTTTTGTGGAGATTAACCGTTTTGTTTGGCATTGGTTTTATTCATCATTTGCATTATAGAGGTGATATTTTGACTATTTTT
>RDXG01000016.1 GCA_004292785.1 Bacteroidota bacterium
CGAAAGAGATTTGTTTGCAGAGGAAAAAGAATTGGAAAAAAGCATTTCCGAACAACAAGAAATTTTGCAAAAAAACAAAGAAATTCTTGACGAAAATGCAAAAGAATTGACCCAAAAAAGCACTTTAAAAGAGGCTTTACAAAAGGAAATTCAAGAAATAAAAACCGATTTTTTACAACAGCAAACGCAATTTGAAAGCAATATTTTGGCGCAAGGTTTTGAAAACAAAGCCGATTTTACAAACGCAATTTTGACTTTGGAAACCGAAAAAAACTTGCAAAAACAAGCGCAAGAACTCAAAGAAAACGAAGTTTCTACGCAAAAAAAATGGCAGGAAAATTTGGATTTATTAAAGGAAACTGAAAACAAAAATTTGGCTGTGGACAGTTTGGAAAACATTGAAAATCAAGTAGTTGAACTAAAAAAATTGCAAAAAGAATTGCAACAAAATATTGGAAAAATTAGCGAACAATTACGCCAACACGAAAAATTGGAGCAAGAATTTGCAGATTTGCAACAAAAAATAGACGTTTTGAAGCAAAAACATCATCGTTGGGAACAGTTAAACGCATTGATAGGCTCGGCTGACGGCAAAAAATTCAAAATTTTTGCACAATCTTTGACTTTGGCAAAATTGGTGGGTTTGGCAAATCGGCATTTGGAAAAGTTAAATGTGCGTTATAAAATTCGTAAAAACCCCAACGAATCAATGGAATTGCTGATTATTGACACTTATCAAGCCGATCATGTGCGGTCAATGAAAACGCTTTCTGGTGGCGAAAGTTTTTTGGTGAGTTTGGCTTTGGCTTTGGGTTTGTCCGATTTGGCTTCTCGCCACACCAACATCGATTCTTTGTTTATTGACGAAGGTTTTGGCACTTTGGATCAGGATACTTTGCAAATGGTTTTGGGAACTTTGGCAAATTTGCAAGCAAGTGGCAAAATGGTGGGCATTATTTCTCATGTGGAAGGCTTAAAAGAGGCAATTTCTACCAAAATTCATGTCAAAAAATTGGCAGGAGGCGTGAGTACGATTGAAGTTTCGGGTTAAAATTTTTGATTTGTTCTTTGATTATTTGGCAAAAAAATAAAAAAAAAATTGTAGTTATTTCAATAAAAAATGTATTTTTGTAAAAAGTAAAACATGGATCATTCATTTTTAGGAAGGGGCTGGAAATTTCCTCCCACCTTCGAAACAAATAATTTTAGCACTGTGCTGGTTGCTGATGATCACGATATTCGTGAAAGTTTGGAGATTATTTTAGGCACAAAACCCGGAGAAAGGGTCATGTTGCCCGATTTTGGTTGCGATATTCACCGCATGGTTTTTGAAACTATGGACGAAACCATGATTAATGTCCTTCAAGAAGCCATCAGAAAGGCAGTTTTGTATTTTGAACCCAGAATT
>RDXG01000017.1 GCA_004292785.1 Bacteroidota bacterium
ATACGTTTGTTTGCCTGTTTTGTCGAGCAAAATTTCAGGGACAAAATTCGTTTCGTTGTAAGAAAAATCCCAAGCAAAAAATTCAATGCCTGCCTCACTCTGTCCTGTCGCAACAAACTCAATTTTTCGCAGTTCTTTTACTTTGCCTAAATCTTGCATTTCTACTTGCAAAGTTGGTTTTTTCGCTATCGGAACTATGCTTTCAACTGTTACCAATTCGATAATAATCTGTTCCTCTACTTTCAATCTGGCTACTTCTTGGACTGCACCTTTGCCAAAGGAAAACGCAATAATAAAACCAATAGGTTTGTTTTCTGACTTGTTTTTCTCAAAACTCGTTTTGTCGAAACGCTGAACTGCCGAAAAAAAGTTGTCAATTACATTTCTGCCCACATTATCACTTCGTTTGACTTGAATAGGTTGGTTTTCTCGTGTTCTGCCGTCAAGTCCTAAATCTCCTCGCTGTTTCGAGTTTGCTAATCCGCCAAACTGCCCAACTATCCACGTTTCAAACTCAAATGCGTCTTTGTAACGCAAAGTATCGTAATCGTATTTATGAAGTTGTACCGAAAAAGGTTTAGAAAACAGATTTTGCTGTTTATTCAAACGAAATTCAGTTACTTTTATGGCTTGCACACTCTGGTCAATTCCTATCCAATTTCTATTTAGTTTGTCTGCTACTGCTATGGTTGTTCCACCACCTACAAAACAGTCTAAAATGGTGTCTTCTTCGTTACTTGACATCTGTATAATTCTTTCTAACAACTTTTCGGGCTTTTGTGTCGGGTAGCCTATTTTTTGTGGATTGTTTCCTGCAAGATGTGCAATATCCCATACATCACGAGGAATTCCTGAGTTAATGTTAAATCCTTTTGTTTCGTCATCAGTATTTATTATTGTTGAATTAGTGCCTGCAAAATGCTTGTTACTCACAAAACCTGTTTCATCTGCATATTTAGCCCATCTTTTTAGTGTGCTTTCGCTTGCGGGATAATCTTTTTTATCAGGATGTATTTTGTATTTTTCGCTTTTTGCATAATTAAAAATTGTATCGTGGTCTCTGCCCAAAGCATTATTTGATATTCTTAAATTTGTTTTATAACTTCAAATAATTTCATTTCTAAAATTATTTACACCAAATACTTTATCTAAAATATATACACGAATATAAGCATTGGCGTGGTGGTCGCAATGCACGAAAATTGAGCCTGTTGGCTTTAAAATTCTGTGCATTTCTTGTATTCGTTCTTTGAGCCACGAAATATAATGTTCGATGCCCCCTGAAAATCTGTCCTCAAAACTTCGAATTTCGCCTTTATCTCCCCAAATTACCTCGTAAGTTCGGTTTGAAAAAAATGGTGGGTCGATGTAAATTAAATCTATTGTTTCGCTGTCTATCGTTTTCAACTTCTAAACAGTCACCTAAAATTAGTTTGTTTATTGCCATTTGCCTTTTCCGTTTTTACGGTGGCAATTCTTAGGTTTGTCGTTTCCTTAAAATTGCACCCAACGGACAGGGCTTGGCGAAAAGCGGGAGTTTCCAGCACAAAAACTCACACAAGCACATAAGTTTATTTTTTATCAAAAAGTTGAATTTAGCTCTTTAAGCCCGCTTTTCGACAAGCTATTGTTAGCAGCTTGCGTTTTTGAACTTCGTTGTTCAGTTTTCAAAACGAAACTAAATTTTCAGCGAAAATGTCATTTCACTTTGCACAATTTTAATTTTTTTCGATAAAAAAACTGTTTTACTTCGTCAGATTTTACAAGCGTTTCAGTAAAAAATTTGCTTCAATTTGTCTAATTTTATACGTTTTTCCGTTCATAACTTTTTCTAACTTTGGAATTTTTCAGTCCAAAATTTTCGTCTTAAATTGCCTTTTCCGCATAAAAGTTTTTCCTTACGCTTGCTGCTAACGGAAAAGTATTTATGAAGAAGGGGAATTAAAAGCACAAAAGTTCAATTTACCACAAAAGCCACTAAAAAGTACCTTAGCCCAAATTTAGCACTTCTGCCCCTTTTTCATAAATACAATGTTAGGCGATGCATTATTCTTCGGTTTCTTCGTCCTCGTAATTAAACTCTATTTTACTCTGCTTGATAATTTCAGATAAAATTTCATTCAAATAGCCCTG